>DASUHI010000202.1:0-20536 GCA_036273575.1 Streptosporangiaceae bacterium | reverse complement strand
ATCATCGGCGAGCGGATCAATCCGACTGGCCGCAAGAAGTTCGCCGAGGAGCTTCGTGGCGGCGACCTGTCGACGGTCACGATCGACGCCGTGGCCCAGGTCGAGGCGGGCGCCGACATGCTCGACATCAATGCGGGGATTCCGCTCGTCGACGAGCCGGAGCTGCTTAAGAGCATGCTGACCGCCGCGCAGCGGCGCTGTCGGCCTGAGCCCGGGGACGGCGGCTGCCTTGGACACCGTGCTGCGCTCTGCCAGCAAAGAGGTCGTGATCGGCGCGGACCGCCCGTTCTGCGTGATCGGCGAGCGGATCAACCCGACCGGCAGGAAGATCTTCCAGCAACAGCTGCGCAGCGATGACCTGTCCAGGATCGAGATCGACGTCGCGCAGCAGGTCGCCGGCGGCGCGATGGTGCTCGACGTGAACATGGGCGCGCCGCTGGCCGATGAGACCGAGCTGATGGTCAAGGCCGTCAAGCTGATCCAGTCGCTCACCGACCTGCCGCTGTGCCTGGACTCCTCGATCGTCGAGGTCCTCGAGGCCGGGCTTGCGACATACGAGGGCAAGGCGCTCGTCAACTCCGTCACGGCCGAGGACGAGCGGCTCGAGGCGATCCTGCCGCTGGTCGCCAGGCACGGCGCCGCGGTGATCGGGCTGCCCAACGACGAGGAGGAGATCCCTGAGGACCCGGCCAGGCGGCTGGAGCTCGCACGCAAGATCATCGACACGGCGACCGGCAGGTACGGAATCCCGGTCGAGGACGTGCTGATCGACCCGCTCGCGATGCCGATCGGCGCGGACACCTCCGTCGTGGTCAGGACGCTGGAGACGCTCCAGCTGCTGCGCGAGGAGTTCGGCGTGAACACGACGCTCGGCGCCTCGAACATCTCGTTCGGCATGCCGGACCGAGCCGCGCTGGTCGCCGCGTTCCTGCCCATGGCCAGCGCCGCGGGGCTGACCAGCGCGATCATGGACGCCCGCTGCCCCGAGCTGGTACGCGCTGCGCGCGCGTGCGACCTGCTGCTCAACCGCGACGAGTGGGGCTCCACCTGGATCGCGGCCCACAGGGCCGCCGCGGCGGCCGCCGCCGCGGCCACCTAGCGCGGGCAGGCGACCATGACCCCCGCTGAGCTTGCCGAACCGGGTGCGGCCGTCACGCCTAGGGTGGACCTGGTCTTCGCGTCCAACGGCGCTAAGGTGCGGGTTCCGGCCGGTGTCACCGTGTTCGACGCGGCGAGCTGGAACGGCATCGCGATCGACTCGACCTGCGGCGGCCACGGCACGTGCAAGAAGTGCAAGGTCAGGATCGCGGGCGGCGCCGTGCCGGTGTCCAGCCTCGACACCAGGGCGTTCTCGCCCGACGAGCTGCGCGACGGGTGGCGGCTCGCGTGCCGCGCCGAAGCAGGAACCGACCTGCATATCGAGGTCCCGCCGCTGACCACGAGGCCGAAGGCCGCGACCGTCGGCGTCGGCCGCCAGGTGATCCTGCGCCCCGCGGTCCAGAAGCGCTACCTGGAGCTGGCCGAGCCGTCGCTGTCCGACCAGCGCAGCGACATCGAGCGGGTGCTCGGCGAGCTCGATGACCTGGAGCCGCGCGTCGACCTGCCGGTGCTGCGCACGCTCGGCCGCGTGCTGCGCGAGGCCGACTACAAGGTCACCGCCGTGGTCGTGGACGAGACGCTGATCGACGTGCAGGCCGGCGACACGACCGGCAGCCGCTACGGGATCGCGTTCGACCTCGGCACCACGACGGTCGTCGCGACGCTGCTCGACCTGTCCACGGGCACGCCGATGGCGGTTAGCTCGATGCTCAGCAAGCAGCAGCCGTTCGGCGCCGACGTGATCAGCCGGATCAGCGCGGTCATGCTGGAGCCGCAGAACCTGGACCGCCTCACCGAGCTCGCGCACTCCTCGCTGGGCGACCTGACCAGCGAGGTCTGCGATCAGGCCGGGGTCGACCCGCTCGACGTGTACGAGGTGGCGCTCGCGGGGAACGCGACGATGACGCATCTCGCGCTCGGCATCGACCCCGAGCCGCTGGGCGTCGCCCCGTTCATCCTGTCGGCCAGGCTGCTGCCCGAGATCCTCGCCGCCGACCTGAAGCTCGCGGTGCACCCGCGGGCGCGGGCCGTGGTGTTCCCGGCGTTCGGCGCCTACGTGGGCGGCGACATCACGGCCGGGCTGCTCGCGTCGGGCATGAACAGAGACGCCAGGATCCGGCTGTTCATCGACATCGGCACGAACTGCGAGATCGTGCTCGGGAGCCGGGAGTGGCTGCTCGCGACCGCCGCCCCGGCCGGGCCCGCGTTCGAGGGCGCGGCGATCAGGTGCGGGATGCGCGCCGCCGACGGCGCGATCGAGGGGGTTGTCCTGCACGCCGGGGCGGCACCGGCGCAAGCGAACGGCAGCACCCCGGGCGTCCAGTTGCAGGTTATCGGTGACAGCGAACCAGAGGGCCTGTGCGGTTCTGGCCTCGTCGACGCCGTCGCGAGCCTCGTGGGGACCGGCCTGCTCGACCACTCGGGACGGTTCGTGGCTGACGAGGTCGCCGCCGGCATCGCGCCCGCGCTGGCTTCGCGCCTGGTCAAGCTCGGGGAGGAGCGGGTCTTCGTCCTGCACTGGCGGGGCGAGCCAGGGGACGCGGCGAACTCGATCTTCCTCACCCAACGAGACGTGCGTGAGCTCCAGTTCGCGAAGGCGGCCATCGCCTCAGGATGGAACGTCCTGCTCGAGGAGGCCGGGCTGACGGCCGCCGACATCCAGCAGGTGCTGCTCGCCGGGTCGTTCGGCAGCTACCTGTCACCGGCCAGCGCGATCAAGCTCGGGCTCGTGCCTAAGCTCGGGGTTATGCGCGTGGTCAGCGCGGGGAACGTCGCTGGTGAGGGCGCGAAGATGGCGCTGTTGTCGGTCAGGGAGCGGGCCGCGGCGCTGGCGTTGCTCGGGGAGGTGAGGTATGTCGAGCTATCCGACCGCGCCGGCTTCAACGACGCCTTCGTCGAGCAACTGCAGTTCCCGGCCTGAGGCCTGCGGAACCGCGATCATCGCGTGCGGGGCGCTCGGCGGCCACGTGCGCGAGATCGCCGCCCGCCGCGGCTGGGCCGTCCAGGTGCATACCTTGCCGTCGATGCTGCACAACGCGCCGCGGGAGATCGCGCCCGCCGCCGAGCGGCTCGCGGCCGGCCTGCAGCGCGACGGCCTGCGGGTCGTGCTGGCCTACGCCGACTGCGGGACGTACGGCGAGTTGGACAGGCTGTGCGAGCGGCTCGGCCTCCGCCGGCTGCCGGGGCTGCACTGCTACGACGTGCTGGGCGGCGCCGACCGGATCAGGGCCGCGCTCGAGGCGGAGCCCGGGACCTACCTGCTGACAGACTTCCTCGTCCGCAGCTTCCGGCGCAGCGTGCTCCAGTCGCTCGGCCTAGACCGCCACCCCGACCTGTGGCCCGACTACTTCGGGCACTACCGGCGCGTGGTGTGGCTTGCGCAGGAGCCCACCCCCGAGCTGTCGGGTGAGGCAGAGGCGGTGGCGGCGATGTTCGGCCTGCCGCTCACGGTTATGGACGTCGGCACGACCGGCCTCGAGCGCGAGCTCGAGTCGCTCCTGACTGGAGGCACCCCCGACGGCACCGCCGAAGCCGCCCGCGCAGCCCCAGCCGCCCCCGCCACCGATAAGGCGAAGGATTTGCGCAGGGCGAAGAGCTTGCGGCAAATAGAGCCGTTTTCTCTGCCTCATGCTGCGGTCCACACCAGCATCGGCACTTCACCGACCTCATCAGTCACACGCGCCCCAGGGGTGGCGCCATGAGCCGCGTCGGACTTCGTTTGCATGGCTCCGGGCTGCGCCAGCTGGGCCCACAGCTGGCAAACACCCGTTATGAGATCTTCCCGACGGGCAGCGCCGAAGCGTCGGTCCTCGAAGCGGTGCCGCGCGACGTCGTGGTCACGGTCACCGCGTCGCCGACGAAGGGCCTTGAGCCGACGCTCACGCTGACCGAGCGGCTGACCGCGCAGGGCTACCGCGTCGTTCCCCACCTGTCGGCCAGGCTGATCCACGACGCCGCGCACCTGCGCGACGTCGTGGCCAGGCTCACCGCGATCGGAACCGACGACATCTTCGTGCCCGCCGGCGACGCCGATCCGCCGGCCGGTGAGTTCACCAGCGCCCTTGACGTGCTCGAGCAGCTGGGTGAGCTCGGCAACCCGTTCGCCAGGGTGGGCATCACCGGGTATCCGGAGACCCACCCGAAGATCGAGGACGACGTCACCGTGCAGTCGATGTGGGACAAGCGGCGGCACGCCACCTACATCGTCAGCAACCTGTGCTTCGACCCGGCCACGCTCCGGCAGTGGATCACGCGGATCCGGCGACGGGGCGTGACGCTGCCGCTGCTCGTCGGGCTGGCCGGGCCGGTCGAGCGGACCAAGCTCATGCAGATGGCCACCAAGATCGGCGTGGCCGACTCCGCCAGGTTCGTGGCCGGTCACTCCTCGGCGTTCGTCCGCCTGTCGACGCCCGGCGCCTACCAGCCTGACCGGCTGCTCGACAAGGTTGGCAGCACGCTAGCCGCCCCGGAATCCAAGGTCACCGGCCTGCACATCTTCACGTTCAATCAGGTCCAGCAGGCCGAGCAGTGGCGCCAGGCGCTGCTCTCCCAGCTCACCGCCCGCGCCGCCCGCTGACGCGCCCGACGGCTCCCAACCGACGGCTCCCAACCGACGACGCCGTGCTCGCTGGCAACCGCCTCCTGGTCCTGGCCCGCCGCCCTGCTACCAGAAGTGAGCGCTCTTAGAACCGCCCCCAAGGCAGCACCGCGCAGATCGCGACGGCTAGGAACAACAACGTCAAGTATCCAATAGACAAATGAAAGAGCTTCATCGGCGCCGCGCTGACCCCGCCCGCGACCCGCCCCCGCATCCGCTGCGCCTCGACCAGGAACCACCCGCCGAGCGCCACCGCACACCCGCCGTAGATCCAGCCCGCGTACGGCACGAGCGCGAGCGTCACCGCGACCATGATCCAGCTGTAGACCACGATCTTCCTGGCGACGACCTGCGGGCTGGCGACGACCGGCAGCATCGGCACGGACGCCGCCGCGTAGTCGTCCCTGAACTTCATCGCCAGCGCCCAGAAGTGCGGCGGCGTCCAGAAGAAGATGACGCCGAACAGCACGACGGCGGGCCAGGCGACCGTCCCGGTCACGGCCGCCCAGCCGACCAGGACGGGAAAGCACCCCGCGGCGCCGCCGATCACGATGTTGGACGCGGTCCTGCGCTTGAGCCCGAGCGTGTAGACGAACACGTAGAACAGCAGCGCGGCGTCGGCGAGCGCGGCAGCCAGCCAGTTCGCCGCCAGCCCGAGCATCAGCGTCGCCACGACGCCGAGCACGATGCCGAAGATCAGCGCCTCGGCCGGCCTGATGGCCGCCTCGCCGCCGCTCTTGGCCACGAGCGGCCGCCTGGACGTGCGCCGCATCACCGCGTCGATGTCGCGGTCGATGTAGCAGTTGATGGTGTTCGCGCTGCCCGCGGCCAGCGCGCCTCCGACCAGCGTGACCGCGATCAGCGCGACCGATGGCAACCCGCGCCTGGCCAGCAGCATCGTCGGCAGCGTGGTCACCAGCAGCAGCTCGATGATCCTGGGCTTGGTCAGCGCGAACAGGGACCTGGCGATCAGGCCTGGTGAACGGCGGCCTGCGTGCGGCGAGTCACTCCCGACCGGCGCAGCCTGACCTGCTACCGCGTCAGGGAGCGCGCTCGCCGCCTGGGTCACTCGTCTTCCTCCGCGCTGTTGTCCGCCGCCCCGGCCTTCTCATCAGGCCCCGCCGGCTCAGCCGGCACCGTCTGCTCGGTCCCGGCCGTGGGCTCGACCGACGCGTGCAACTTCGCGTCGCCGAAGTTCACCGTACCTGGCTCGGTGCCGGCGCGTGCCCACCGGCTCGACGTGAAGGCCACATGCCCTGGCACGTTGTGCGCGCCGCGGAAGCGCAAGTAGAGAGCCCCGGCGATGATGATGAACATCAGCATCGGGAACGCGAACGTCAGATTGTACCCATGTGGCGTGTTTCCAGGGCGGACTACCGCGAGTAGCGCTGCCTGCACTGCTGCCTCCTGCTCCGAGTTACCGGACCTGGCCCCGTGTCAGTGCACGAGGTAGAAGAGCACCCACAGAACCACGGCGACGATAGCCATGTAGTTCCAGAACAGCGTGAAGGCGCTCAGCGAAGCCTGGAACCGCTGCAGCTCAGCCGCCTCGGTGAACGTCGGCGGCTGCTCGACGAACGAGATCGCCGGGATGTTTCTCGACCCCATCACGATGGTCTCGAGCCAGACCATGGTGCCGAGCAGCAGCAGCGCGAAGACCGCTGACCCGCCCACGAACACGCTCGCGAACGCGTTCGCACCCGGCTGGAACGACAGCGACATGAGCTCGGCGATCTGGATGGCGACGGCGACGACGCCGAGGACCAGGGCGCCGGCCGCGGCGAGGAACCACGGCTGCTTCTGCCCGGCCTTGAGCCGGGTCAGCCCGAGCGAGGCCGCCGCGGCGCTGACCACGATCAGGGCCATGATCACCGTGCCCAGCCCGACCGGCGGCCCGTCGAAGCCCTTCGGATACCACAGGCCGTAGTTGTTGATAGAGCGGAGGTAGAAGAACGCGAACACGAAGGCGCCAAGTCCGGATGTCACGACGCCGATCGCGAGGCGCACGGCGGTCCACGACGTGTTCAGCGCCGCCTCGTGGTAGAACGCGGCTTCCTCTTGCGCGCGGCTGAGGCCCGAGGGGGCAGCCGGGGTCGTCTCGGCCATGTCTATGCCTCCGCTCGCGCGGCCTCAGGACCGGCCTCGGGGCCGGTCAGCGCCGTGGTGAGCACTCCGACGGGCGGGTTCATGTCGGCGACCGGCGGGCCGCCGGAGACCCCGTACTCGTAAGGACCTGACAGCACGACGGGAACGGCGCCGAAGTTCTCGGCGGGCGGCGGCGACGCCGTCTGCCACTCCAGTCCGCGCGAGTTCCACGGGTTGCCGGTCGCGGGCACCCTCGTGATCACCGTCGACCAGACGAAGTTGATCAGGAAGATCAGGATCGAGGCGCCCAGGAAGAACGCGGAGATCGAGACCCAGTCGTTCAGCGTCTGCAGGTTGCGGGCGTACTCGAACACGCGCCGCGGCTGCCCGGCCAGCCCGACCGCGAACAGCGGCAGGAACGTCGAGTTGAACGCGATGAACATCAGCCAGAATTGCCACTTGCCGAGCGTCTCGCTGAGCTTGATGCCCATCATCTTCGGCAGCCAGTAGTAGCAGGCAGCCATGAACGCGAAGATCAGCCCACCCATGATCGTGTAGTGGAAGTGCGCCATCACGAAGAAGCTGCCGTGCTCGGTGGTGTCGGCAGGGACGTCAGACACGAAGACGCCGGAGATGCCGCCGATCAGGAAGTTGAAGAAGAACGCCAGGCAGAACAGCATCGGCACGGTAAAGCGGATCTTGGCTTTCCACAGCGTGCCCATGCCGACCAGGAAGATGAACCCGGTCGGTATCGATATCAGCTCGGTCGTCAGCATGAACAGCGGCCGCATGTCGGGGTTGATGCCGCTGTCGAACAGGTGGTGCTGCCAGACGAAGAAGCTCAGCAGCGTCACGCCGATGATCCCCGCGGCGGCGACCTTGTAGGCGAACAGCGGCTTGCGGGCGAAGACCGGCAGCAACTCCAGGACCACGCCGAACCCGGGCAGCGCGAGGATGTAGACCTCGGGATGCCCGAAGAACCAGAACAGGTTCTGGTACAGGTACGTGCTGCCGCCAAGGCGCGGGGCGAAGAACGCCGTCTGCGCGGTCCTGTCCAGGATCAGCATGTACATGCCGCCGACCAGGATCGGGGCGGCCAGCGTCATCATCACCGCGGTGCCGAGGATGCCCCACACGAACATCGGAATCCGGCTCCAGCGCATGCCGGGAGCGCGGTAGCAGATGACGGTGACGAGCAGGTTGAAGCCCGCCAGGATGATCGAGATGCCCATCAGCCCGAACGCGAACGCGTACGCGTCCATGCCGGAGCCCGCCTGCACGGCCAGCGACGAGTAGCCGGTCCAGCCCGTGTTGAATCCGCCGAGAATGATCGCCGACAGCAGGATCAGGAACGCGAGCGGGGTCAGCCAGAACGACAGCGCCTCGAGCCGCGGGAACGCGACCCGCTTGGACCCGATCATCAGCGGGACCAGGTAGTTGCCGAACGGCCCGAGGATGACTGAGGTCATCAGCATCATCATCATCGTGCCGTGCTCGCCGACGATCTCCACGTAGACGCTGGAGCTGAACACGTGGTTGACGGGCGACAGCAGCTCGGTCCTGATCGCCATCGCGAACAGGCCGGCGGTGCAGAAGTAGGCGACCATGCCGACGAGGTACTGGATCCCGACCACCTTGTGGTCGTGGGTGAACCGGAAGTACCTCGCGAGCCCGGTGTCGCCGCCGCTCCTCAGCTCGTAGTCGAGCAGCCGCTTGCCCCGCATCTGGTTGACCAGGTCGTTGAAGACCCCCAGCCCGATGAGCCACCCGATCACCATGAAGAGGTAGCCGAGCACGATCGGAATGTCGTTCGTGTCAGGCTGACCGCCGCCTGGGGGGAATACCAGCGGGTACCCGGAGTCGATCAGGTTGCCCAGCCAGTGACCGAACAGGTAGCCGAGGACCGCGCCGATGATCGCCGTGTGCACGGCCGGCCGCATCCACCAGGCCCGCACCGGGCCGGACGCGTCAGGACCCGCGCCCCCCGGCTGCTGGGTGGTGCCAGGCTCAGTCTCGATGGCCATCAGGTCACCTCTTTAGCTCAACAGGACGTAGGCGTGCATGCCGCTCGCGGCGCGACTCATGGCTGGACGGGATCCTGCGGCGGGTAGTAACCGCCGCCCGCCGAGGTCAGCCCGAGCTTCTTCATGACAGGACCGCTGCGGAACGCAGGGATCACCGTCGGGTCGTAGGTGGTCGCGTAGGCCGGAAGGAAGCTGGTGACATCCGCCATGAACGACTTCGTCGCCGCGGCCCAGGACTGGAACCTGGCAGGCGCCACGACGCTGCCGTAGTTGAACATCGCCCCGTGCCACAGGCCGCACAGCTCGGCGCAGCGCACCGTGAACCGGCCGAGCTGGGTGGGCTTGGTGTAGGCGACGTTGTTGACGTTGGGGTTCGCGTCGGCCTTCACCCCGAGCTGGTAAGCCCAGAAGCTGTGGATCACGTCGAGCGAGGTCACGTCGAACTGCACCCACTGGTTCTCCGGGAGCACAAGCTGGTACGTCTCGAACCCGCCGAACTGCGGGTACCGGTACGTGAACCGCCACTGCTGCGCGATCACCTGCACCACGACCGGTGAGCCAGGGGTCCACGAGGCCAGCGACACGTGACCGGGCGGCTTCCAGATCGGCGCGGGGCCCTCGCCAGCGCCGGCGCCGTGGCTGTCGATGAGCTCGACCGTGCCGAAGACCGCGAGCGCCAGGACGATGACCGACGTGCCAGCGATCCAGGCAGTCTGGATCCTGGCGTGACCGTGCAGCGCCGGCCCGTCCTCGTCGTCGCCTTCCCTGTGCCGCCACACGACCAGCGCGTAGCCGAAGTAGATCAGCACGAAGGCGACAACGGGCGCCGACGCCAGCGCCATCCAGAGGATCGCGTCCTGCTCGTCGTGCGCCGCCGAGCTCATGGTCCCTGGCGGCAGGTGCGGGCCGAGCACGAGCCCGATCAGCAGGTCGGCAGCCACTGAGACGACCAGCCAGAGCACGAAGATCCGCATCCCGTGGGACGGCCCTGCTGGCCGGCCGGGCCCGGCGCCGGCCGGCTGCGATTCGGCGGCCATCAGGACGTCACCTCCATGTTTCCCGTCATGAACCCGATGGTCTGCATCGGGCCGCCGAAGCCGGTCACGAAGCCGCCGCCGCAGGGGATCCGGCACTGCCAGAAGTAATTTCCCGACGTCTTCGGCGCGTGGAAGCTGAACTTCATCGTGGCCTTCGGGCCCGAGGTACACGGCGAATCGGTGCACAGGGCGTTGTTCTCGGCAATGGTCGTCGGCGATCCCATCGGCACGTTGAGTCCGATGCCGGGGATGGAGAACGTGTGCCCGACCGAGCAGGTCTTCCACGTGTCAACCGCCCGCACGGTCTTCCCGTCGATGGTCTCGGTGCCTCCGATCGTGCCGGTGACCTTGCCGAAGAACTGGTTACGCGCAGGCGTGCAGCCGTCGTAGCCGAGGACGGTGACGTTGATGGTGGCGCCAGCGGGGACCTTGAACAACGTCGTGTGCACCCACTGCTTGGTCTTCGGATCCTGGATGAAGTAAGACACCCAGTCCGGTTTGGTCGACACCGTATTCTGCGGGTCTTCTTGCAGCACGATGTTGACCTGTTTCCCTGGCCCTGATCCGCCCGCGGTGAAATCGATCACCGGTGGACCTGCCAGGAGGAAATGGATGACGACGAAGATCGCGCCACCGACCACCGCGAGGAACGCTACGAGCAAGGTTCCTACGCGGACCGGCAGGGACATCGGTCACCACCTCGCTTCTCGGCGGCGCGTCGCGCGCGCACACTCGGTTCCGGTGCTGCATTTTCAGGCGTGCTGCACCGGAAGCAAACGACTGCACCGATAGTGCTGCGCGGCGATACCCCCCGCAATACTTAGGGCCGCGGATGACGAAACTGTCATTATCCGCTGCGCTGCGCCTTGGTGGCGACACCTTGACGTGGCCCAGCCGCAGGAGTAGACCACATCCCAGCAAGCACGTCAGGGAGCGTGATGGCCGCCGAAGGTGAGGATTCCCGGGCAGGTGACGCGTCCGCGCGGATCCTGCTGATCGACGACGAGCCGCAGATCAGCGGGTTCGTCGGCCGGGCGCTCGAGCACGCCGGGTACCAGGTCACCATCGCCGCCGACGCGGCCGACGGCGTCCGGCTGGCCGGCTCGGGCGCGCACGCCTCCTTCGACCTGGTGATCCTCGACCTCATCATGCCCGACATGGACGGCCGCGTCGTGCTGGCCGCGATCATGCGGGCGCACCCCGCGCAGTCCGTGCTGATCCTGTCCTGTACGGCCGACCCCGCCACCAAGGCCGAGTGCCTCGATCTCGGCGCGCAGGACTACCTCACCAAGCCGTTCTCGCTCGCTGAGCTGACCGCCAGGGTGCGCGCCAGGGTGCGGGAGAACGCGCTGCGCAGCGAGGTGATGCACGTCGGTGACCTGACCTTGGACGCGGCCCGTCTCGTCGCTGACAGCGGCGGCGGCCCGGTGGCGCTGACGAGGCTCGAGTTCCTCTGCCTGCGGGCGCTCATGGAGCATGGCGGGGACTGCCTGGCCAAGAGCGAACTGCTGGCCTGCGTCTGGGGCATCGAGTTCGACCCGGGTTCCAACATCGTCGACGTCTGTATCAGGAGGCTCCGGGCGAAGCTCGGGTTCTCGCTGATAGAAACGGTGCGCGGCGAGGGTTACCGGCTCGCGTCCTAGGGGGTGAGCTAGGTGCAGACCGCCAGGGCAGATCCGCCGTTCATACCGGTCCGCAGCAGTGGCTGGCAGCGCCGGCGGCTACCGCGCTGGGTACTGGCGGCCGGGGCTGTCCTGCTCGCGATCGCCGTGTTCGTCGGGTTGTCGCACCGGCCGACGACCGGTCAGCGCGGCACCGACCTGCGGACTTTCCTGCACCAGCTGAACGCCGACGTGCAGTCCTGCTCGGGCGGAGTGCGCGAGTCGCTGTTCGTGCTGCGCGCGATCGACAGCGGCGCCAGCCAGGACAAGAAGACGGCGCTCACCGTGGCGAACACCGCGGCCGCGAACTGCTCGCCGGCCAACAACGAGCTGCTCGACGACTTGACCGGCCTGCAGCCGCCAGGGTCACTGGCCAGCTACCACCTGCAGGCGGCGATCACGGCGCTGATCGACTGGGCCGCCCCGCGCGCGGGGCGTGTCGCCGCCGGCGTAGCCGTCGTGCTGGCGCACTACGGCAAGCCGTCCGAGCCAGCCGACCGGGCCAGCCTGCGGCGCGCGCTGCACGAGCTAGACGCGCAGCGCACGGTCTTCTACGCGGCGCTGCGGCCCGCAATCAACGCGCTATCACCGTCCTCGTCGCCGCCGGTGCTCTATGGATAGATACCTGACCGGCCACTGGACCCTCGACCCGTTCGCCGTGCTCGTCGCGATCCTCGTGTGCTGGCACGAGGCCGGCCTGGCCAGGCTCGCCCGCAGGTCGCGACCCGAGCGAACCAGGCAGCGCAGGATCAGGTCGATCTGGTTCTACGGCGGCCTCGCGGTCCTGCTGATCGCGGTCATGTCACCGATCGACTACTGGGCCGACGGCTATTTCTTCGTGCACATGATCCAGCACTTGCTGCTGATGTTCGTCGCGCCGGTGCTGATCGTCGCGGGCGCGCCGTGGCAGCCGCTGCTCGCCGGCCTGCCAGGGCACCTCGGCAAGGACGCGACCAGGCAGGTCATGACCGGCCGCTGGTCGAAGCCGGTACGGGCGGCCGGCCGGTTCCTGCTCAGGCCGTGGGTCGCGGTGATCAGCTTCAATCTCGCCATGGTCTTCTGGCACCTGCCAGGGCCGTTCGACGTCGGCACGCGCAACGAGGCCGTGCACGTCTGGCTCGTGCACGGCAGCTTCTCCATCACGGGCGTGCTGTTCTGGCTCCAGTTCATCCCGTCGGTGCCGCTGCGAATCGGCTTCTCGCGTGCCGGACAGGCGGCAGCGCTCGTGGTGACCAATGTGCAGATGTGGATCCTGGCCATGTCGCTGAGCTTTCTGAGCTCTGCGTCCTGGTACTCGGTCTACGCGCACGTTCCTGGTGTCACGTTCCAGCCGCTGGCCGACCAGCAGCTCGGCGCCGCGATCCTGTGGGTATGCGGCGACTTCTGGGCGGTCCCCACGATGATCTACGTGGTCCGCCAGATGCTCGCGGAGGAGGGCGACGTCGGCGCCGCGGTGGACCGCATACTCGGTCGCGGCTCCCGCCGCTATCAGTGGACCAGCCGCGCCAGCAGCCAGAAGGCGGGCCACTGACAGGACCGGCCGTGCTGGCCATGGGGGACGACTCCCTGATCCCCCGGCGGTAAACCGGCTGGTAACCCGCTATGCGCGCGATGTTCGCGTGTCGCTACCGGTCATAAGCCCGCAGGTTCGGCATGCTGGTGGTCAGGCCTCTCCAGGTATGAGCTGGAGAGGCCTTCATGCCGTCCAGGTCACCGGGACACCGTGCGGCAGGGCGGTGCCGAGCACCCGGCATGCGCCGCCTGGCCAGGTCGTCACCTCGACGGGAGTGTCGGGACCGGTCTTGACGAGCTCGAGCGTGACGTGGGCGAACCTGGCCGACTCGGTGGCTTCCGAACCCAGCCTGGCGACGCCATCTGCCAGCTCGCGCACCTCCGCCGCGTCCAGGTACTGCTGGAAGATCGAGTGCCAGAGCACCGTCCACGTACCAGGTTCGAGGCTGATCTTGGCGATGGTTTCCGCCGCCGACTCCTGCCTGAGCTCGGCCGGCACCTGCTCGGCGATCTCGAACGCGCCGCGCAGCCGCTCAAGCCGGCCGAGCTGGTCAGCCCAGACGTACGCGAGCAGCTGCAGCCGGCCTTCGTCGCTGAGCGGATCGACTGGCGCGAGGTCGCCCCCCGTCCTGCTGATCACCTGCACGTCGCGCACGGTCGGCGGCTGACCGCGCCAGGCATCGGGCATCCTGACCGGCGACGTCGCCGGACCATAGCTGGCCCCGGCGCCGGAGATCCAGAACCTGTCGGCCCGCAGGTTCAGGCCGGCGCTCGCGCCGATCTCGACCAGCCGGACCGGCAGGTCAGCGTCGTCGACCAGGCGGCACAGCGCCCCGGCCAGCACGGCGCCGCGGCCGACCTCGTTGGTCTGCGGAGGATGCCGCAGCCAGGTCCTGATCCCCGTCCTGTGCTGCTCCAGGACAGCTCGAAGCGCGGGCCAGGCCAGCCGTGCCCCCTCACCTGGGTCGGCCGTGCCGCCCGCCGACGGGTAGAACGCGGCGAGCTCGCTGGCACGCCCGGTCAGCACCAGCGCGTGCACGCCGCCGAGCATCCGCAGCGCCAGCGCGCTGCGGCCGGGGTCGGCGAGGTGTCCGGCCAGAACGCCGGCGGTGGGACCGCCGGCGAGCAGGTCGTCTGCCGCGTGCCGCAGCAAGCCCGCGTACAGCGTGCTGTCCAGAAGCTCGCAGTGCGTCGCCTGGGTGCGCAGGATCCGCGCCGTACGGTGCCCGGGGCTCTCGGTGCTGTTCATGGTTCCCTAGGATGGGCCAATGCCCGCCGCCGATCTGATCATAAGGAACGCACTGATCGCCGACGGAAATGGCACCCCGCTCGCCGATGGTGATGTCGCCATCGGCGACGGCCGGATCCTCAGTACCGGCGCCGAGCGCGCCCTGGCCGGGCAGGACACCGTCGACCTCGACGCTCGCGGCGAGCTCGTCTGCGCCCCTGGGTTCATCGACGTGCACACCCACGACGACGCGGCGCTGATCAGGCATCCCGACCTGGAGTTCAAGGTCGCGCAGGGTTGCACCAGCCTGGTGATCGGGAACTGCGGCTTCAGCGGCTTCCCGGCGACCGGCGTCGACGACATCGAGTCCGTGGCCGGCGGCGACTGGCCCGACCTGGACGGCTACCGGGCCGCGGTGTCGGCGGCCGGCTTCGCCGCGAACGCCATGGCGCTGGTCGGCCACAACACCCTGCGCTCGCTCACGATCGGGCGCGAGGACCCGCGCGGCGCGAGCGCCGCGGAGATCACGACCATGCGCGACCACGTGCGCCGTGCCATGGATCAGGGCGCCTGCGGCCTGTCGACCGGGCTGATCTACTCACCTGGCAAGTGGGCACCGACCGAGGAGATCATCGCCCTCGCAGCGGCCGCCGCCGAGGCCGGCGGCGTGTACGCGACCCACATGCGTAACGAAGGCGACCAGCTCCTGGACGCAGTCGCCGAAGCGATGAGAGTCAGCGCAGAGTCCGGTTGCCCCCTCCATATCTCTCACCACAAGGCGGCCGGCCAGCAGAACTGGGGCAAGGTGGCCGACTCGCTTGCGCTTGTCGACCGCGAGAACGCCGCGGGCGCCGACATCACGCTCGACTTCTACCCCTACACGGCCAGCAGCGGCCCGATGGCCGAGTACACCACCCCTGAGACGGTCACCCAGGACTGGGCAAACCGCAACCAGTTCGCGACCTGCCCGCCGTTCCCGCGCTACCAGGGGCGCATGGTCGCCGCCGTCGCCGCCGACGAGGGCATGACCGTGCCCGACCTCATCAGGCAGGTGCTGACGGCGCCAGGCGGCCGGCGGACGATCAGCATCGGCTTCGGCATGTCGGAAGACGACCTCGTGACCAACGTGCGGCACCCGCTGATGATGGTCGGTTCTGACGGCATTCCCGACCTCAACGGCCTCCCGCATCCCAGGCTCTACGGCACGTTCCCTCGCGTGTTCGCGCAGTACGTGCGCGAACGGCAGGAGATCTCGGTCCCCGAGGCCGTCAGGCGGATGACCAGCCTGCCGGCCGACCGGTTCGGGCTGGCGGGCCGGGGCAGGCTCACGCCCGGCGCCTGGGCGGACGTCGTGGTGTTCGACCCCGCCACCTTCCGCGACACCGCCACGTTCGCGGACCCCAGGCGCGAGCCGGAGGGCATGGCTTGGGTCATCGTCAACGGCCAGGTCGCCTACGACCACGGCCACCACACCGGCGCCAGATCCGGCCTGCTCCTCACCTTCAGCTCCTGACGCGCCAGCGCCGCAACAGCGCCGCTACTCTCATGATCACGGATGATGAGAACACCCGCCTCGCGATCCGGCGGCTGCGCGAGCGGCTAGCCGCGCGGCTTGGCGACAACGGGGTCTGGTTCGACTCCCGCGCCTGGATCGTCACCGCTCGGAGCGGGCCTTGATGGCCTCGATGAGGGCAGGAAGCACCGTGTGCAGGTCGCCGATGACGGCGTAGTCGGCCTTGGACACGATCGGGGCGCCAGCGTCGGTGTTGATCGCCACGATGGTCTTGGCGCCCTGGCAGCCTGCCATGTGCTGGATCGCGCCGCTGATCCCGCACGCCAGGTACAGGTCCGGGGTGATCTTGGTTCCGGTCTGGCCTACCTGCTGCCGGTGCGGCCGCCAGCCCTCGCTGGTCACCACCCTCGAGACGCCTACCACGCCGCCCAGCAACCCGGCCAGCTCCTCCAGCACCGCGAACCCCTCAGCCCCGCCGACGCCGCGCCCGCCGCCCACAACGACCCGCGCGCTGGCCAGCGACACCCCTGACCGCCGCTCGGCCGACTCGGCGGCCATGACGAGCTGGTCGCCGTCGGCGAGCTCTGGCGTGTATGCCTCGACCCGCACGGCATCAGGCTGGGCAGTCATGCCGGCCATCTCGGCCGGCACAGCGTCGGCGGCCACGGTCAGCACGGCGAGCGGCGCCTCGAGCACAGCGTCCTCGAGCAAACTCCCTGCCCAGCGCTGCCGCACCAGGCGGAATTCACCCGGTGCCGTCGCGGCGGCCGAGACGCAGTTCGCGGCCATGGGCAGGTCGCTGATCGCGGCGAGGTGGGCGAGCACCTCGTTGCCGTGGTCGGTGGCCGCCGCGAGCACCGCGGATACCGGCGCGGCAGGGCCGTTCGCCAGCCCCGACAACGCCCTCGCCCATGCCAGCGGCGCGTATCTGGCGTCAGGGCCTACCGCCCACGCGGATGTCACCCCGGCGCCGGCCAGGACGCCGGCGTCAGCCGCCTCCGTCGGCCCGAACCAGGCCGCGGCGAGGTCCGCACCAGCCGAGGCCGCGAGCTCACGCGCCACGACGAGGGTACGCACCGACGCATCGGAGATGCCGCCACCCGCGTCGGTCTCAAGAAGGCACAGCACGGTCATGGCAGTATCCCCAGGTCGTCGAGGACGCCGACCAGCGCGGGAACCGCCTCGGTGCCAGAGCCCAGCAGCTGGGCGCCCTTGCCAGGAGCCTCGGGCATCCGCAGCCCCGCCTTCCGCAGCCCTTCGGCGCCAGGCTGAGGCACGACGGTCTCGATGGTTGCCCGCTTCGCGCGCAGCCGGCCGGGCAGCGACGGGTACCGCGGCAGGTTGATCCCCTCCTTGACGCTGACGACGGCGGGCAGCGGCAGCTCGAAGACCTCCTCGGCGCCCCGGTACTCCCGGCTGGCGACGATCCCGCTCGGGTCGCCGTCGCCGGTGACCTGCAGCCGCTTGATGCCGGTCACGCACGGCAGCCCGAGCGCGTGCGCGACCCGCACGGGCACCTGGTAGCCGCCGGTGTCGGCGGCCTCGTTGCCGAACAGCAGCAAGTCGTAACCGCCGTCCCGCACCGCGTCCGCGATCGCGCCGGCGGTCGCGACCGGGCCCCACTCGGCGCCGTCGGTCTCCAGCAGGACGCCGCGCCCGGCGCCGAGCGCGAGCATGTCCCGCAGCTGCCCGGCGGCGTCGGGCGGCCCGAGCGTCAGCACGCTCACCGTGCCGCCGAGCCGCTCGGTGATCTGCACGGCCTCCTCGACCGCGCACTCCTCGTGCGGGCTGACCGTGAATCCGGACATCGTCACGTCGACGTCCATGCCGTCGGCGGTCACCACGATCGCCCCGCCGACCATCGGCACCCGCTTCACGCAGACGCAGATCTCCACGTCAGCACCTGATCCGGTCGTTCGCGGGGTCGAACAGCGGCGTCGACCCTGAGACCGCGACCGTGACCGGGTAGCGCTCTCCGAGGTACTCGACCGCCAGCGACCGGCCCTCGGCGGCCTCGGCGGCGGGCAGGTACGCGAGCAAGATGTGCTTGCCGACCGACGGGCCGGAACCCGCGCTGGTCACGTACGAGGTCCGGCCGCGGGCGTCGGTAAGCACCGCGCCGTCCGGCCCGAGCACGGGCTCGCCGCCCATGGGGTACCGCAGCTCGCCATCCGGCGAGGCGTGGTCATCGACGGTCAGCGTGCACAGCACCGCTGCGGGCGGCCGCTCGCGCTGGGCGAGATAGGCGGCCTTGCCGACGAAGTCCTGCGCCTTCACCTTGGGCCGCGTCATCCCGGCCTCGACCAGGTTGAAGTCGCCGGTCAGCTCGTTGCCGAACGCGCGGTAGCCCTTCTCGAGCCTGCCGGTCGTGCCGTAGACGCCGATGCCGGCCGGGATCAGCCCAGACGGCTGCCCGGCGTCCCAGAGTGCGTCCCACAGCTTGCCGACGGACTCCATAGGGACGTACAGCTCCCAGCCGAGCTCGCCCACGTACGAGATGCGCGACGCGAGCACCCGAAGGCCGCCGGCCTCGATCTCCTTGCAGGTGCCGAACGCCATGCCGGGGTGCGACACGTCGTCGGCCGTGACCCGCGCCAGGATCTCCCTGGCCTTCGGCCCCCACAGCCCCAGCGTGGTCCACGCGGAGGTCACGTCCGTCACGACGGCGTCGCAGCCAGCAGGCAGGTGGTCGCTGATCCACTTCAGGTCCATCAGCCCGGTCGCGCCGCCGGTCACAATCCTGAACCGGCTGGCGGCCAGCCGCATGATCGTCAGGTCGCCGCGAAAGCCGCCAGCGTCGTCGAGCAGCGAGGTGTAGACGACGCGGCCGACAGGAACGTCAAGCTGCGCGACGGCGATGTGCTGCACGGCCGCCAGCGCGTCAGGGCCGGCGACGTCGAGCACGGCGAAGGCGCTCAGGTCGATCAGCGCCGCTGACTCGCGCATCGCGAGGTGCTCGGCATTGATGATCGGCGACCACCAGCGTGACTCCCACTCGGCCGTCCGCGGCATGAGCTTGCCCTCATACCGCTCGAGAAGCGGCGCGTTGGACTCATACCAGTGCGGCCGTTCCCAGCCCGCTGTCTCGTAGAACACGGCCCCGAGGTCCCGTTCCCTGTCGTAAGCGGGCCCGACCCTCGTCGGCCGCCCTGACTCCCACTGCTCGGCCGGATGCACGATCCCGTACATCTTGTTGAAACCCTCGGCCGCGCGGGCGGTGACGTGCGCGATCGTCCGCTGATGCGGCCAGAACCTCGCGATATCGGATTCGTGAATGTCGATCTCGGGCGCGCGGCCTGTCATCCACTCCGCGGCCGCGCGGCCGATGCCGGGGCCTTCCTTGATCCAGCTCGCGGCGACCGACCACAGCCCCGCCACCTCGGGCGTCTCGCCAATGGCGGGATGCCCGTCCGGCGTCATCGAGATCAGACCATTGATGGCATAACGAATACCCGCCCGTTCATCGCCCAGCAGATCCGGCATCAGGTCGAGCGCTTGGGCGAGCTGCGGGTCGAAGTCGTCCTGGGTGAACGGGAGCTCGGTTGGCGACAGGACGGCCTGTTCGATCGACGGGATCGAGTCGGGGTCGACGATGATCGGCCGGTGCGCGTACGAGCCGACCTCCATGTCCCCGCCGTGCTGGCGCTCGTACATGTTGAGGTCGACGTCCCGCACGATCGGGTAGCTGATCTCGCCTGGGGTGTCGGCGAACTGCGCGATCGGCCCCACGCTGATCATCTGGTGCACGATCGGAGTGAGCGGGATGGTCGCCCCGGCCATCCTGGCCAGCCGCGGCGACCAGACGCCGCAGCAGATCACGCACGTGTCGGTCTCGATGTCGCCGGCGGTGGTGCGCACCCCGGTGACCCGGCCCGCAGGCCGGCCAGCGCCCGCCGCGTCAGGAGCGGTGTCGATGCCGAGGATCTCGGTGTTCGCGAGCACCGTGAGCGCGCCGGCGGCCTGCGCGTGCTCGCGCATCAGTGTGCCGGCCCGCAGCGAGTCGACGACGCCGACCGTCGGGAAGTACGCGCCGCCGAGGATGACGGAGTCGTCGAGGAACGGGACCAGCTCGCGCACCTGCGCGGGCGTCATCAGCTCGGCGGGGATGTCCCATGCCTTCGCGGCCGTGCAGCGCCGGCGCAGTTCGATCATCCGCTCTGGCGTCCTGGCTACCTCGAACCCGCCAGACTCGGTATACACGCCGAGCTGCTTGTACTGCTCGGTGCTGTCCCTGGTCAGCTCCATCATCATCTTCGAGTAGTCGATCGGGTAGATGAAGTTGGACGCGTGCCCTGTCGAGCCGCCAGGGTTCGGCATCGGCCCCTTGTCGATCAGCACGAGGTCCCGCCAGCCCAGCTTGGCCAGGTGGTAGACGAGGCTGTTGCCGACGATTCCGGCGCCGATGATGACGGCGCGAGCCCGTCCCGGAATGTCACTCATGACCTGGCGGTCCCCCATGCTTCGTGTGCTGGTGTCTCCATCGCGCCGTCGGCCCGCTGATGTCGTTGAGCGGCATCAACGGGCCGACGAGGCTGAACTGCCGTGCGGTCTACTCGACCGGGATCTCCTTGTTGATCAGGCCGAGGTCGATCCCCTGCCGCCTGCGGACGATGCGCGCTATGACGTAGATCGCAATGGCGAGGACGTACATTGCGCCCATGTAGTACAGCGAGTCTTTGTTGTTGACTCCGTAGGTGGCGTTGGTAAGCCACTCGTACAGGTTGAAGCCGAGCAGGCCGATCGTGATCCACCCGGCGGCCGGCACGACCGGGATCCCGAA
>DASUHI010000201.1:0-16833 GCA_036273575.1 Streptosporangiaceae bacterium | reverse complement strand
GCGCGCATGGGCACGGCGAGCGTCGTGGTCAAGTTCGGCCCACGGCATATGGTCCCGATCGCGGGCGACTGGTTCAGCGTCTAGCGGGCTGGCTAGCGTTGCGGGCATGACGGTGCTGGCATGACGGAACCTGGCCCGGCTGGCCGGCCTGTGCGGCCGGGCAGCAACCTCACCGCCGGGGCATTGCTTGACCTGCTCGACGCCCAGCTCGCTTCCCGGCACCTCGACGAGGCGGGCAGGTGGCTCCGCGGGCGCGGCACCGGCTATTACACGATCGGCTCCGCGGGTCACGAGAGCAACGCGGCCGTTGCTGCCGCGCTCCGCCTCACTGACCCGGCCCTGCTGCACTACCGCTCCGGCGCGTTCTACCTGCTACGGGCAGCACAGGCCGGCCGAGCCGACGACGGGATCGTGGACATCCTCCTCGGCATGGTCGCGGCGGCTGCCGAGCCGATCGCGGGCGGACGGCACAAGGTCTTCGGCCACAAGGACCTGAACATCATCCCGCAGACCTCCACGATCGCCTCCCACCTGCCGCGGGCCGTCGGGCTGGCCTACGCGCTGCCGCGGGCCGCGCGGCTCCCTGGCGTTCGGCCCTCGCCGTGGCCGGCCGACTCGGTCGTTGTCGCCAGCATCGGCGACGCGTCGGCCAACCACTCGACCGCGGTGGGCGCCATCAACACGGCCGCCTACTGCGCGTATCAGGGGCTGCCGCTGCCACTGCTCGTCGTCTGCGAGGACAACGGCATCGGCGTCAGCGTCCGCACGCCGCCCGGCTGGGTCGCCGCCGCGCTCGGGTCGCGGCCAGGGATCCGGTACGCCTATGCCGACGGGACTGACCTGGCGTCCGTCTACGACACAACGCTCGAGCTCGCTACCTTCGTGCGGGAGCGCAGGGCGCCGGCGATCCTGCACCTCGCCACCGTCCGGCTCGGCGGCCACGCTGGATCTGACGTCGAGTCCGGCTACCGGTCGGCCGCCGAGGTCGCGGCCGACGCGGACCGGGATCCGCTCCGCGCCGCGATCAACCTGGTCGCGTCCTGCGGACTGCGGACGGCAGCCGAGCTCGCCGAGCGATCTGAGCGGTCGAGGGCGAAGATCTTCGCGCTCGCGGCGCGAGTCGAGGCGGCGCCGGGCCTTCGGTCAGCGGCTCAGGTCATGGCGCCACTCGCTCCCCGCAGGCCGGCGGTGGTGGCGGCCGCGATCCGCGCGGCACCGCCACCAGCCAGGCAAGCTGCCTTCAGCGGACGGCTCCCCGAGGCGGCTGGCCCGCTGACGCTCGCGCAGGCGATCAACCGCACGCTCGCCGACGAGCTCGCGGCAAGGCCGGGGATGCTGGTGTTCGGCGAGGACGTGGCGCGCAAGGGAGGCGTGTACGGCGTGACCAGGGGCCTCCTCGCAGCGTTCGGGGCGGGCCGGGTCTTCGACTCGGTGCTGGACGAGCAGGCCGTTCTCGGCCTGGCGCTCGGCGCCGGGCTGGCCGGCCTGCTGCCCGTGCCCGAGATCCAGTACCTCGCTTACCTGCACAACGCGGCCGACCAGATCCGCGGCGAGGCCGCGACCCTGTCGTTCTTCTCACAGACGGTCTACCGGAACCCGATGGTGGTCAGGATCGCCGGCCTGGCCTATCAGCAAGGCTTCGGGGGCCACTTCCACAACGACAACGCCGTCGCGGCCCTGCGCGACATCCCCGGGCTCATCGTGGCGTGCCCGGCGCGTCCCGACGACGCCCCGGCGCTGCTGCGCACATGCCTGGCCAGCGCCAGTGAGGACGGCAGCGTGTGCGTGTTTCTCGAGCCGATCGCGCTCTACCACGAAAGGGACCTGCACGAGCCCGGTGACGGCGGCTGGCTGGCCGAGTACGAGCCGCCGGAGTCCTGGCAGCGGGGCCACGCGCCGGTCGGCAGCGGCCGCGTGCACGGCGACGGGCGCGACCTGACGATCGTGACGTTCGGCAACGGCCTGCGGCTCAGCCTGCGGGCCGCGCGGAATCTCGCCGGCGCCGGCATCGGCTGCCGGGTGCTCGACTTGCGCTGGCTGGCTCCGCTGCCCGCCGCCGACCTGTTCAGGGAGGCGACGGCGACCGGCGCCGTCCTCGTAGCCGACGAGACCAGGCGCTCTGGCGGCGTCTCGGAGGGCGTGATCACGGCCTTGTCCGATGCCGGCTTCGATGGCCAGGTCGCGAGGGCGACCAGCGAGGATAGCTTCGTTCCGCTTGGCGAAGCCGCCCGCACCGTGCTGCTGTCGCAGCAGGCAATCGAGATGGCTGCCAGGGGCCTGCTGCGCTAGACCCCGTGGTTAGCTAGCCCCGTGGTTAGCTAGCCCCGTGGTTAGCTGGCACTGCCCTCCATCGCGCCCGCGGCCGTCACCGCGGCGAACTCCTCGCTCGCCTGCAGCGCCGCCCGCATCGGCGGGCGCTCGATCATGACCTCCGCGTACTCGTCAAGCTGTACCCCCCGTGCGGCGGCGACCGCGTGCAGGTAGGAGTTGACCTCGGAGTCACCGCTCCAGCCGGCCTGCCCGAGGCCGGGTGCGACTGGCGAGCGGCCCTGCATCGCCCTGGTCAGCACTGCCCTGAGCACCGAGTAGCCCATCCGGCTCAGGTTGGACAGGTCCTGGTGCCTGTTCTTCCGCATGCCGGCGTCGACCTGCGCCATCGCGTGCAGGCCGCAAGCCTCGAGCACGTCGATCAGCATCCCGACCTCGACGGCGTAGCCGCTCAGGAACGGCACCGAGTAGAACAAGTCTCTGGTCGCGGCGAACTCGCCGGCGAGCGGCTGGACGAACCCGGCGAGTTCGGGGAACAGCAGGTTCAGGGCGGGCTTGGCGGTCAGCTCGGTGACCCGGCCCCCGCCGTCCGGCACCGAGACAGTCTCCTGTGTGTACGGCCTGCGGTAGGCGGCCTTGACGAACTGGATCTCCGGCTTGGCGATCAGGCAGCCAACCACCCCGGTCACCAGCTGGCGGCAGAAGTTGCCAGTGTCGGTGTCGGCGAACGCGATGATATCGCCTGTCGCCACCGACAGCCCGCGCCACATCGCGTCGCCCTTTCCGTGCGCGGGGCCGTACTCGGGCATCAGCGCGTTCTCTGAGTAGACCTCTACGTCGTGGTACAGCGCGATCTCGGCGGTCCCGTCGGTGGAGTCGGCGTCGACGACGACGACCTGGTCGATCAGCTTGATGTCGGGGCGGCGCAGGTAGTCGACCTCATCGAGCACCGAGCCGATCGTCTCCGCGACGTTGCGGGTAGGCAGGATCAGCGTGACCGTCAGGCCGCGCTCGCGCTTGAGCTTGCCGAGCTGACGGGCGCTGCCGAACTCACGATAGGTGAAGCTGTTGGTGCGAAACCATTCATGTGCTCGCATAAGGCTCTCCTCGCAACCGGGGCGGGCCATTCCGGCAAGATATCCTATTTGCCGGTCCTCTAAACGCCGCGTGCTGTGTCCAAAAGGTCCGTACTATACGGGTCTTAGGTCTATACGATTTAGCAGCTGACCTAGTCGTTCTGTCGCTGAAGGTGCGTAACTTGCGTAAAATCCGAAGTGCCCGATCGATACGGTCATCCAGATACTACAGACTGGAACGCCAGCCGGGAACATTATGCAAATTCCTCTGGCAAGAAGTCGATAAGTGCAGGTGAGCCCGTTAAAAGTGACCGAGCCGGCCGGACCGGCGGTGGACGGGGCCGGTCTCGTGTCATACCTTCCGGCCGGCCCGCATCGGTACCTGTGCCCGGTCTATCCTCGGCCTATGAACCTGCACTCCACCGTCGGCGGTCCCTCCCTGGTCCAGCAGCGCCATCTCGTCACTGAGATACCCGGCCCGGTCTCCCGCGAACTGCTAGAGCGCCGGCAGCGCAGCGTGGCGCGCGGCCTGAGTCACGTCTTGCCCGTGTTCGTCACCGCCGCAGGTGGCGGCGTGCTCATCGACGCCGACGGCAACTCGCTGATCGACTTCGGCTCGGGGATCGCGGTTACCTCGGTCGGCAACAGCGCCGAGCTCGTGGTCACCCGCGTCACCGAGCAGGTTGCGCACTTCACCCACACCTGCTTCATGGTGGTGCCTTACGAGGGCTACGTGGAGGTCTGCGAGGAGCTGAACCGGATCACGCCAGGCAGCCATGACAAGCGCTCGGCGCTGTTCAACTCCGGTGCCGAGGCCGTCGAGAACGCCGTGAAGATCGCCAGGCACGCCACCGGCCGGCAGGCTGTCGTGGTCTTCGACCACGGCTACCACGGCCGGACCAACCTCACGATGGCCATGACCGCGAAGAACATGCCGTACAAGGACGGGTTCGGGCCGTTCGCGGGCGAGGTCTACCGGATGCCGATGGCCTATCCGTTCCGCTGGCCTGGTGGCCCGGCCGCGTGCGCGGCCGACGCGCTGGACGTTATCACCGGAATGATCCACGCCCAGGTGGGCGAGAACCGGGTCGCCGCCGTCGTCATCGAGCCCATCCAGGGCGAGGGCGGATTCGTCGTCCCGCCTGACGGCTTCCTGCCCGGGCTCTCGCAGTACTGCAAGGACAACGGCATCGTCTTCATCGCCGATGAGATTCAGTCGGGCTTCTGCCGCACCGGTGACTGGTTCGCGTGCGACTACGAGGGCGTGGTGCCCGATCTGGTCACGACCGCGAAGGGCATCGCGGGCGGCCTGCCGCTCGCCGCGGTGACCGGTCGCTCGGACATCATGGACTCGGTGCACGCAGGCGGGCTCGGCGGGACCTACGGCGGCAACCCCGTCGCTTGCGCGGCCGCTCTGGGCGCCATCGAGACGATGAGCAAGGAAGACCTGCCCGCGATGGCCAGGCGGATCGGCGACATCATGCTGCCGCGGCTGCGTTCGCTCGCCCAGCGGCACCCCGTCATCGGCGACGTCAGGGGCCGGGGCGCGATGATCGCCATCGAGCTGGTCAGGCCCGGCACGATCGAGCCGGACGCCGCCGCGGCCACTAAGGTCGCTAAGGCCTGCCACGCAGCAGGGGTGATCGTGCTGACGTGCGGCACCTACGGGAACGTGCTGCGCTTCCTGCCCCCGCTAGTGATCAGCGAGGAGCTGCTGACAGAAGGCATGTCGGTCCTGGAGGACGCGTTCGGCACCCTCTGACGCCTGGGCACCGCCTGGCCAGCCGACCGGCTACATCACCGCGAGCTGCCCGCCGTCGATGACGAGCGCGGCGCCGTGGATGAACGAGGCGTCGTCGGACGCCAGGAACGCATAGGCGGCCGCGACTTCGTCGGCGCGGCCGACCCTGCCGAGCGGGATGCGGCTCGCCACATACGAGGCCTCGAACTCGCCCGCGCCGAGCCGCGCGGCGATCGCGTCGTTCAGCGGCGTGGCGATGTAGCCGGGACACAGCGCGTTGACCCGTATCCCGTGCCGGCCGAGCTCGGCTGCCATCGTCCTGGTGAGCTGCAAGACGCCACCCTTGGACGCATTGTAATGGGCGTAGTCCTCCTCCCCCGCCAGGCCGTTGACCGAGGACATGTTCACGACGACGCCGCGCCCGCGTCCGGTCATCCGCGCGCTAACGGCCTGGGCCACCAGGAACATCCCGCGCAAGTTGACCGCGATGATCCGGTCCCAGTCCGCCACGGAGATGTCCAGGAACGCATCCCTGCGCGCGGTCCCCGCGTTGTTGATGAGCACGTCCACGCCGCCCAGCCACGCTTCCGCCGCTTCGACGAGGCTGGCGACGTTCGTCTCGCTCCGCACATCGCACGCGACACCGGCCGTCCGGCCGCGCTGCGCGAGCACCGCAACAGCCGCGTCTACCTCGGCGGGGTCCAGCCCCGATACGAACACCCTGGAGCCTTCCTCGAGGAACCGCTCGGCCGCGGCCAGCCCGATGCCGCTGGTTCCGCCGCTGATCAAGACTCCCCTGTCCGCGAGCCCGCGCATCTCCCACCCCCCAAACCCTGTCGGCCAACCCTGCTGATATGGCATCATTCCGCCAGACCCGACGGCAGGAGAACGCCATGACGCGGCAGGCTACGGGGATCGCGGCAGCAACAGCACTGACGCTCGGAATCGCACTGGCCGTCGGCGTCGAGGTCCCGCCCAGTATGGCCAGGGCCGCGAACCAGCACCAGGCGGGGACCAAGATCCAGCCCCCGGTCGCGACCGGGCGGCTGCGGATCGCCGGGCAGCAGCGAGACGGCGGCACGGTCGCTGCCCGCGGGCTGCGCTGGCGCCCTGGCAAGCTGCCGGCCGGCGACCGGCTGCTCAGCTTCGAGGTTGGCTACTCCTGGCAGGCGTGCGCCGGCGGGACTTGCGCCGCCGGAGCGGACGCGACCGCCACCCCGTTCGCCGCCCGGCACTACGTCGTGGGTCACGCCGATACCGGCCGCAGGCTCCGGGTGACCGAGACCGCGACCGAGGTCGTGCAGACCACCGCCAGGAACTTCACGTTCAAGGTGCGCAGGGTGTCCAGGGCGGCCACTGCGGCCCGGGCTGTGACGGCCTACCCGCGCGGGCGATGGCCTGCGAGCGAGTTTCTCAACGGGCTCCCTGAGGCAAAGACGGGCTCGGAGGAGGAGTACTTCCAGGTCGACCCGCCGCACTACAACCGCGCCGACGGCCCTGTCACCCGCAGGTTCAGGATCGACCACCGTGCCTGGCAGGCCGTGCCTGCCCGCGGCGTGTTCTTCACGGGCACAATGCGTCCTGGGCGGCACCGGGTGACCGTGCTGACGTCGGACCGGGCAGGGCGCAGCACGCTCGGCTTCAGCTGGCGGGTGGTGCCGCTGGTTCGGCCGGTCGCTTGCCGCGGCGCGTGCTGGTACCCGCCGCATCTGAACTCCAGCGGCCACCCCATGCGGTGGGACTGGCAGATTGGCCGCACGTTCCCGCTGAAGAGGACCGGCCGCCGGGCAGTCGACATCTACGACATCGACGGCTTCCTGACCACCAAGGGCCAGGTGCACAGGATCCGCACCTCCTGGCCGGCCGCCACGCTCGCCCACCCGCGCACCGTCTGCTACCTGGACCTGGCCTGGGAGGACTACCGGCCGGACGGGAGTCCGGCACCAGCAGGTAGCTTCCCTGCCGCGGCGCTCGGCAAGGTCTATTACGGCTATCCGGAGGAACGCTGGGTCGACTTCCGCCAGCTCGACGCCCTGAAGCCGATGCTGACCGAGCGGATCGCCATGTGCGCGCGCAAGGGGTTCGACGCCGTCGAGCTTGACGATATCGACAGCTTCGACCCGCCGTCGACCACGGGCTTCTACCTCACGCCCGGCGACGCGCAGAACTACCTGGCGTTCGCGTTCAACCTTATCCACGCCTACGGCATGACGGCGATGTGGAAGAACAACCCCGCGCTCGTGCGCTGGGGCGCCAGGTACGCGGACGGCGCCGTCGTCGAGGAGTGCTTCGTCTATCACGAGTGCGGCAGCTGGCACGCGTTCACCTCGGACAAGACCCGCGCCCAGCCGACCGGCAAGTGGGTCGGCGAGGCCGAGTACGGCGCCGACCACTATGTCTGCGACCCGGGCAAGCCGTGCAAGCACGGCAGGTCCTTCGCCTACTACTGCCGCAGGATCTACGGCGGGAAGAACGGCTACGCCGCCGTCAAGTTCGACGTCGACCTCGACGGCAGGGTCTTCTATCCGTGCCCGCGCGGTCGCTGACCGCCCAGTCCCTGACAGCTTGCTCACTCGGCGCCGTGGGGCCCGCAAGCGCCAGCGGGACCGTCAGCTACGTCGCGCTCGGCGACTCCTACTCGTCAGGTGACGGAGCGGGAAACTACTCCGACGGCGCGTGCCTGGAGAGCGCCAACGCCTACCCGGTGCTATGGCACAACGCCCACGGCGGCACCTTCACGAACAAGACCTGCGCTGGCGCGACGACCGCCGACGTGCTGTCTAGCCAGCTCGGCCCGCTCAGCGCGAGCACGACGCTCGTGTCCATCACCATCGGCGGCAACGACGTCGGCTTCAGCTCCGTGATGGAGACCTGCGTGCTGCAGGGCAACAGCGCCTGCGTCAGCGCCGTCCAGAGGGCCGAGAGCCAGGCCCAGGCGAGCTTGCCAGGGTCGCTGGACAACGTGCTCGCCGCGATCGCGGGCCGCGCGCCGGGCGCCAGGGTCGTCGTGCTCGGCTATCCAGCGTTCTACGACCTGGCGAAGTCGTCGACGTGCTTAGGCCTCAGCACGACCAAGCGCACCTACCTCAACCAGGGCGCGGATGTGCTCGACGGCGTGATTCAGGCGGCAGCCGGCCGGCACGGTGACGCCTACGTCGACGTCAGGCCATTCTTCGCGGGGCATCAGATCTGCGACTCTGGCAGCTATTTGATCTCCGTCGACTGGCTCAACCTCCTCGACTCCTACCACCTGAACGCCAGCGGCCAGCGCAACGGTTATCTCCGCGCACTGGATGCGGTCACTGGCTAGCCCTGGTAGTAGGCGTCGATCTCGGTCAGCACCTCGTCCAGGATCGCAATGCCCTCCTTGGCCTCGGCCTCGGTGATCGTGCACGGGGGCACCACGTGCAGCCGGTTGTAGTTGGTGAACGTGAGCAGGCCCCTGGCCCGGCACGCGGCGGCCAGCTTCGTCATCGCCTCTGACGCGCCGCCGTAAGGGGCGAGCATGGCCCGGGTCGCCCGGTCAGAGACCAGGTCGAGCGCCCAGAACACACCCGTCCCGCGCACCTCGCCGATCACCAGGTGCCGCTGGGCGAGGTCGGCGAGGCCGGGCCCGAGCGTCTGCTGACCGATCGCCGCGGCGTTCTCGACGATGCCCTCCTCGCGCATCGCGTCGATGGTCGCCACGATCGACGCGCACGCCAGCGGGTGACCCGAGTAGGTCAGGCCGCCCGGGAAGACCCTCTCGTCGAAGGTCGCGGCGATCGGGTCGGAGATGAGGACGCCGCCGATGGGCACATAGCCCGAGTTCGCGCCCTTGGCGAACGTGATCAGGTCAGGCACGGCGTTGTGCTGGCTGAACGCGAACCAGCTGCCCGCGCGGCCGAACCCGCACATCACCTCGTCGGCGATCCACGCTATGCCGTACTTGTCGCACAGTGCCCGCACCCCGGCGAGGTAGCCGGGCGGCGGCATGAGCACGCCTGCGGTGCCGACGATGGACTCGATCAGGATCGCGGCGATCGTGCCGGGCCCCTCGAAGACGATCACCTGCTCGAGGTGCTCGAGCGCCCGCTCGCACTCCTGCTCCTGTGTGCTCGCCCAGAACGAGGACCGGTACAGGTAAGGACCGAAGAAGTGCACGTGCCCGGTGGCGTACTCGTTGGGCCAGCGCCGCGGGTCGCCGGTCGACGTGATCGCCGCGCCGGTGTTGCCGTGATAGGAGCGGTAGAAGCTCAGCACCTTGTCCCGGCCGGTGTGCAGCCTGGCCATCCTGATCGCGTTCTCGTTCGCGTCGGCTCCGCCGTTGGTGAAGAACACCTTTCTGAAGCCGTCGGGCGCCAGGTCCGTCAGCCGGATGGCTGCCTCGCCGCGAGCCTCGTTCGCGTACTGCGGCGCGATCGTGGTCAGCCTCGCCGCCTGCTCGGCAATGGCCCTCGTGACGCGCGGATGCTGATGGCCGATGTTGGTGTTGACGAGCTGACTGGAGAAGTCCAGGTAGCGCTTGCCGTCGTAGTCCCACACGTAGCAGCCTTGGGCGCCGGCGATCACGAGCGGGTTCAGCGCCTTCTGCGCGGACCAGGAGTGGAACACGTGCGCGCGGTCAGCTGCGTAGACGGCGGCACCGCGAGCGGGGTCTGGGGTGGCGTCAATGTTCATCGTCGCGTTCCTAGCTATTCACCGGGAAGCCGAGGTTCACGCCGCCGTGGCTCGGATCGAGCCAGCGCTCGGTGACGGCCTTGCCGCGGGTGTAGAAGTGCACGCCCTCGGTGCCGTGCACATGGGTGTCACCGAACAGTGAGGACTTCCAGCCGCCGAAGCTGTAGAACGCCATCGGCACGGGGATCGGCACGTTGATCCCGACCATGCCGACCTCGACCTCGCTGGTGAACTTGCGCGCCGCTCCCCCGTCGTTGGTGAAGATCGCCGTGCCGTTGCCGTACGGGCTGGCGTTCACGACGCCGAGCGCGTCCGCGTAGCTGTCAGCCCGCACCACGGACAGCACGGGCCCGAAGATCTCATCGGTGTAGCAGCTCATCGCTGGCGTGACGTTGTCCAGCACGCTGGGGCCCAGCCAGAAGCCGCTTTGCTCGCCGCCGGTGACCGGGTGCGAGCGGCCGTCGACCGCGAGCGTCGCTCCGTCCGCGACGCCGGCGTCCAGGTACGAGGCGACCCGGTCCCTGTGCGCCCCGGTCACCAGCGGCCCCATTTCGGAGTCAGGACGGTCGCCAGGCCCGACGGTCAGCTTCGCCACCCGCTCGCGGATCTTGCCGATCAGCTCGTCGCCGATCGGGTCGACGGCGACAAGCACGGAGATCGCCATGCACCGCTCGCCGGCTGATCCGAATCCCGCCGACACGGCCGCGTCGGCGGCGAGGTCCAGGTCCGCGTCGGGGAGCACGACCATGTGGTTCTTCGCGCCGCCGAGCGCCTGGACGCGCTTCCCCGCGGCCGTGCCAACCTCGGAGACGTACCTGGCCACTGGCGTCGATCCGACGAAGCTGACGGCCTTGACGCCCGGATGAATCAGCAGGGCGTCCACGGCGTCCTTGCCGCCGTGCACGACGTTGAAGACGCCGTCGGGCAGCCCGGCCTCGGCGAGCAGCTCGGCCACCCTGATCGAGGCGGACGGATCCTTCTCCGACGGCTTGAGCACGAAGGTGTTGCCCGCCGCGATCGCGATCGGGAACATCCACATCGGCACCATCGCAGGGAAGTTGAACGGCGTGATGCCGGCGACGACTCCGAGCGGCTGCCTGATCGAATAGGCGTCCACGCCGGTCGAGACATTCTCCGAGAACGCGCCCTTGAGCAGGTGCGGCATCCCGCATGCGAACTCGACGACCTCAAGACCCCTGGCGACCTCGCCTGCCGCGTCCGATGTGACCTTGCCGTGCTCGGCGCTGATCAGCGCGGCGAGCTCGGCCGAGTGCGCGCGAACGAGCTCGCGGAACGCGAACATCACCGAGGCGCGCTTGACCAGCGACGTGTCCCGCCACCGCGGAAAAGCCGCGGCCGCGGCGCGCACCGCCGCGTCGACCTCGTCCTGGCCTGCGAAGTCGACGGTCCCGGTGACCTGGCCGGTCGCCGGGTTAAAGATGTCGCCGCGCTGGCTGGCCTCTGAACCTGTCCACGGCTTGCCGCCGATCCAGTGCGATACGTGTCTCACCTGCGTCACCGCCCGTCACTCCGACGTCCCCGGTTCAGTCTCCTCCTGGCCGGATGCCGGGCCAAGTTACAGACCGTAAGCTAGTTGCCGTGTGGTTGGACGAATCGTCAGAACCTCGCTCGGCCTAGCGCATGCTGCCGACCGTCGCGGACGTGCTCGAGCTCGAGCCGGTCAGGCGCGGCGCGCCCCGCGTCCTCACCGGCGCCGACCGGCTCGAGGCGCCTGTCCGCTGGGTGCACGTCATCGAGCTCGCCGAGGCCGGGCACCTGCTGCGCGGCGGGGAGCTCGTCCTGTCCACGGGGATCGCGCTGCCGCCCGACGCCGACGGGCTGGCCAGGTACGTGGCCGGGCTGGCCGCGGCCGGGGTGAGCGCCCTCGCCGTAGAGCTCGGGTCCCGGTACGTGCGGGCGCTGCCGCGCGCGCTCGTCGCCGCGGCGACCACGGCCGGCCTGCCACTGATCGTGCTTGAGCGGGAAACCCAGTTCATCGCCATCACCGAGGCCGTGCACGCGCAGATACTGGACGCTCAGTTCGCCGAGCTGCAGGCGGCCCAGCGGGCGCACCAGGTCCTCACCGACCTCGCGCTGGGCGGGGCCGGGCAGGACGAGGTCGTCGCGCGCGCCGCCGACCTGGCAGGCTGCCCCGTCATCCTCGCTGACCTGGCGCACCGGGTTCTCGCGTGCGCGCCAGCGGGCCACGACGTCGCGACGGTGCTGGCCGGCTTCGCCGCTCGGTCCAGGGCGGTGACCGTGTCATCGCGGGTCGGCTACGACCGTGCGGCTGGGTGGCTGGTCGCCACCGTCGGCTCGCCGGCGGGCGACTGGGGCAGGCTGGTGTTCGCGCTCCATGGTCCGCCTGACGCGTCCGCCCCTGTACTCGCGGAGCGGGCCGCGACGACGCTCGCGCTCGCCAGGCTGGCGCGCGGTGGCCGGGGCGAGAGCCCGCGGCGGGCGGCGCACCGGTCCGTGCTCGCGGCCCTCGCCGGGCAGGGCTACGCCGACCCGGCGGACACCGAAGCGCGCGTCATCGCGCTTGGCCTGCCTGTTGCCGGACGCCGGCTCGTGCCCGTCGTGCTGCTCGCCACGGCACACGGCGAAGGGCCGGGGCCAGGCGTCGTCGCGGACGCGCTCGCCGCCGCGTGCGACGACCTGCGCACTCCTGCCATCGCCGGAGCGCTTGACGATCGTTCGGCCGCGGCGCTGCTCTCGCTCACGCCTGGCAGCGACGAGGACGCCGCGCTCGCCAGGCTGGGTCGCCGCCTGCGGCACGCTGGCGCGCTCGGGACCACGCAGGTCATCGGCGCCGGGCCGGCTGCCGCCAGCGTGGGCGAGCTGCGTGCGGCGCTCTGTAACGCAATGAACGCAGCTAGCGCCGCGGCCCTGTGCCCTGCCGCCGCAGGCGGCCTGCGGCCGTTCGTGCGGCTCGCCGACCTCGGCCTCGCCGGGCTCGCCTATCAGCTCCGCGAAGACCCCCGCGTGCTCGCGTTCGCCGAGCGCGAGCTCGGGCCGCTGCTGCTGCATGACGACCGGCACGGTACCGACCTGGCCGGCCTCCTCGCCGCCTACCTGGGGACCGGCGGGAACAAGGCAGAGACGGCCAAGCGGCTGGGCATCGCCAGACCCACCTTGTACGAGCGGCTGCACGAGATCCGGGAGATGCTCGGCGGCAGCCTGGACGACCCCTGCCGCCTGACCACCCTGCACGCCGCCCTGCTCGTCCGGCAGCTGGGATCGGGCGGCTAGTATCGGCCGGGCCGGATGAAGCTCCGGCGGGCTCGCGGCCCGAACCGCCACCGTGGCTGATGGCTTCTACCCAGGAAGGGTTCAGGAGCCGCCGTGAACAGCTACTACGTGGCCGCCATCTGGCTTGGCATGGCCTTGCTCGCCTCCGTGGTGAGCATCAAGATCGCCGTCCCCGTCGCGCTCGTCGAGATCGTCGTCGGCGCGCTCGCGGGGAACATCCCCGGAGTATCTGCGCACATCAGCCAGCCCGACTTCGTCACGTTCCTGGCGAGCGCGGGCTCGCTGGTGCTTACGTTCCTTGCGGGCTCGGAGATCGACCCCGTCTCACTGCGAGGACACTGGAAAGCGAGCCTGTCGATCGGATTCGTGTCGTTCTTGCTGCCTGGCGCCGCCGCGTTCTTGTTCTGCAGGTACGCGCTCGGCTGGACGCTCGGCGCGTCCGAGATCGGCGGCGTCGCGCTCAGCACCACGTCGGTCGCCGTCGTCTACGCGGTCATGGTTGAGACCGGCCTGAACCGCCAGGACCTCGGCAAGCTCATTCTGGCCGCGTGCTTCGTCACCGATCTGGGCACCGTGCTCGCGCTTGGCGGCCTGTTCGCGAACTACAACTGGCTGCTGCTCGTGTTCCTCGCGGTCAGCGCCGTCGTCGTGGCGCTGCTGCCCCGTCTGGTGCGGTTCGCGAGCGAGCGGCTCGGCCACCGGGTCTCCGAGCCGGAGATCAAGCTGCTGCTGGTGGTCCTGCTCGGACTCGGCGGGCTGGCGACCCAGGCCGGCAGCGAGGCCGTGCTGCCCGCCTACGTCGCCGGGCTCGTGGTCGCCGGCGTATTCGCCAGCGACCGGGTACTGATGGAGCGGCTGCGCGCGGTCGCGTTCGCGGTGCTGACCCCGTTCTTCTTCCTGCGCGCAGGGACCTTGATCTCGGCGCCGGTGCTGCTGTCCGGTGCCGGGGTCATCGGGCTCCTGCTGCTGGTCAAGCTCGCCGCCAAGGCGGCCGGCGTGTGGCCGGTGGCGACGGCGTTCCGGCTGCCGAGGCGGGAGCGCACCTACACGACGCTGCTGATGGCTACGGGCCTCACGTTCGGCTCGATCGCCGCTCTCTTCGGCCTGACCCATCACCTCATCGGCAAGACCCAGTACACCGAGCTGGTCACCGTCGTCATCCTGTCCGCGTTCGTGCCGACGATCATCGCGCAGCAGCTGTTCCAGCCCGGCACCGTCGACGCGATGGAGGAGGAGGCACTCGGCGAGGAAGATCTGTCGATCATCGGCAGGCGCGTCAACCACGGGCGGACCGCGTCATCACCTGGGCGGCCTGAGTGACAGGCTGCTGCGATGACTGCGGCTCGCGGCCGGGGAGCACGCGCCGGACGGCTGCCTGACCGGCCATCACGGCCGCGAGCACGATTCCCGCCGCGACGCCGTCGAGCCAGAAGTGGTTCGCCGTCACGACCACCGCGGTCGTGGTCAGCACCGGGTACAGCAGGACCAGCCAGCGCCACGGGGACCTGAGCACGGTGATCACGGCGATCGCGACCAGAATCGCCCAGCCCACGTGCACCGACGGCATCGCGGAGAGCTGATCTGCCTCGAAGCCACCGGTCGGGGAGTACACGGACTGGCCGTACAAGGCCGCGGAGTCGATCATGCCGATTCCGGACAGCATCCTGGGCGGTGCCACCGGGATCAGCTGGATGAAAAGGCACAGCCCGGTGAAGACGGCCAGGGTGATCCTGAACGGCCCGTAGCGGTCACGGTGCCAGATGAACAGCCAGATCAGGCACGCGATCAGGACCGGGAAGTGCAAGATGTCGTAGTAGAGGTTGAACGCCTGCATGAGCACGGGGTGCGGCAGGATCTGGTGCTGCAGCCACGCCTCGCTTGGCAGGTGCATCGCCCGCTCCGCGTCCCAGAGCCACCGCGCCCGGCCGAGCGCGCCGTCCGGTCCGAGCACCGAGAACGTGCCCGCGAACTGCCAGAGCGCGAACAGCGCTACCACCAGCGCCGCCTCGCGGGCGAACCGGCCGCTGGCGAGCAGGCGCCTGGCGGTTCGCGCGGTCCGTGCGCCCTCGTCGCCCTCGTCGCCCTCGTCGACGGCGGGAGTGGCTGCCAGGGCCTTGCCGCGGTACAGCAGGGCCGCCGACATACCTGCCAGCCCCGCCGCCCCGGCGACGGCCTCTTCCCACGTGGGGTTGAAGATGATCACGCAGGACCCTCCGGAATTTCGGGCACGGGACACTGCCTGTTCACGTTCGGTAGCCTAACGTCCGGGCTGAACCGGGCATGGCGGCACCGCGCGGCCCGGGCGGTGCGGCACCATGGAGGCGTGGCGGGCACGGACCTGGTCAGCGCGGCGATCGCGGAACTGTACGCCGGCGATCCTGAGGACTTCATCAAGCGACGCCGCGATCTGGCCGCGCAGGCCAGGTCGGCCGGCAACCGGGACGCGGCGAAGACGATCGCGGGGCTGGGCAAGCCGACCCGCTCCGCCTGGATCGTGAACCGGCTCGTGCACGCCGACCCAGGCGTGGCGGCCAGCCTCGCCGAACTCGGGGGCAGGCTCAGGTCGGGCGAGGCGGCGCTCGACGGGGCCAGCATCCGGGAACTATCCAGGGAGCGCAGGGAGCTCGTGGACGGCCTGGTCAGGCGCGCGCTCAACGAGGCGGGGCAGTCGTCAGCCAGCGTCGCGCTGCGGGACGAGGTCACCGACACGTTCAACGCCGCGCTCGCCGACCCCGACGTGGGCGAGCAGGTCGCGGCCGGGACGCTGCAGAAGGCAGTGCACTGGGCCGGCTTCGGGCCGGGGATCGGCAGCGCGGTCAGCTCGGGTCCGGCGCGCGCGCCTGCCGCGCGTGCCGCCGCCGCCCCTGACACGGAGAAGGCGCAGGACCGCGCTGGTCCAGGTCGTGCCAAACCAAGCCGCGCTGGCTCGCGCCGCACTAGCCAGAGCCGAGCTGGGGCGAAGGCGCAAGCCGATCCACAGGCGCACGCGGAGGCCCAAGCGCGAGCCGACGCCCAGGTGCAGGCTGAGGCGCAAGCACGCGCCGAGCGCGAGAGGGAAGAGGGCCTCGCCCTGGTCGCCAGCGCTGAGCAGGACGCCGAGGAGGCCGCCAGAGCCGCCGACGCTGCCGCCGCCACGGAGCGCGAGATCAACGAGTCGGTCACGTTCATGCAGGAGCGGCTCAACCGGGAACAGCAGCGCCTCGTCGAGGCCAGGCGCGACACCCGTCAGGCCGCGGCCGCGGCGACCCGCGCGAAACAGACACTGGACCGGCTTCGCCGCCGGTTCTCCTCATGACGACACGCCAGCGCGGGCCGGGTCAGGATTCTGGCGGGGCATCCCGCTCCCACCATCCTGCTGGCGGGCCGCGCGATGATGGGACGGTGACGGACGAGGCCAGCGCGTGGGAGTGGGACGAGACCCTGTACGCCGGGGCGGCCAGGTATTACCCGGCCGGCCGGATGCCCTACCCGGGCGCTCTCGCGCGGGCCATACGGTCCGAGCTCGGCCTCGACGGCACCGGCAGGCTGCTCGACGTCGGCTGCGGGCCTGGCTCGCTGACGCTGCTGCTCGCGCCCATGTTCGAGACGGCGACCGGCGCAGACGGAAGCCGCGAGATGATCGCCGCGGCGCGAGCGCGCGCGGCACGGCTGGGCGTCACGAACACCGACTGGCTGGTGGTGAGGGCCGAGAACATCCCCGCGGGCCTTGGCAGGTTCCGCGCAGTCACGTTCGCGCAGTCCTTTCACTGGCTTAACCGCCCGCGGGTCGCCGGGCTCGTCCGCCAGGTGCTCGAGCCGGGCGGGGCGTGCGTGGTCGTGTACGCGACCACGCACGCG
>DASUHI010000200.1:0-4211 GCA_036273575.1 Streptosporangiaceae bacterium | reverse complement strand
CCATGCGATCTTGCGCGCCGGGGGCGCCGAGCTCAGCGACGCGGTGATGGTCCACACCTTGCTGTCGCGTCCCGAGGACGCCGACGGCCTGACCGAGGTCTTCAACGAGTTCTTCCCTGACGTCCGGCCACCGCGCTGCGTGAGCAAGATCGGGGTAGACCGGCCCGGGCTGCTGGTGTCGATCGCCATGATTGCCGTCACGGAATGAATGCCACTGACTAAACGGACGGCGAAGAATTGGAGTGGCAAAATGCTTTGACGATGCCTGAATCAGCGTCGCGTTATATCCAGCAAACGCGGGAATTCGAGCCGCCGTTATCGGCGCAGTCTGCGCCTCACTGGCCGGGAGCTGGAGCAGGGTGGCCGCCCACTGCTCCGCTCCATAGCATCGAACCCGGAATGTGAGCGCCGTCGGATGGTGGGTTGGCTAGGCGACGCTGGGCTGGCTAAGCGACGGCGGGCTGGCTAAACCTCAGGCGCTGAGACGGCCCTGAGCATCAAGCTGACCCCAGGCAGCGACTTGACCGGCAGGTAACGCTCGGCGACCACGACCGACGTGAGCAGCCGGTTGACCAGCGGCTGAACGGTGTCGAGGTCGCTGCCCGTCGAGCGCCGGCGTCGCAGCGCCACAGCCGGGCGAAGCAGGACGTTCCAGCTCCAAACGGTCTCGACGCGCAGGCCCGCACCCTCGACGACCTCGCGAAGGGCAGTCTTGGTATACCGGCGCACGTGCCCGACCGCCTCGTCGTGCGCAGACCAGAGGGACATGTCGCACGGGACGGCGATCAGCGCGGTGCCGCCGGGCTTGAGCGCCCTGGCGATCTCAGCGGCGACGAGATGGTCCTCCTCGACGTGCTCGAGCACGTCGAAGGCCGTCACGAGGTCAAACGAGCCGGACCTGACCGGCAGTGCCCTGACGTCGGCCCTGAACGTGTTCAGCCCGCGGCTCTTCGCGACCTCGACCGCCTCGACCGAATAGTCCGTGGCCACCGCCTGCCAGCCGCGGGCCAGCAGTACCCTGGTATTGCCGCCGCCTGCGGCTCCGATGTCGAGCGCCACGCCCGGCGTGGCATGGCGCCTCAACTCGCGGTCGAGCAACGCGCGGCGTTCCTTGTACCACCAGTGGCTCGCTTCGAGCTTGGTGAGCTTTTGAACCTCTGTTGTCTCCACAGGCACTTTCTAATGCATTCGGGTTACTAAGGTGATGGGCGTAAGCATCTCGGGTTCGTCCTCTACGGCGCCGAGAGCGCGTGGCGGCGGATGAGGAGCGCTGTATGGAGACGGTCAAGTACTCGATCGTCGTGCCGATCTACAACGAGCAAGAGTCGATCCCTGACCTAGTAAAGCAGCTCCGTCTCATCACAGACCTGCTAGACGGGCCCGCGGAGGTCATCCTCGTCGACGACGGCAGCCGGGACGCCAGCTATGAGCTGATGGTCGCGGCCAGCGAGGAAGATCCCCGTATCAAGGTGCTGCAGTTGTCGCGCAACTTCGGGCATCAGCCAGCCATCACGGCCGGCATGGACTTCGCCTCAGGGCAGGCTGTCGTCATCATGGACGCCGACCTGCAGGATCCGCCAGAGGTCATTCTCGAGATGGCGGCGCGGTGGCAGGAGGGCTACGAGATCGTCTACGCCGTCAGGAAGCGCAGGGAGGGGGAGAGCTTCCTGAAGAAGGCGACCGCGCGCCTGTACTACGGGCTGATCCGCCGTCTGGCTGAGGTCGACCAGTACGTAGACGTCGGCGACTTCCGCCTCGTCGACCGCAAGGCTCTTGACGCCTTCCTGCAGATGCGGGAGCGGGCCAGGTATGTCCGCGGGATGTTCTCCTGGATCGGCTTCCGGCAGATCGCCGTTCCGTACGTGAGGGCCTCGCGCCGCGCTGGCCGCAGCAAGTATTCGCTGCGCAAGATGGTGAAGCTCGCGTCGGACGGCATCGTGGGCTTCTCGTCGATGCCGCTACGGCTCGGGATCGCGGTAGGCATGTTCATGGCCATCGGCGCGGTCGGTTACGGCGTGCTCGCCCTGGCGCTCAAGCTGGCCGGCCTGCCGTACGTGCCGGGGTACGCGTCGCTGCTCGTGACGATCACGTTCCTGAGCGGCGTCCAGCTCATAGTGATCGGGGTGATCGGCCTGTACCTCGCACGGGTATATGACGAAGTCAGGGGCCGTCCGCTGTACCTGGTGCGGGATACGCGCGGCTTCGCGCTGCGTGGCGAGGACAGCGATGGCGCCCCCGGCACCGGGGTTCATGGCAAGCTAAGGGCTCCCGAGCTGCCACCTGATCAACCCTAACGAAGGGCGCGTCCATGGTGTCTGCCAATCGTGTCCGGCATGTGCCCGACCAGGCCGACAGCACCGCTGCGCACCGGAATCGCCGCGGATGGGCGCAGTTGTTCAGGTTCGCGTGTGTCGGTGTCGCGAGCACGGCGCTGTTCACGGTGCTGTATCTCGCGCTCCGCAGCGCGGGCATGCCCGCGCTGGCGGCGAACGCGATCTGCCAGCTTGTCACCGCCGTCGCCAACACCGCCGCGAACCGCCGGCTGACGTTCGGGATCCGGGGGCGCACGGACGCGGTGCGGCATCAGCTCCAAGGGCTTATCGCCTTCGGCGCGGGCCTCGCGCTGACGTCAGCGGCGCTCCTCGTGCTGCACGCCATCACCCCGGACCCGGGACGGTTCGTCGAGGTCAGCGTCGTCGTCGGCGCGACCATCGTCGCGACGCTGGTGAGATTCGTTCTCTACCGGTTCTGGGTGTTCCGTGCCAAAAGGCCAGAGCAAAGGCCGTAGCAGTTCGTAGCAGTGGGCCCGCTCACCTGCTGGCCCACGTCGGCCGGTACACCGAGACCCCGTTCGCACGGTAGGCGAACCGGAATCCGACCGTGCGCAGGTAGTGCTCGATGTGCGGGTTGTGCGTCCACAGCAGAATCCAGCCGACGTTGACGGCGCGCGCGTTCATGGCTGCGGCCCGCAGGCTTTCCTGCTTGAAGTAGTAGTGGCCGTTCTGGACGGTCATCAGGTCGTTGAAGAACGGCTGGTCATGCATGCCGCGGTCGGTGTTCGGCGGGATGCGGGACAGGTTGGCGACCGCGATCGGATGCCCGTCGGCGGTCGCGAGCACCTGAGACTCTGGCGCGAACGGGAGCCCGCGCAAACCGACGCCGCCGCGCAGGCCGAACGGCACGTCCACGACGATCGACGCGCTGTGGTCCGCGGCGATCGGGCGGTCAAGAGCGGGGAGTGCGGTCGGCATGGTCCCGATGCTTGCCGGCTTGGCGGTCCCTGCCTCCAGGAACGCGACCGTGAGGACGGCGATCATCACGGGCTTCGCGTGGTCGCGTAGCCAGTTGACGGCGAATCCGGCCAGCAACGCCGCGGGCAGGAGGCCCAGCGCCGCGATGCGGCCTGGCACGCGGAAGCTCTCCAGGCCGGGCGCGTGCACGAGCCAGGTGTACGGCATGATCAACGAGAGCTGAGCACCGCGCCAGTTCTGGGCGACGGGCACGTATTCAGACCTGCCGATGTGCACCGTCGACCCCATCGCCAGCACGGTGGCGCCGACCCACCCGCCCGCCAGCGCCCAGGCGGTGCGCCGCCGCCATGCCAGCACCAGCCCCGCGATCGCCAAGGCGCTCAGAACGACCCCGTAGACCCTGTAGTCGTACGGGTGGGGCGGGTGCAGCCCGAAGGTCGCAACTCGCGGCGTGAACTCGACGATGTTGGGCAAATGGACGCCGGCGGTGTAGGAAACGGCGGCAGGGTGCAGCGGCGGGCCGCCGACCGAGACCTCGTTGGCGATCGCCAATAGCTGAGGGCTGGCGACTGCGGCGGTGACCAGGCCCGCGAGCAGGACCGGCGCCAGCCTGATCGCCCGTGGCGCGGCGAGAACGCGTGCCGCGAGCGACGTGTCGGCGGGGTCGGCAGGCCTGGGCCGTCCGAAGAGCCACGGCAGCACCGCTACCAGGGCCACCATCGCGGCTTCCAGCGCGGAGTCCTGATCGACCAGGACGGCCGCGCCGAGCACCACGCCCAGGATCACCGCCTGTGTCGGGCCTGGCCTGCGGCGCATCCGCACGGCGGCCTCGAGTGTCAGCGGCAGGAACAGCGCGCCCGCCGCCAGGTTGATGTGATTCCAGGTCCAGAACCCCACGACCACGGAGTAGCCGAAGAAGCCGCCCGCCGCGATCGCCGCGATCTGCGACCTCAGCCACAG
>DASUHI010000199.1:0-36116 GCA_036273575.1 Streptosporangiaceae bacterium | reverse complement strand
GCTCGCACGCAGCGGCCCGGCGTGGTCGATGAGGTGGCCGCGCTGCTGCGGCCAGGAGCGCTCGAGGCCAGGCTGAACCGGGCGGCAGGCGACGGCGCCGATGTCACACTGCGCCGCCTTGTAGCCGAGCGACGGGCCAGGCCGGCGAGGACGCGCTCGCGTCGCTGGCCGCGCGGCTGGCGAGCCTCCGCCGCTCGCCAGCAGGAGCGCTGTTCAGCCAGCCGGCCGGTGCCGGCTGTCCGGTGATCAGCCTGGCCAGGGCCCTTGCCGAGCGGCAGGTCGTGCTGTTCCCGCTCGATCCGCGTTCGCACGGCGCTGGCGGTGTGATGATCGCCAGGCTCGTCGTCGCCGACCTGATGCGCGCGCTCGGCGAGCGGGCCGGGGCAGGCGCGGACTTGCTGCTCTGGATCAACGGCTGCGAGGCGATGGACGCCGACGGCGTCGCTGCGCTGCTCGAGACCGGCCGGCCCGCGGGCGTCGCCACGATGCTCAGCACGGCCGATGGTGCCGCCGCCGCCGAGCTGGGAGCTCAGCTCAACGTCGTCGTGCTGCGGGGCCGCTCGCCGCGCGGCCTGGACGGCGCGCAGGGAAACGCCGGTACCTGGCCGGCCAGGCGGGCGGGACGGGCGGGCGAGACCTTGTTATGCCACGAAGGCGGCGACGTGCTGCCTGCCGTCATGCTGGCTGCCCGCCGTGCCGATGCGCTGTCCCTGCTTGTGCGCGCGCCGGTGCCGCGGATCGTGGCAAGTGCCAGGGTAACGCGGTGAGGGCCTCCGGCGAGATCGTCGTGGGCTGGCAGTTCGTTCCCGCTTCCGCCGGTGCCGGGCCGCCGCCGGCCGGGCCAGCGCCGGTCTGGACCGACCGGCTCGATGCCGGCTGGCTCGCGGCCCAGGAGCGGATTTCGGCGGTGGTCAGCAGGCCGGCCAGGGCGGGCTCGGTCGCGGGTGCGGCGGCCGCCGTGCTGCTCGGAGCGGCGTGGCTGGCCGGGACTCCAGCGAGGATGCCCGCGGGCCTGGGGGCGCTCGCGTGCGCGGGCGGCGCCGCGCGCTGCGCCAGGCAGGCGTCGCGGGAGCGGCGCAGGCTCGCCGCGGTGGTCGCCGCCGAGCGGCAGCGGGTCGAGGCCGCGCGCGCGAGCCAGGGCAGGGCACTCGAGGCTCGCAGGCGTGCGCACGCGACCCAGTACCGCGCCTGGCAGCGGCGGGCGAGCGTGGCGGCCAGGCGGCAAGCGTGGCTGCCCGTCGCGCTGCCGGCCGCCATCGACAGGGTGGACGTGGCCGGAGGCTCGCTGGCCGGGTGGGCGGGGCTGATCACGATGATCGCGGTTCCGCGGCTCGGCGCGGGGGGCGAGGTCACCGTCATCGACCTGACCGAGGGCGCGGTCGCCGCCGACCTGTTGCGGGTGGCCTACAGCGCCGGGCTGCGGCCGCTGGTCTGGGTGCTGCCCGCCGACCTGCCGCGACTGGACCTCGGCACGGGGCTGGATGCCGCGGCGCTCGCCGACGTCCTGGCGCTCGCCGCGGCGGCGGCCGGAGATCCGCAGGGCGCCGGTTCCGCCGCCGGCCGCCGGGCCGATGGCGGGGGAGCCGATGCCGCCGCGGACTGCGCGCTGCTCGAGCGCGTGCTCGGCGTTCTGGGCCCCGATCCGCGGCCGGCCAGCGTGACGGCAGCGCTGCGCGCGCTCGCTGACATCGGCAACCCGCTGGCGGACGTGAGCGCGGGGCTGCTCACGGACGCGCAGCTCGCGCGGCTCGGGACGCTGTTCAGGCGCGGCGCCATGGAGCGGATCGTGGTTGACCGGGCGTTCGCGCTCGAGTCCAGGCTGCGCGCGCTCGACGCGCTCGGCTCGAGGCAGCCGCCCATCTCGCAGGAGCCGACGAGGCTCCGGGTGGCGGCGCTCGACCGCCGGGCCGGCGTGATCGGCAACCGCATGCTCGGCACGTACGTGGTCGCGGCGATGACCCACACGCTGCGCCAGGCCGCGCCCGGTCATCCGTGGGCGCACGTGATCTGCCTGGCCGGGGCTGAGCGGCTCGGCGCCGACGTGCTAGACCGGCTGGCGGACGCGTGCGAGACCTCCAGGACCGGCCTGGTGCTGGCCTTCCGGTCCATTCCCGCGAGCGTGCGCGAGCGGCTGGGCCGGGGCAACGCTGCCGTCGCGTTCATGCGGCTGGGCAACGGTGACGACGCGCGGGCGGCCAGCGAGCTGATCGGCACGGAGCACCGCTTCGTCGTGGGCCAGCTCACCGACACCGTAGGGATCTCGCTCACCGACACCTGGAGCGCGTCGTACACGAGCACGGCAGGGACGTCAGACTCGGTCGCCGACTCGTTCTCCGCCAGCGCCAGCAGCGGCGGCAGCAGGGGACGGGGAAGGGGGCGGCACGGGTTCGCGCCGTTCGGCGACTTCAACTCCTCCTCGAGCCGGGATACGAACTACTCGGCCGGTTACTCCGATTCCACCTCGCTGACGGAGGGGATCAACACCGGCACCTCGTGGGGGATCAGCCTGTCGGGGACGCTCGGCTCGAACGCGTCGCTCGGCCGGACCGCGCAGCGCTCGCGCGAGTTCCTCGTCGAGGCCGGCGAGCTGCAGAGGCTTCCGCCCAGCGCGATGATCGTCAGCTACCCGTCCGCGGCGGGCCGCACCGTGGTGCTCGCCGACGCGAACCCGGCGCTGGGGGGTGTCGTGCAATCCCTGGCGGATGCGGGCGGCGATGACGGGCTCATGGCGGGCGCGTGAGAACGTCGTGGCAGACTCGTTCGAGTGCAGCGACCCTTCTGTCAGGTCGACGTCTTCAGCTCCGAGCCATTTCTCGGAAACCCCGTCGCGGTCGTGCTCGACGGCTCTGGCCTGTCCGCCGGGCAGATGCAGCAGACGGCGAACTGGACGAACCTGTCCGAGACCACGTTCGTGCTTCCCGCCACCGATCCTGGCGCGGACTACCAGGTCAGGATCTTCACGCCGTCGACCGAGCTGCCGTTCGCCGGGCATCCGACGCTCGGCACCTGCCACGCGTGGCTCGAGTCTGGTCACGAGCCGCGGCAGAGCGGGGTCGTCGTGCAGCAGTGCGGCGCCGGCCTGGTCAGGATCAGGCGTGGCGACATGCTCGGGTTCGCCGCGCCGCCGCTGATGCGCTCCGGTCCGGTCGACGAGCCCCTCCTCGAACAGGTCGCGGGCCAGCTCAAGATCGCCAGGACGGACATGGTCGCCGCCGCGTGGGCGGACAACGGGCCTGGCTGGATCGCTGTGCTGCTGGAGAGTGCGCAGGCGGTGCTCGACGTCCGGCCGGGCGACGGCGACCTCGACGTGGGCCTGGCCGGGCCCTACCCGCCCGGCTCGGAGTGCGCGTTCGAGGTGCGGGCGTTCTTTCCCGCTGGCGGGCAGTCGGTCGAAGACCCGGTCACCGGCAGCCTCAACGCCTCGCTTGCCCAGTGGCTGCTGTCGTCTGGCCGGGCCAGCGCGCCGTACGTCGCCAGTCAGGGCACGGTCCTCGGCCGGCGCGGCCGGGTGCACATCGACGTCACCGGCGACGGCACGATCTGGGTCTCCGGCGGCACCGTGATCAGGATCAGCGGCGAGATGTGCCTCTGAGTTCTCCCGCCCGATTCTGCGGCATCCGGTGGCAAGGCCCGGGCGCGGCTGATATGTACGGATCATGACCAGCGACCCGGGCATCGGAGCGGGGGCTAGCGCGCCCTGGTACCGGGTCGTCGCGATACCCGACGTCAGCTACGGCGGCAGCGCGGAACGGGACTACGCCGCCATGCTGCCAGCCCTCCTCGACGCGGCGCACAGCCGCAGGACGTTCGTGACCGGGTGGCTGTCACGCGGCGGCGGCGCGCCGCTCGAGTTCGTCACGAACGCGGGGCCGCTCCCTTCGCTCGCGGGTAAGCCGCAGCGTCCGGCCGCCGCGGACGTGGCCGAGCTGAGCTCGCAGGCTGTCCCCGAGCAGCCGGCCGGCCGGCAGCGGGACGACGAGCACCCGTACGGCCCGCCGGGGGAGTTCCTGACCAGCCTCGCGAACCGCCTGCCCCAGCCAGAGCGCGGGACGCGTCCGCACGGCAGGGAATCCGCTCGGGCTAACACCGAGCTGCTGTTCCCGTGGGGCGCGCGCGGCGTGCCGTGCCAGGACGGCCTGATGGCCGACCTCGACACGATGGTCTGGGCGCCGTGCCCTGGCCGGCAGGCGCCGCCGCCGGCGGACGCCGGCGGCCACGGACGGGCACCGTGGCCGGCGGGCGCCGCCGCTCAGCCAGGCGGCGGGCTCGGGGCCCAGTGGCTCGGGAGCGCCGCGGCCATCGGAGCTGCGCCTACCCTGTTCGAGACGGCCTTGACCACGTTGATGGGCAGGCCGTTCGGCTGGCTGGTCGTCGCGGAGCCGACGGACCTCATCGACGCCGAGATCGCTGACCTGCGCGCCCAGTTGACGGTGCTGCGCCGGTTCGACGAGGAACAGTCCAGGTTCGACGCCGACCGCGCAGCCAGCCGCCTCGCCGAGCTCGACGCCTTCCACGAGGCCGGCCTCTGGCACGTCAGGGTGCTGGTCGGCGCCGCCGGCGCGGACCAGCTCAGCGCGATCGCGCCGATGCTGGTGGGATCGGCCGATCTCGGCGCGCATCCCTACCGGCTGCGTGGCCCAGAACGCGCCCGCGACCTGGCCGACGCCCTGGCCGCGACCAGCGCGCCCGACGCGGACGGCTCCGGGGTCCCGCTCGCGGCCACGGCTGGCGTGCTCGCGGCGCTCGCCGGGCTGCCAAGGCGCGAGGTACCTGGCGTCCGGCTGCTCGACGTCGGTTACTTCGACGTGACGGCCGAGCCGTCCGGCGAGGACGAGGTGAGCGTCGGCACGATCCTGGACGGCCAGGACCGGCCGGTCGGTACGCTCGGGGTGTCGCTGGCCACCCTGAACCGGCACGCGCTGGTCACGGGCGCGACCGGCTCAGGCAAGTCCCAGACGGTCAGGCACCTGCTCGAGCAGCTGACGAGGGCGAGTACGCCCTGGCTTGTCGTTGAACCTGTTAAATCGGAATATGCCGCGATGGCAGGACGGATCGCGGCGGCCGGCGCGGAGCTGACGCTCATCAGCCCTGCCGACCCTGACGCCATCCCGCTCGCCATGAACCCGCTCGCGCCAGAACCCGGCTACCCGGTGCAGGCGCACATCGACATGGTGCGGGCGCTGTTCCTGGCGGCGTTCGACGCGCACGAGCCGTTCCCGCAGATCATGTCCCAGGCCCTGCAGCGGGTGTACGAGTCCTGTGGCTGGGACCCTGTCTCCGGGTCCGGCCGGCCTGGCGCCGTGGTGCCGCCCGCCGTGCCGACGCTCGCGCAGCTCCAGGCCGCCGCGATCGACGTGATCACCGACGTCGGGTACGGGCCCGAGCTGCAGGCCGACGTCCGCGGCTTCGTGGACGTGCGGCTCAGGTCGCTGCGGACCGGGTCCGCCGGGCGGTTCTTCGAGGGCGGACACCCCGCCGACGTCGCCGAGCTGCTCAGGCGCAACGCCGTGCTCGCGATCGAGGACGTCGCCAACGACGAGGACAAGGCGTTCCTGATCGGCACGCTGATCATCAGGATCACCGAGCACCTGCGGCTGCGGCAGCGCGCCGAGGCCGCGTCGGGCGGCGACGGACGCGAGCAGAACCTGCGGCACGTCATTGTCATCGAGGAGGCGCACCGCCTGCTGCGAGCTGGCCGCGATGGCGCGAGCGCGCACGCCGTGGAGCTGTTCGCCAGCCTGCTCGCCGAGATCCGCGCGTACGGCGAGGGCCTGGTGATCGCCGAGCAGATCCCCGCCAAGCTCGTGCCGGACGTGGTGAAGAACACGGCGCTGAAGATCGTGCACCGGCTGCCGGCCAGCGACGACAGGGACCTGGTCGGCGCCACGATGAACCTGGACGCCGAGCAGTCCAGGCAGGTGGTCTCGTTCCCGCCGGGAGTGGCCGCGGTGTTCGCGGACGGGATGGACAGGCCGCTGCGGGTGAAGGTGCCGTTCGGCGGGCACGCGGAGCGCCCGCCGACCCCGGCCCAGCTGGCCGCGCCGCCGATGGCCGCGCGCAGATCAGCGGCCTGCGGGCCTGAGTGCGCTGGCGGCCGCGCTTGCTCGCTGCTCGAACTGCGCTCGGCCGACCTGCTGGCCGAGTCGGCCGAATTCGCGTGGCTGCGGGTGTGGACCGAGGCCGTGGTGCTCGCGTTCCTGACGAACTCACCCCTGCCCGTGGTGCCAGTGGCGCTGCGTTCGCACTGGTCAGGGCTCGACGCCCGGCTGCGCGAGTGCGCGCTGGCCACCATCACCGAGCGGGCGGTCGCCAGCCGGTCCCGCGCGATCAGGGATCACTTCCCGCCAGGCAAACTAACCGCAGCGGTCAGTGCCGCCGCCTTGCGGATCCTGAACGGCGGAAAGGGCGCGGGGACTCAGGTCGGCCGCGAGTGGGTGATTCCGCAGCTTCAGTGGCTGCACGAGATCGAGCGCGCGCTGCCGCTCACCGGCCCGACCACCGACCCGTTCGAGCTCGCGCTGCCGCTGGAGTTCGAGCTGCCCGGCCTGGTCGACAGGCCCGACATCAAGATCGGGCAGCGGGTGTCCGCGCTGCGCAGGCATCCGCTGTCGATGGAGCTGGACGCCAACCGGCTGCCCGCGTGGACGGCGCTGCTCGGCGACGACGATCAGCGCGGCTTCGCCGCCGACCTGGCGACGCTCGCGGTCGGTTCCAGTCACCGGGGCCAGCTCCTGCAGGCCGCCGGTGAGATGGGCGTGGTCGGCTGGCTTGAGCCTGTGCTGTCCTGGCCGCGCCGGTTCATCGTCGGCCCCTACGAAATCCAGTCAGCGCGCGCGGCCCCGAACTGACTGACCCATGTCCCTTCCATCGGAAGAGGACGGCCGAAATTAGCTCGTCCGCGGGCGCGGCGGGTCGCGAGCGCATACCTTCAGCCCAGGGGCCGAAGTGGCCCGCTTAAGGAGGACTCGCAATGGTTTCGGTCTGGCCCCCCGTCAAGATGTTCGATGCCAGCACGCCGCCATCGTCGGCACCGCGCGGCTACCGGGCCGTAGCCGGTTACATCGGCGGCGACACTCCGCACGTATGGACAGAAGCGGAATGGCGGCGCTTCGCCAAGCTGCGCAAGCTGCCGATCTGGGTCAGGTCGAATCCAGCCCAGGTGCATGCCGAGGCTGATTCCTTCGCGGCACTGAAACGGCTCTACGAGCTGAAGGTCCCCCGCGGCACGACAATCGCGCTCGACCTCGAGACCTCCGTCGACGCGAGTTACGTGCGAACGTTCCACCGGGTGATGCGATGGGCGGGATTCTTCGTCTGGGTGTACGGATCGGCCTCCACGGTGTTCAGGAATCCGCAGTGTGACGGTTACTGGGTGGCCGACTACGCCGGCAAGGGGCCATTCATGTATCAGCACAAAATGGTCAAAGCCACGCAGTACGAGAACGGAACGCACTACGACTCGTCGCTGGTGAAACACTGGCAGTACTCCATGCGGCTCTGGAAGTAGCCGGGGCCGCCAGGGTGCGGGCGCCCGCTTCGTGACCTGGTTTGGCCGCGGGCGCCCACGGGCAACGATTCCGGTCGGGAACGGCTGACCAGGGCGGCTCGCCGCGCGCTCGCCGTTGCGGCGGCCTGTATGCCGCGCGGACGGCGGACCAGAAAAGGCAAACTGCCGGAAATTCTATCCGTTTAGGGACTAGTTTGTTCTTTATCCGAAGTCACAGTGCCCTGACCCAGACTGCCGCGGCGCCCGTCACGCCGATGGCCGATTAGCATCTGCGTCCATGAGCAAGCTCCCGATCAGGGCTCGTGTCGCGACGACGCTCGGAGAGGCCGCTGGCAAGGTGTCGCGGCTGACCGGGCGCGGCGACGGCTCTGTCATCGGCGGGGTGGTCGGCTTGCGAGTCGCCCCCGACCTGCTGAGGCAGCTGGCGGCCGGACGCCAGATCGTGCTGGTCACGGGCACGAACGGGAAGACGACGACGACCAGGCTGGTGTCGGCCGCGATCGGGTCGCTCGGCCAGGAAGTCGCCTCGAACGCCTTCGGCGCCAATATGGAGAGCGGCCTGGTGTCGGCCCTGTCCGGCTCGCCGGACGCCCCGTATGCCGTGCTCGAGGTCGACGAGCGGTACCTGCCGTCGATGATGAAGGCGACCACGCCGCGGGTCGTCGTGCTGCTGAACCTGAGCCGCGATCAGATGGACAGGGCGGCGGAGATCTGGCTGGTCGCGAGGCGCTGGCGGGAGGCGTTCGCGGCCATGCCGGACTGCCGGGTCGTGGCGAACGCTGACGACCCGCTCGTCGCGTGGGCGGCCGGGTCGGCCAGCCAGGTCGTCTGGGTCGCCGCCGGGCAGCGCTGGCACGAGGACTCGTGGTGCTGCCCGCAGTGCGGCTCGCACCTGCGCCGTGACGAGCTCGGCTGGCGGTGCGGCGAGTGCGGCCTGTCGAGGCCGTCGGCGCGCTGGGTCCTGGAGGGCGACTCGGTCATCGACTCGATGGGCGTGGTGCGGGAGCTCGACTTGTCGCTGCCCGGCCGCGCGAACAAGTCCAACGCGGTGATGGCGCTGGCAGTGGCTGGCTTGTTCGGCGCCGACGTCGACCAGGCCCTGCCGAACCTGCGCTCGGTGGCGTCGGTCGCTGGCCGGTACACGACCGTGCAGCGCCGCGGGCGGGCGCTGCACCTGCTCCTTGCCAAGAACCCGGCCGGCTGGCTCGAGGCGTTCGATGTCCTCGATCAGGACCACCGGCCCGTGCTTCTCGCGGTGAACGCGCAGGTGCCAGACGGCAAGGACACGTCGTGGCTGTGGGACGTGGACTACCGGGTGCTGCGCGGCAGGCCGGTCCTCGTGGCAGGCGAGCGCAGGATCGACCTGGCGGTGCGGCTGGAGGCCGACGAGATCCCGTTCGAGCTGGTCGACGGCATCGAGGCGGCGGTGGACAAGGTGCCGCCCGGCGGTCTCGACGTGATTGCCAATTACACCGCCTTCCAGCAGATCAGGGCGACCCTGGGACGGACAGCATGACCGCACCGCACTCCGGGCATCGGCCGTACCGCGCGAACGGCTCGGCTGACCGGGCCAACGAGCTGCTGTGGACGGCGCGCGAACCTGGCGTGAACGGCGCGCACCACCCCGGCGAGCGCGAGCGGCCGGTCTGGGATCGTGGCCGGCCCGCCGGGCCGAGCGCCTTGCGGCTGGTCTGGATCTACCCCGACCTGCTCAGCACCTACGGCGACCGCGGCAACCTGATCATGCTTGCCCGCCGGGCCCAGATGCGTGGCCTCCGTGTCGAGCCGATCCAGGTGAACTCCGACCAGCCGGTGCCGAGCCAGGGCGACATTTACCTGCTCGGCGGCGGGGAAGACCTGCCGCAGGTGCTGGCCGCTCAGCGGCTGCGGGCCGGCGGGGGCGTCAACGTGGCGGCGTCGAACGGCGCGGTGATCTTCGCGGTGTGCGCTGGCTACCAGCTCATCGGCACCGTGTTCGGCGGCGCGCAGGGTGAGCCGGTCGACGGGCTCGGCATCCTGGACATCAGCAGTGGCCGGGGCGACAAGCGGGGCGTGGGCGAGATCCTCGCCGACGTCGATCCGGCGCTCGGGGTCGAGCAGCTCACCGGCTTCGAGAACCATCAGGGCGTCACGAGGCTCGGGCCAGGCGCCCGCCCGCTCGCGCGGGTGATCATCGGCACGGGTAACGGCGACGGCACGGAGGGCGCGCACGCGGGCCGGGTGCTCGGCACCTATCTGCACGGGCCGGCCCTGGTGCGCAATCCTGGCCTGGCCGACCTGCTGCTCACCTGGGCCGCGGGGCCGCTGCCGCCGATTCCCGAGGCAGGCGAGGCCTGGACCCGCCGGCTGCGCGCCGAGCGCCTCGCCGCCGTTTCCGTCACCTGACCAGACGCGCCTGAGGGTCCGGTTGGCGGCCCGGTTAGCCGGGCCTGCTGGCTTAGTACACCAGCGCTTTGGCGCCGTCGGCGAGAACCTCGGCCACGAACGTCGGCGCGCCAGCGATCCGCACACCGTCGATCAGGTCATCCTCGGTGATCTCCCGCCGGGCCGCACACTGCGTGCAGACGGTGACGGTTCCGCCCTTGAGAATGGTCTCGAGCAGGTCAGCCAGCGGGGTGGCGTAGGCCAGCCTGAAGTCCTCGGCCTGGCCGGGCAGCGCAAGCAAGGTCGCGTCGCCGGTCAGCCACAGCGAGACCTGCACGCCGCTTGCGACCGCCGTCGCGGCGACGGTGAAGGCCTGGTTGCACCGTTCCGGGTCGTTCTTACCCGCTGTCGCCTTTATCACCAGTGCGCCGGCAGCCATGCCGTACACCCTAATTCCAGCGCGCCCCGCCGCGCCCGCTATCCCTCGCTCGGCAGCGGTCGCCGGGCCACCCTATGGGCCGCTGGTGGGCCTATGGCACCACCAGCGGCCCATAGGTGGGGTAGATCGGGGACGCGCGGGGCTGGGTTGGTGCGGATGGGGGCGCGGGGAGTTAGGGTGCGGGCGTGGCTGCTGACGTGACGGCGATCGTGCTGACCGTGGCGTGCGCGGCGGTCGCCGCGTGCTGCGCGCTGCTGGTGCTGCGCCTCTGGCGAGCAGGCCGGAACCTGGCGAAACGGTCATAGCGGTCGCTCGCGGCGCTGCGTGGGCCCGGGAAGCTCCGCGGCCGGGTGTCTCAGCGCCCCGCCCGGGTGTCTCAGCGCCCCGGCCGTGTATCGGTGGGACACCCATCGCCCGCTGGCGCAATGGGTGTCGCATCCATACCGGGTGTCCTGTGTGTCCGGGGGATACGAACCAGCGCTCGCGCGCACCACGATGCGGCGGCCAGCGAGCCGTAGGCTGTCGGAATGGATTCCGCACAGAGCAGCCCGATTCCTGATGCGCTAGAGCCGGATCCGGCCATCGCGCCGCTGAGTTTCCTGCTCGGCCGGTGGGAGGGCGCAGGCGTGATCGGATACCCGACGATCGAGAGCCGTAACTACGGCGAGGAAATCACGTTCACCCACAACGGCAAGCCGTTCCTGATCTATTCGAGCCGGACCTGGCTGATAGAGCCTGACGGGTCGATCGGCCGGCTCTCGCACATGGAGCTTGGCTTCTGGCGGCCGCAGCCCGGCAACGGCCTCGAGGTGCTCATCGTGCACCCGACAGGCGTCAGCGAGGTGTACATCGGCACCATCAGCGGGACCAAGATCGAAATGGGGACCGACGCGGTGGTCAGGACCGCGACGGCCAGGGAAGTCACGGCCGGCAAGCGGCTGTACGGCCTGGTCGGCGGCGACCTGGCGTATGCCTACGACATGGCCGCGGTCGGGCAGCCGCTGCAGCCGCACCTGTCCGCCCAGCTCAAGCGCGTGGGCGACGCCTAGCGAGGAGGCGAGCCCATGACCGGGCAGCGCGAGGATCGGCCGTTGCGCGTCTTCGACGTCCTGCGCGGCGAGGCCGAGCAGGTCAGGTCGACGCCGTTCGGCGCCGTCGGCACGGTGTTCTCCGGATCGGGCGTCGAGCTCGTGTGGGTGAGCAAGAAGGACGAGCCGATCGATGAGAGCTGGTTCTCCTCTGACGAGATCGACCTGATCCTGGTGGTGCAGGGGCAGCTGAAGTTCGAGTTCGTGGCCGCCGGGCGCGCGGACCTCGTGCTCGGCCCAGGACAGGTGATCGTGCTGCCCGCCGGCGAGCGGTGCCGGGCCTACCGCTGGCCGCGTGACGCCAGCGAGGCAACGGTGTTCGTCGCGGCCTACCCGGTTAGCCAGTAGGACAATTCACGCGAAAGAACAAAAGAGAAGCCCCCGGGCTGCTCCCGCATCGGCCTGCAGCTGGGCAGGTCATCGCGGGGACCGACTGGACAAGGCCGATCACCCGGGGGTCCGGTGTCTGCCGTGTATTCGCCGACCGCCGCCTTGGCGGCTCGCGATTCGGCCTAGGAAGGACCGGATCGCAGGCCGGTGACGCGCGCATCCGGCTCCCGCCGGCTGCGCTCCACGGGACGGCGGCTAGCTGACAGCCACCTCGCGAGTCCGACATCTATGCATACTGTTGGACCACCTCCTTTCCCGCGTTAGCCAGAACGCTACGACACGGCCGCGCTGGCGGGCAAGTGGGTTATTCAGCCGTCATTAGACTCGGGGCATGTCGCAGACGTGGGATGACACGCTGCGGGCCAGCGGGTACCGGGTCACGCCGCAGCGCCAGCTCATCCTCGAGGCGGTGACGAGGCTTGAGCACGCCACCCCTGAGGAGATATATGCCGAGGTCAGACAGACCGCTGTCGGACTCAACCTCTCGACGGTTTACCGGACTCTCGAGCTTCTCGAGCAGATCGGGCTGGTCACCCACACGCACCTCGGTCACGGCGCGCACCGTTACCACCTGGCCGCCGACGCGCAGCACGTGCACCTGGTGTGCCGCGCCTGCGACTCGATCATCCAGCTGGACCCGGCGGCGGTCGCCCCCCTCGTTAGCGCCCTCGATGCCGACCACGGTTTCGAGACCGACGTCGGTCACCTGACCGTGTTCGGTACCTGCGCGGACTGCCGCACGCGAGGGGAGGCCGGCGCCACGTAGCCGGCCAGCGGCGGGCAGGCCTGGCGAAATTCGGAGGCAGGTGCCGCGGCGTCATGCTTAAGGTGGCGGGATGTCCCTGCTGACCGCCCGAGCTGTCAGCGTCTCCTACGGGGCGCTTACCGTGCTGCACGACGTGAGCATGGCGGTCGCGGCCGGTGACCGGATCGCGGTCGTGGGACCGAACGGCGTCGGCAAGTCGACACTGCTCAAGGCCCTGGCCGGGCTCGTGCAGCCGGACGCCGGCACGGTAACCGCGTCCGGCACGGTCGGCTACCTGCCGCAAGAACGCGACCGGCGGGGCGACGAGACCGCGATGGGCTACCTCGCCAGGCGCACCGGCGTCGCGGCCGCCGAGGCGGCCATGCTCGCCGCCTCGCAGCGCCTCGCCACTGCGAGCGACGGCACTGCGAGCGACGGCACGGCGAGCGACGCCACTGCGAGCGACGGCACGGCGAGCGACGGCACGGCGAGCGACAGCACGGCGAGCGACGGCACTGCGAGCCACGGTGCCGAAGGTCAGGTCAGCGAGCGCGAGGCCGGGCGGGAGTACGCGGCGGCACTCGACACGTACCTCGCGCTAGGCGGTCCCGACCTGGACGTCCGCGCGACCGAGCTGGCGGCCGGCCTCGGCCTGCCGGCCGACCTGGACCGGCCCGCGGGCGGGTACTCGGGCGGACAGGCGGCCAGGCTCGCGCTGGCCGCCGTGCTGCTGGCGCGGTTCGACGTGCTGCTGCTCGACGAGCCCACCAACGACCTGGACCTGACCGGCCTCGACCTGCTCGAGAATCACCTCAGCGGGTTCAGGGGCGGCCTGGTCGTGGTGTCGCATGACAGGTCTTTCCTCGAGCGAACGGCGCTCGACGTGCTGCAGATCGACCCGCACACCCGCGAGGCCAAGCTGTACGGCGGGGGCTACCAGGCCTACCGCGAGGAACTCGAGCGGGACAGGGCCAGGGCCGCAGAGGCCTACGAGACGTACGCCGCGACCAGGGACGAGCTGCTCGAGCGGGCGCGCCGGCAGAAGGAATGGGCTCGCTCAGGGGAGCGCACGGCCAAGAGCGCCGCGATGCGCCGCAAGGAGCCTGACAAGAACATCAGGCGCGGCATGGCCGAGGGCGCGCAGCGCCAGGCCGCCAGGGGCGCGGCGACGCTGCGCGCGATCGACAGGCTCGAGCAGGTCGCCGAGCCGCGCAAGGAGTGGGAGCTCCGGCTGCGATTCGGCGCGGCGGCGCGCAGCGGCGAGATCGTGGCCACGCTGTCCGACGCCGTGGTCAGGCGCGGAACCTTCCAGCTCGGGCCCGTCAGCCTGCAGCTGAACTGGGGCGACCGGATGCTCGTCCAGGGCGACAACGGCTCTGGCAAGACCACCTTGCTGCAGGCTCTGCTTGGGCGGCTGCCGCTGACGCATGGGCGCCAGTCGCTCGGCGCGTCGGTGCGGATCGGCGAGATCGACCAGCGCCGGCTCACGTTCGACCCGGCCGAGACGCTGCTCGAGGCGTTCCGCGGCGCATCCGGCCTGGCCGAGGCCGAGGCGCGGACCCTGCTCGCCAAGTTCGGGCTGGGCGCCGACGACATCGGCAGGTCCGTTCGGATGCTCTCGCCAGGCGAGCGGACCCGCGCCGACCTGGCGCTGCTCATGCATTCAGGCGCGAACCTGCTCGTTCTCGACGAGCCAACGAACCACCTGGATCTGCCCGCGATCGAGCAGCTCGAGCAGGCGCTCGAACGCTACGAAGGGACGCTGCTCGTCGTCACGCACGACCGCACGCTCGCCGATCGGCTCAGGGTGACGCGCCGGCTGCTCGTGCGCGATTGCGCGGTCACCGAAGCCTGACGCTACAGCCCTGACCGTACCGGCCATGAGCCGCGGACCCGGCGCGATCCGCAGAGCATAGCCTTGCGGTATGGACAGTCCCTTGCTTGCCACTGACGGCGCGGTCGCGGCCGATGTCCCCGACGCAGGCGTGGCCGCGCACTACGGCGACCCGTTCGCCGAGCAGCGTGCCCTGGCGCAGGCGGCAGGCCTGGTCGACCGGTCGAACCGGGACGTGCTCAGGATCACCGGCAAGGACCGGCTCGGCTGGCTGAACAGCATCAGCACCCAGAAGGTCGACGACCTAGCTCCAGGCAGCGCCGGGCAGACGCTGATCCTGAGCCCGAAAGGCCACGTCGAGCACCACCTGTCGCTCGTCGACGACGGCACAGAGACCTGGATGCACGTCGAGCCAGGGGAGGCGGCGTCGCTGCTCGAGTTCCTCGAGTCGATGCGGTTCATGCTGCGGGTCGAGGCCGCGGACGCCAGCGCCAGCCACGCGGTGCTCACCGTGTCCGGGCCCGAGGTCAAGCCCGACGTCGCCGACGTCGCGGGCGCCGCCGCGGCGTTGGACTTCGGCTACGAGACCGACCTGATCGTGCCGCGACGCGAGATCGCGGCGGCGGCCGGAACGCTGCGCGACCGCGGCTTCCGCCTCTCCGGGATGCTGGCGCACGAGGCCCTGCGAATCGCCGGGCACCGGCCGCGGTTCGGCACCGACACCGATCACCGTGCCATTCCGCACGAGATGGGCTGGATCACCACGGCCGTCCACCTGAACAAGGGCTGCTACCGCGGCCAGGAGACAGTCGCCCGCGTGCACAACCTCGGGCATCCGCCGCGCCGGCTGGTCATGCTGCACCTGGACGGGAGCGAGGACGCGCTGCCCGCGCACGGCGAAGACGTGCGCGCCGAGGGCACGACCGTCGGCTTCGTCGGGTCGAGCGCCAGGCACTACGAGCTCGGCCCGATCGCGCTCGCCCTGGTCAAGCGCACGGTGCCGGTGACGGCCACGCTGACCGTCGCCGGGATCAGCGCCGCGCAGGAGGTGATCGTCCCGCCGGACGTCGGCGCGAACGTCAAGATCAGCATGGGCCGACGGCGCGACCTGTAACACTCGGATCACGTTTAGCCCTGGCCAGACGGGGTCCCTAGGCGAAGACTGAGACCAGGACCGAGGTGCTGGCAGGAGTAACCTACCCCGGCAGGAACTCCTGCCCTTCGGCTCGTGCTTCGTGGAGGTGCACTGCGGTGCTGCGCCGAGTACTGCTGGCCGCTTCGGCCAGCCAGCGGGTCCGCCAGCTGATCACGACTGCGCCAGTGACCAGGGACGTGGTCAAGAGGTTCGTGGCCGGTGACGACGCCGCTAGCGTCCTCGCGGTGACCGAGCGGTTGCTTGGCCTGGGCCGGTCGGTCACGATCGACTACCTCGGCGAGGACACGGTCGACCCCGAGCAGGCCACAGCCGTCACGACCGAGTACGTCACGCTGCTCGAGCTGCTCGGCAGCGCCGGGCTCACGATCGGCGGGCGTGCCGAGGTCTCGGTCAAGCCGACCGCGGTCGGGCTCGGCCTCGCCGAGCACGGAGAGAAGACCGCGGCGGAGAACGTCGGCAGGATCTGCGCGGCCGCGCAGGCCGTCGGCACCACCGTGACCGTCGACATGGAGGACCACACGTGGGTTGATGCCACGCTCAGGCTGGTCAATGACCTTCGCGCGGACTTCCCGGACCTGGGCTGCGTGATCCAGTCCTACCTGCGCCGCAGTCCAGGCGACTGCGCGGCCCTCGCGGTAGCCGGATCGCGGGTGCGGCTGTGCAAAGGCGCGTACCGGGCGCCCGACGGGTTCGCGTTCGCCGCCAGGTCCGAGATCGACCGCAGCTACGCGCGGTGCCTGCGGATCCTGCTCGACGGCGCAGGCTACCCGATGCTGGCGACCCACGACCCGCGGCTGGTCGCGATCGCGAAGTCCAGGATCACCACCATCGGCCGGGATCCCGGCAGCTTCGAGTACCAGATGCTGTACGGCATCAGGACCGACGAGCAGGCAAAGCTCACCGCGGAAGGCGCGCAGGTGCGCGTCTACGTGCCCTACGGCAACGACTGGTACGGCTACTTCATGCGCAGGCTCGCCGAGCGGCCTGCCAACCTCGCGTTCTTCCTGCGCGCGCTCGCCTCCCGCCACTAGGGCGATGCGGCCAGCCGCGCGCTGCGGGTTACGCTCGATTCATGATCGCGATCCTTGGCGCCGGCAAGATGGGAGAGGCGCTGCTGTCCGGGATGCTCAGGGCCGGAGTGGCGCCGTCCGGGGTGATCGCCGCCGTGCGCAGGCGTGACCGCGCGGAGGCGCTGCGCGACTCATACGGCATCGAGGTGACGGCTGCGAGCGAGGCGGCTGGCAAGGCAGGGACGCTCGTCATCACCGTCAAGCCGCAGGATATGACCGGCCTGCTCGAGGAGATCGCGCCGCACGTCAGGGCCGATCAGCTGGTGGTCTCCGTCGCGGCCGGCATCCCGACGAGGTTCATCGAGGCGGGGCTCGGCGAGCAGGTGGCCGTCGTGCGCGTGATGTCGAATACCCCCGTGCTGGTCGACGAGGCGATGAGCGTGATCTCGCCAGGGCGGTTCGCGGGCGAGCAGCACCTGCGCAGAACCGAGGAATTGCTCAATCCGGTCGGGAAGGTGCTGCGGATTCCCGAGTCGCAGCAGGACGCGGCCACCGCGCTATCGGGCAGCGGCCCCGCGTACGTGTATTTCCTGGTCGAAGCCATGGTGGACGCGGGCATCCTGCTGGGGATGTCGCGGGCATCGGCGCTGGAAATGGTCAAGCAGGCGGTGTACGGCGCCGCGACGATGCTGCGTGAGTCTGGCGAGCACCCGGTGATCCTGCGCGAGGCGGTCACATCGCCAGGCGGAACGACGATCAGCGCGATCAGGGAGCTCGAGAGGCACGGTGTCCGCGCGGCATTCCTGGCGGCAATTGAGGCCGCCAGGGACAGAGGCAGGGAACTCGGCGCTGGCTAAAGCGCATTAATCACGCCCGCCTCGGGGGTTGCCCTTTCCGAACTTCGAATTACGCTGGAGACGGGCGTGACTGGTGCGCAGGATATGGCTTTGCGCAGCGGGGAGCGCCGGAGAGGGCAATCGATGGCAGCAGAAGCTACTCCGCTCAGCGCCGTCCGGTTCCTGACGGTGGCTGAGGTAGCGGCGATCATGCGTGTGTCGAAGATGACCGTCTACCGTCTGGTTCATTCGGGGGATCTGGAAGCGATCAGGGTCGGCCGATCCTTCCGGGTGCCCGAGCGCGCGGTCGACCAGTACCTCAGGGACGCCTTCGTCGAGGCGGGCTGAGGCGCAGGCTCCTGCCACCCGGGACCGCGGGCAGCTAGAACCAGAAACCTGGCCGGAAAGCACGCGGTACCGCGGCGGGGGGTACGCTGTGGCACTGGCGTGCGCCCCGACCGCCGGGGCATGGGTATGCCTCCGGCTAGCCCTGCGGGGGTTCCGGGGGGCGTCCCAGGGACCGCACCGCGGCTGCGCCCCGGTGAAGGTTAGGCATGCGGCCCAGCGTGGGTATCGATCGAGGGTGGTTTCGTGGGTTCAGTAATCAAGAAGCGCCGCAAGCGGATGGCTAAGAAGAAGCACCGCAAGCTGCTTCGCAAGACGCGCGTCCAGCGCAGGAACAAGAAGTAGCGGCTGGCCGGGCCGCACCCGGCCGCCCTGATACCCGGCAAGGCCCGATGCGGATGATCCGGATATGAGCGAGCCTGAACAGCCGGTCCCGAGGCCGTGGATGCGGCGCCTGGCGAGCGCCGCCGAGTTCGTCCGCCGCCGAGCCGCGGGTGAGTACTCCGTAGATCCGGATACTGGATTCGATCCTGAACTAAACGCGGCGGTGCTCATGCCCGCCGCCCGTGCCTTGTACCGGGGCTGGTTCAAGGTCGAGATGCGCGGGCTCGAGCACGTGCCGTCGGCCGGCGGCGCGCTGATTGTCGCCAACCACTCTGGCGTCCTCCCGCTCGACGCCGTGATGCTCCAGGTGGGACTGCTCGACGAGCACCCGGCGGCGAGGAACCTGCGGCTGCTCGGTGCCGACCTGGTGTACTCGGTTCCGCTCCTCGGCAAGCTCGCGAGGGCGAGCGGGCACGTGTCGGCGAACCCGGCCGAGGCGGACCGGCTGCTGAACGCCGGCGAGCTTGTCGGGGTGTTTCCTGAGGGCTTCAAGGGCATAGGTAAGCCCTTCCGCGACCGTTACCACCTGCAGCGATTCGGCCGGGGCGGGTTCGCGAAGACAGCTCTGCGTACGGGCGTACCGCTCATTCCCGTGGCAATCGTCGGGGCGGAGGAGATCTACCCGATGGTCGCTGACTGGTCAGAAGTCGCGGCCAGGCTGAAGCTGCCGTACTTTCCGGTCACGCCGCTGTTCCCGTGGCTAGGCCCGGTCGGCGCCATCCCGCTGCCGTCTAAGTGGCTGATCGAGTTCTGCGACCCTGTGCTCACGCACGGCTTCGCCCCTGATCAGTGCGAAGACGCTGAGGTCATCGCCGGGCTAGCAGACAAAGTCAAGGACACGATCGCCAGCAAGATCGACGAACTGCTCGCCGAGCGCGGGCCCGCGTTCGGCGACTGACGTCAGCTGGCCGCGCGGTGCCTGCGGACCGCTATGCCCGCCGCCAGCCCGCCGGCCACCACGCCGGCACCGGCCGCGACGGGAATCGCGATGATCGTGGCCCTGCGGCCCTTCCTGAAGTCGTGAATCGGCCAGTTGCGCTCCCTGGCCAGCGCTCGCAGCGGCCCGTCGGGGTTTACCACATTCGGATGCCCGACGAGGTTGAGCATCGGCAGGTCGTTCACCGAGTCGCTGTAGGCGCTGCACCTGGCCAGGTCCAGGTTCTCCCGCTCGGCCAGCGCCAGCACCGCGGCCGCCTTGGCCTCGCCGTGCAGTAGCCCGCCCGCGAGACGGCCCGTGTAGATGCCGTCGGAAACCTCGGCGACCGTGCCGAGCGCACCAGTCAGGCCGAGCCTGCGGGCGAGGATCTCGGCCAGCTCCACCGGCGTGGCGGTCACCAGCCAGACCCGCTGTCCCGCGTCCAGGTGCGCCTTGGTGAGCTCCCGCGAACCCTCCCAGATCCGGTCGGCCATGGTGTCGTCGTAGATCTCCTCGCCGAGCGATGTGATGTCCGCCACCTTGTGGCCCGCCACGAACGCCAGCGCGGCCTGCCTGGCCGCGTCGATGCGATCTGCGCTCTCGGCTCCGCGCGCCCTGAACATCACCTGGCCGGCGGCCATCTTGACCAGGTCCCGCGGGCCGAACATCTTGCGGGCCGCGAGCCCTCTCGCGAAGTGGTAGATCGACGCGCCGCGCATGAGAGTGTTGTCGACGTCGAAGAAAGCGCCTGCGCGCGGGTCGGGAACGATGGGCGGATGGCTGACCTCCGCTGCCGCCGCCGCAGCCTCCCCGGCCACCACCGCACTCTTCTTCCTGGGGGAAGAACCCCCTGGAAGCCCCGCCGTGCCATGGCGTCTTCGAAGCGCCGTCACGGTAACTGAGCCTAGTGGGTACTCTTGGGAAACTGAGCGGGCCTCGCCAGGAAGGGCCGCTACGCAGCTGGTCAGCGGGTTCGCACTGACGGGTGACGGCCCGCGCCAAAGGCAGGGATGACAGCCTCTCTGATCGTGGTCGCTCTCGGCGCGGTGGTCGCCGCGGTGGGGACCGGTGTCCTCGCGGCGCGCAGTGCCAGGGCGCCGCGGATCTTCCTCGTCGCGTGGACGATCGCGCTCTTCGCGCTGGCCGTGGCGCTCGCCGCGCAGGCGCTCGGTTACCTGGCCGGTTACAGCGACCTGATGTTCCGCGCGATGGAACTCGGTATCCAGGCGATCGCGCCGCTGGCGCTCTGCCTTGGCCTAGTCGAACTCATCGCCTGGGGAATGCCAGGCCGCTTCGCCATGCGCCTGGCCGTTTCGGCGATCGGCGTCATCGTGCTGGTCATCCTCGGCACCGACCCGCTGAGCACGACCAGCCCGCTGAGCACGTCCTGGCCGGACCCGGAGAAGTTCTACCAGCTCATCCCCCTCGGCCTGATCGACTTCCTGGCCGGGTTCACCCTCGCCACGGCGCTGATCAGCGCCGTCGTCGTGATGGCGAGGTCCGGGCGCGGGCGGGCATATGAGGAGGTCGTCAGGTCAGCCCTGCTGGCCTGCGGTGCGGCGATCGCGGTGTCGCTGCCAGGGTTGATGATGTTCGCGCACATCACGTTCGGTGGCAGCGTCTTCTCGCTAGCAGCCGCGGCGGCCGCGGTGCTGACGTGGGTCGCTGCCGTCACGGCCAGCAGGCGCGGGCTTGCCGACGACCGCGCGGCGGCCGACCGCGATCGCCGGCGTCCCGCCGGGCCCGCCTGGTACGACTCGGATGATCGGCCGGACGACAGGTACGACAACCTCGTCGACGACTACCTGACGTCCGCGTACCGTGACGACGCCGCTCATCGCGGCCGGCCGGACGACGACCTCGCATACCCGGCGCTCGCGGCGCTCGCCGCGGAGCGCTCCGACCCCGCCAGGCGGCATGATCCGGACGTGTACGACTCGAGCCAGTTCGACTCGGCACAGTTCGACTCCGGCCAGTACGACGACTCAGGCAGGTTTGATTCTGCCGAGTTCGACTCCGCTCAGTTCGACTCGGCCCAGTTCGATTCGCCAGAGTTTGACTCTGCCCAGTTCGACTCTGCCCAGTTCGACTCCGCGCAGGCACGGTCGCAGCCACAGCCCGCCAGTAACCACCAGGGGCAGCTGTTCGGCCAGATCACGATCTACACCCTGCTCGACGACCGGCTCGCGGATTTCGACCGGATGACCGAGCAGGTCGTGGAGCAGGTCAGATCCCTCGAGCCCGGGACGCTCGTGTACATCGTGCACGCCGTTCCCACCGCGCCGATGCAGCGGATCCTGTACGAGGTCTACCGCGACCGCGCGGCCTACGACGAGCACATGGCCCAGCCGTACGTGGCCAGGTACGTCGCTGAACGCAGGTCCATGGTGCTGGCGACCAACGCGATCGAACTCGGCTTGCAGCAAGCTAAGATCTCGCCGCTGCCGTCGTACTCGGCGATCTCCGACATCCTCAGCGAGTCGGGGATCGACCTGACCGGCGTCACGAAGTCCTCGCGCGCCGGACGGGACCGGCTGCCCTCGCGCGACGCGGCAGCGCGCGGCGGCGAGCGCGGCAGGACCGAGCCTCGCGAGCAGCCGGTCAGGCCGCCACGGGGCCAGGACGAGCCTGGTTACGAAGGCTGGGTCGCGGGCTTGCCAGGCGAGGATCCCTGGTACCGGTGACGACGCCGCTCCCCACGCCACACTCGATCACGCTGCTCTCGAGGCCGGGCTGCCACCTGTGCGATGACGCGCGGGCGGTGATCTCCCGGGTCGCGACGGACCTCGGGATCGCCTGGACCGAGCGGGACATCACCGATTCGGCTGACGAGCTCAGGGAGTACGGGGAGATGATCCCGGTGACCCTGATCGACGGCGTGCAGCACGACTTCTGGCGGGTCGATGAGCGGAGGCTACGGCGGGCGCTGCGGTCCTAGCGGCACGCCGGGACGGTCGCGGCCGCCCGCGGGGAACGCCTGACTTTGTGCATACGTTCACAAGGGCGTACGGTAGAAAGGCAGAGCGTGCGGCGGACGGCCAGGAGGCGGATGTCTCAGCAGGTCCCGCCCGCGGTGCCGATCCCCCAGGAGTTGCCGGCGTATGTCCCGCCGAACGAGATCAGAGAGCAGCTTGCAGGGCATCCCGGAGGCGACCATCGCTCGCCTCCCGCTGTACTTGCGTGCCCTTTACGCGCTCGCTGACCGTGACATCGCCTCCGTCTCGAGCGAGGAACTCGCGGCCGCTGCCGGGGTGAACTCAGCCAAGCTCCGCAAGGACCTGTCGCACCTGGGTTCGTACGGCACCCGCGGCGTCGGCTACGACGTCGATTACCTGATCTACCAGGTGTCCAGGGAGCTTGGGCTGACGCAGGACTGGCCTGTCGTGATCGTCGGCGCGGGAAACCTCGGCCGCGCGCTGGCCAACTACGGGGGATTCGCGTCGCGCGGGTTCCGGGTGGCCGCGCTGCTTGACTCCGATCCCGCCGTGATCGGCAGCGTGATCGCGGGGCACCGGGTGCGGGCCGCAGATGAGATCGAGCGCGTCGTCGCCGACGCGGGCGTCATGATCGGCGCCATCACGGTCCCTGCTGTCGCGGCTCAGGGGATCTGCGACCGGCTGGTCGCGGCCGGCGTCACCAGCATCCTGAACTTCGCACCTGTCGTGCTGAGCGTGCCTGACGGCGTCGATGTGCGTAAAGTCGACCTGTCGATCGAGTTGCAGATTCTTGCGTTTCACGCGCAGCGCCGGTCGGTCGTCCGGGTCCTGCACCGCAGCGAGCGGGAGGTCGCGATGCCCGCGAGCAATGGAAGTTCCGGCGGCACGGCCGGGACGCTGGCATTGGATGGTGACGGTCAGGTGGCGGCCAAGGCGGTAGGGACGTGAGCGTACTGGTAGTCGGCCTGAGCCACGCCAGCGCGCCGGTCAGCACGCTGGAGCGCGCCGTCGTCTCAGGTGACGCCCAGACCAAGCTGCTGCAGGACGTGTTCAGCTCGGAGAACGTGGCCGGCGCGCTGGTCCTCAGCACGTGCAACCGGATCGAGATCTACGCCGAGGTCGACCGCTTCCACGGCGGCGTCGCGGCCATTTGCGAGCTCCTCGCCCGCCATTCGGCCCTGCCGCTCGGCGAGCTGACAGGCTCGGCCTACCTGCACTACGAAGACCGGGCGGTGCAGCACCTGCTGACCGTCGCCTGCGGCCTGGAGTCGATGGTGGTAGGCGAGAGCCAGATACTAGGCCAGGTCAGGCACGCCGTGAAGACCGCGAGGCAGCACGGCACGCTGAGCCACGAGCTGTCGGACGTGAGCAGGCTCGCGCTGCGAGCGGGCCGGCGTGCGCACGCCGAGACCGGCATCGACGCCGCTGGGCAGAGCCTGGTCAGCCTCGGCCTGGGGCTCGGCGCGTCCGCGTGCGGCAGCCAGCCAGGGCTGACCGGGCTGAGCGTGCTGGTCATCGGTGCGGGCTCGATGAGCTCACTGGCCGTCGCGACCGCGGTGCGGCAGGGAGCGAGCCGGGTCGTCATCGCGAACCGGACGCCGGGGCGCGCCGAGCGGCTGGCCGCCAGGTACGGCGCGGGCACGACGAGCCTGACCGACCTGCCCGCCGCCGTCGCGGCCGCTGACCTCGTGGTCGCGAGTACCGGCGCGGCCGGTCATGTCCTCACGAAGGCGGCGGTCAGCCAGGCGCTGCGGATGCGGGCCGAGGCGGCTGCCAGCGGCGGCCGGCCCGGCAGGGGCCAGCTAGCGCTCGTCGACCTCGCGCTGCCGCGTGACATCGAGGCTGCGGCAGGAGCGCTGCCCGGGGTGCGCCTGACCGACCTGGAGACGATCGGCGCGGCGAGCGGCCGGCACGCGCCAGGCGCCGCCCGCCTAGCGGCCCTGGCCAGCGAGTCTGACGTCACGGCGGTGCGGCGGATCGTCGCCGAGGAGCTGGCCGGTTACCTGCAGGCACAGCGGGCAGAGAGCGTCGCGCCGACGGTCGTGGCCCTGCGCGCCAAGGCGGCGACCGTGGTGGAATCGGAGCTGGCCAGGCTGGAGCGGCGGCTGGGCGAGCTGGACGCGAGGACGCGCAGGGAGATAGCGCAGACGATGGGCAGGATCGCCGACAAGCTGCTGCACGGCCCCACGGTGCGGGTGAAGGAGCTGGCGGGGTCGCCTGGCGGGGACGCGTACGAGACCGCGCTGCGCGTGCTCTTCGAGCTCGACCCGGACACCGTGGAGGCGGTCCGGCGGCCAGACGACGACATGCTGGCCTGGTCGCTGCGGGAGGCAACCGAGTGAACGGCGCACCGGGAGGAAGCCGGGCGCTTCGGCTCGGCACCAGGCGCAGCCCGATGGCGATGGCGCAGTCGGCGCACGTCGCGAGGCTGCTGTCGGCCAGCACCGGATGCCTGGTTGACCTGGTCGGCTACAGCACCTTCGGCGACGAGAGCAAGGCCGGCCTGGCGCAGATCGGCGGCACCGGCGTGTTCGTCAGCGAACTGCGCAAGCGCTTGCTGACAGGTGACATCGACTTCGCCGTGCACTCGCTCAAGGACCTGCCGGCCGTGACGGACCCGGCGCTGGTGCTGGCCGCGGTACCGCAGCGGGAGGACCCGCGCGACGCGCTGGTCGCCAGGAGCGGCGCCAAGCTCGCTGACCTGCCCGCCGGGGCGCGGATCGGGACCGGGTCGCCCCGCCGCGCCGCCCAGGTGCTGCTGCTGCGGCCCGACGTTCGGCCCGTGCCTATCCGCGGCAACGCCGGAACCCGGCTCGGCAAGGTCGATTCAGGGGAGGTCGACGCCGTCGTGCTCGCCTACGCGGGGCTGGCCAGGATCGGCCGGCTCGATGCGGTCAGCCAGGTGTTCGAGCCCGACGAGATGATGCCGGCGCCGGGCCAGGGCGCGCTGGCCGTGGAGTGTCTCGCGAGCAGGCCAGAGCTCGCGGAACTGCTGAGCCAGGCCGATGACGCGCCGAGCCGGGCCGCGACAACCGCGGAACGCACCGTGCTCGCCGCGCTGCAGGCGGGCTGTTCCGCGCCGATCGGCGCGTATGCTGCCGGGACTAGCGTGCTGCGGCTTGACGCCATCGTTGCGGGGGAAGTTGCGGGGGAACAAGCGCTGCGGGCGAGCGCGGCCGGGCCGGCCGGCCAGGCGGCGCGGATAGGCCGGCAGGTGGCCGCTGCGCTGCTCAGCCGCGGCGCCGGAAGGTATACGGACGTGTCAGAAGGACACCGCACTAACGGGGACGATGCGAAGTGAACCCCACGCCGGACAAGAAGGCGCCGGATAAGAAGGCAGCAGAGAAGAAGGCAGCGAAGAGCGTGCCTGGCGGAGCGAGGAGCGGCGGTGGCCTCGTCGCGCTCGTGGGCATAGGGCCGGGCGACGAGGGCTTGCTGACGCTGCGGGCGGCCACCCTGCTCGCGGAGGCTGACCTGGTCGTCGCCGCGCCGTGGGTGAGCGAGCGGATCGAGCACCGGCTGCGCGACGACGCGACGGTCGTCGACTCGGCGGCCCTGGAAACCGATCCCAAGCTGCTGATCAAGGCGGCCAAGGCCGGCCAGGTCGCGCTCCGGCTGTTCGGCGGGGACCCGTTCCTGTTCTGCGCCGCCGCCTCCGACGCGGCGGCCTGCGCCAAGGCCAAGGTCGCCTACGAGGTCGTGCCCGGCGTGTCGTCGGCGACCGCGGTTCCCGCGTACGCGGGGATCCCGCTGACCCAGGACGTGACAGGCGACGTCAGGATCATCCACGCCGCCGAGGTCAGCCGGATGACCGCGGGGCCTGGCACGCTGGTGATCCTCGGCGCGGAGACCGGCATCGCCGACATCGCCAAGATGCTGATCGCGGCCGGCTGGCCGGACAACACGCCGTTCGCGATCACCTGGAACGGCACGACCACCGACCAGCACACGGTCGTCAGCACGCTCGGCACCGTGACGGCCGACCTCAAGGCCGCGGGCGTGAGCCTGCTCACGGCGCACGGGCGGGCCATCGCGGTGGTCGGCGACGTGGTCAAGGCGCAGCAGCAACTGTCCTGGTTCGAGACGAGGCCGCTGTTCGGCTGGCGGGTGCTAGTGCCGCGGACCAAGGAGCAGGCGGCGAGCGTCAGCGACCAGCTGCGCGCCTACGGCGCGGTGCCCGAGCAGGTGCCGACCATCGCTGTCGAGCCGCCGCGCACCCCGCAGCAGATGGAGCGGGCCGTCCGCGGCCTGGTCACCGGCAGGTACCAGTGGGTGGGTTTCACCTCGGCCAACGCCGTGCGGGCGATCAGGGAGAAGTTCGAGGAGTACGGGCTCGACGCCAGAGCCTTCGCCGGCGTAAAGATCGCCGCGGTCGGCGAGCAGACCGCGGCGTCGCTGCGGGCCTTCGGGATCGCACCTGACCTGGTGCCCGACGGCGAGCAGTCAGCGGAAGGGCTCGCGAACGCCTGGCCCGCCTACGACGACCTGCTCGACCCGATCAACCGGGTGCTGCTGCCGCGCGCCGACATCGCGACTGAGGGCCTCGTGGCGAGGCTGACCGAGCTCGGCTGGGAGGCAGAGGACGTCACCGCGTACCGGACGGTGCGGGCCGCGCCGCCGCCCGCGCCGATCAGGGAGGCGATCAAGGGCGGCGGCTTCGACGCGGTCCTGTTCACCTCCTCATCGACCGTGCGCAACCTGATCGGGATCGCCGGCAAGCCGCACGCCGTGACGGTGATCGCGGTGATCGGGCCGGAGACGGCGAAGACCGCGGCCGAGTTCGGGCTGCGCGTCGACGTGGTCGCCGACAAGCCGTCGACGGCACTGCTGGTCGACGCCCTCGCCGCGCACGGAGCCTCGATCAGGGACGCGGCGGTGCAGGCCGGCGAGCCGGTAAGGCGGCCGAGCGAGCGGCGCCGCGGCGCCCGGCGCAGGCTGCGCTGAGCCGGCGAGGAGTCGCGCCATGACAGCTGGGTTCCCGCAGGTAAGACCCCGCAGGCTGCGCGGGACCGCGGCGATGCGGCGGCTCGTGGCCGCCACCTCCGTGCGGCCCGCCGACCTGATCCAGCCGCTGTTCGTCAAGGAGGGGATCAGCGAGCCGCAGCCGGTCGGTTCCATGCCAGGGGTGCTGCAGCACACCAGGGACAGCCTGCGCAAGGCTGCCGCCGAGGCGGTCGAGGCAGGCGTCGGCGGGCTGATCCTATTCGGTATCCCCGCCGTGAAGGACGCCCGCGGCTCGGCGGCCGACGATCCGGCGGGCATCGTCCAGCTCGCGCTCGCCGACCTGACCGCCGACCTCGGCGCAGGCACGGTGCTGATGGCGGACCTGTGCCTGGACGAGTACACCGATCACGGGCACTGCGGCATCCTGACCAGGGCGGGTGCCGTCGACAACGATGCCACGCTGGAGCGCTACGCGGCGATCGCCCTGGCCCAGGCCAGGGCGGGCGCGCAGGTCGTCGCGCCCAGCGGGATGATGGACGGCCAGGTGGCGGCGATCCGCGCCGCGCTCGACGCGGGCGGCTTCACCGACGTAGCGATCTGTGCCTACGCGGCGAAGTACGCGTCGGCGTTCTACGGCCCGTTCAGGGACGCGGCCGAGTGCGCTCCGCAGTTCGGCGACCGGGCCTCCTACCAACAAGATCACGGCAGCCCCGACGAGGCGGTGCGGGAGGTGCTGCTCGACGTCGGCGAGGGCGCCGACATCGTCATGGTCAAGCCGGCGCTCGCGTACCTGGACATCATCAGCCTGGTGGCCCGCGCGGTCCGCGTTCCCGTGGCGGCCTATCAGGTCAGCGGCGAGTACGCGATGATCGAGGCCGCCGCGGCCAACGGCTGGCTGGACAGGGACCGGGTGATCACGGAGTCGCTGACCGCGATCAAGCGGGCCGGAGCAGGGATCATCCTGACGTACTGGGCCACTGAGTGGGCCGGTCGGCTGCGCTAGGGGCCAGGCGCCGCAAGGCCAGCGAGAAGCTGGCCATCGCGGCCCTCGGCTACGCGGCACTCGGTTGGCCGGTCTGCCAGGGGGCGAGCCAGATTCGCACCCCGGCCGCTGGCCGCGCCTGCTCGTGCGACCGGGTTGGCTGCCCGGCGCCAGGGGCCCATCCGCTCTCTCCCGCCTGGCAGCTCGAGGCCAGCGCCGATCCCGGCGTCGTCGCGCAGTGGTGGAGCGCGGCACCCCGGTCGAGCATCCTGCTCGTCAGCGGGCGTATCTTCGACGTGCTCGACGTCCCCGCGAGCGCCGGACGCACGGCGCTCGCGAGGCTCGGCCAGGCCGAAGTCCGCCCTGGCCCCGTCGCGGCCAGCACTGCCGCGGCCGGGGCAGGCGACAGGACGCTGTTCTTCGTGGCCAGCCGGGCGGCGGCGGCCGAAGAGGACGAATGGTGGAGCTGCCATCTGGACTGCGAGCCTGAGACCGTGCCAGCCATAGCAGGCCTGCGCTGGCACTGCAGGAATAGCTACGTGCTCGCCCCGCCGTCGACGCCGGGTGGCAGCGCGGCCCGGTGGCTGGTCAGGCCGGATGCCGCGCCGCTGCCCGACGCGCTGCGGCTGCTCGAGTACCTAGCCGACGCATGCGAGGAGATCGGCCGATGACAGCCGGAATAAGTACGGCCAGCCTGTACGAGCGCGCGAGCGCCGTGCTGCCTGGCGGCGTGAACTCGCCGGTCAGGGCGTTCGGCGCGGTGGGCGGCACGCCGGTGTTCATGGCGTCGGGGAGCGGGCCTTACCTGACCGATGTCGACGGCACCCGCTACGTCGACCTGATCTGCTCCTGGGGACCGATGATCCTCGGGCACGCTCACCCCGACGTGACCGGCGCGCTCAGCGCGGCTATCGGGCGCGGCACGTCCTTCGGGACGGTCACCCCTGGCGAGGTCGAGCTCGCGGAGGAGATCATCTCCCGAGCCCCTGTTGAGAAGATAAGGCTTGTCAACTCCGGCACCGAGGCCACCATGACGGCGCTGCGGCTCGCCCGCGGCTACACGGGACGGCGGCTCGTGGTGAAGTTCGCCGGCTGCTACCACGGCCACGTGGACGCGCTGCTCGCGGCCGCAGGGTCGGGCGTAGCCACGTTCGCGCTGCCCGACTCGCCCGGCGTCACCGGCACCGTCACCTCGGACACGATCGTGCTGCCGTACAACGACCCGGAGGCCGTGCGGCAGGCGTTCGCCGAGCACGGGGGCGAGATCGCCTGCGTGATCACCGAGGCGTGCCCCGCCAACATGGGCATCGTGCCGCCCGCCGCCGGCTTCAACGAGCTGCTCGCCGCGCTGTGCGCGGAGTACGGCGCGCTGCTGATCATGGACGAGGTGCTGACCGGCTTCCGCGTCACCCGCTCAGGCTGGTACGGCCGGGAGGCCGTGGCCGGTGACCTGATGACGTTCGGCAAGGTCATGGGCGGCGGCCTGCCAGCCGCCGCCTTCGGCGGCCGCGCGGAGATCATGGACCTGCTCGCGCCTGCCGGGCCGGTGTACCAGGCGGGCACGCTGTCCGGCAACCCGCTCGCCACCGCGGCGGGCCTCGCGACGCTGCGCGCGTGCACGCCGGAGGTGTATCAGAAGGTCGACGCAGCGGCGGCGCAGATCGCCAGCCTCGCGGCCGCGGCGCTCACCGAAGCCGGCGTGCCGTTCCGGCTGCAGGAGGCGGGCAACCTGTTCTCGTTCTTCCTGGGCGTCACGGGCCCGGTCAGGGATTTTGGCCAGGCTAGGTCGCAGTCCGGCGCCGCCTACGCGGCGTTCTTCCACGCGATGCTCGACGGCGGGGTGTACCTGCCGCCGTCGCCGTTCGAGGCGTGGTTCGTGTCCGCGGCGCACGACGAGCGGGCGATCGCGACCGTCGCCTCGGCGCTTCCCGCGGCGGCCAGGGCCGCCGCGGGGGCGCTGAGTTAGCTGGTCACGTGTGGCGCAGGTGTACCGAGTGTGCGAGAAGTGCACGTTCTACTGCTTAGGTTCCTGAATCATTCTTGGCCTAAGGGGCGGGCCTTGCGGCCTGGCAAGAAATAGCATCTCCGGGCCACCAGGAAAACGCGGCTCGCGTACTGATCGGGATTATTGTCCGGGTTCGGTTCTGCTAGCCGATCGCGATCGCGATGATGCCGGCCACGATCGCTGCCGCGGCGGAGAGCCTGCGGGCAAGGCTGCCCTCGCCGAGCAGCCGCCTGCCGAGAAGCACCCCGAACAGCACGCTGACCTCGCGCGCCGGGGCGATCGCGCTGACCGCGGTGAAGCTGAGCGCGACCAGCACCAGGATGTAGGCCAGCGGCGAGAGCACGGCCGCGCCGAGCACCTGCGGCCGGAACTCGTGCCACACCTTCGCCAGCTTGTCCCGGTCGCGGAGCACGAACGGCGTGAACACGGCGGCCATCACGGGAAAGCCGGCGTAGCCCTGCAGCACCGGCTCAGTGTGCAGGCTCGCCACCGCGTACTTGTCCCAGAGCGTGTAGCAGCCGATGAACAGGCCCGTGGCGAGCGCGAAGCCGATCGCACCCGCGGCCGACGGTCGGGCGCCGGCCAGGTCCTGGCGCAGGGCCGCGCGCCCTGGCAGCCCGATGACCACGACGCCGGCCACGATCGCGCCGATGCCCGCATACCCGAGCAGGTCGTGCCGCTCGCCGAGCAGCACGATCCCGGCCAGCGCCGCCAGCAACGCGCCCGTGCCGCGGCCGATGGGATAGGCGAGGGACAGGTCGCCCAGCCGGTAGCCGAGCTGGAGGAACAGGAAGTAGGCGCCGTGCAGCACGCCGGTGCCCGCCAGGAACAGCCAGTTCATGCCCGTCAGGTGCGACCGCGTCAGGGCCGCCGTGATCGCGACAACCGGCAGGTAGAGCACGGTCACGCTGGCCGCCAGCAGCCAGATGAAGTACGCCGCGCCCGTCTCTGCGGCCTGCTTGCCGAACAGGTTCCAGCTCGCGTGGGCGATCGCGGCGGCGAGGACGAGCGCGATGGCGGCTGGACTCACGCGGGCTGCCTGCTGTTCGTGGGATCGCTAGCTTTGCGTAACTTTATCCGCCCTTGATCCTGGCGCGCCCGCGGTGGCCGGCCGGACGGGATGACCAGCGGGAGCGGATAGTTAGGCAGGTAGGCTGAGCGCGCGATGAGTGAGATTCCCCAGCCCGCGGAGGCCAGCGAGAACGGCCAGGCCACAACCATCGTGCACTTTGTGCGGCACGGCGAGGTCGCCAACCCCGGCGGCATCCTGTACGGGCGGCTGCCAGGGTTCCGCCTGTCCGAGGACGGGCTGATGATGGCCAAGGCGGCCGCCGACTTCCTGGCCGGACGCGACATCACCGTGCTGCGGTCGTCGCCGCTGGAGCGCGCCGTCCAGACGGCCGAGCCGATCGCCGAGCAACTCGGGCTACCGATCGAGATCGACGAGCGGCTGATCGAGCCGTGGAATCACTTCGAGGGGCTCAACGTCGGAGTCGGCGACGGTTCGCTGCGGGCGCCGCGGCACTGGATCTACCTGCGCAACCCGTTCCGGCCTTCGTGGGGAGAGCCGTATCGCGACGTGGCGGCGCGGGTGCTCGCGGCCGCGGCTGGCGCGGCCAGCGCCGCGCGCGGGCACGAAGCCGTCTGCGTCAGTCACCAGCTGCCGATCTGGGTCACGCGGCGGGCCGTACAGGGCCGCAAGCTCTGGCACGATCCGCGCCGCCGGCAGTGCTCGCTCGGCAGCGTCACCAGCGTGGAGTTCACCGGAGACCGCGCCCGCCTGATCGGCTACGCCGAGCCGTCAGGTTCGACGGGCTCGCGGGTCGCTGGCGCGTAGGGTGTGTACCTGACGCACCCGCACCCTGAGGTGCTCGGTCCGTTCCCGCCGGGCCGGAGCCAGCGCGATGCAGCGGGTCCTGCACAATGGGTTGCGTACTACTGCCTGTAGGAGACTTCTTTGTGACCCGCCCGCACCGCTCCGCGCGCCGCCCCGCGATGGCCTTGCTGTGCCGCGGGATACTGGGCCGCTGGATACTGGCAGGCGCCGCGGTGCTCGGCGTCGCGGGCGTGGCCGGCTGCTCGGGCGGCGCGATCGGCGCGAACACGCCGGTGAGCAACGGGCAGAGCTTCGTCAGCGGCAGCTACAGCAGCACGTACTACGCGCCAGGTGACCGGCCAGCGGCGCCGGCGGTCGGCGGGACGACGCTGACAGGGGCTACATTCAGGCTGGCGGCGCAGCGCGGCAACCTGGTCGTGCTCAACTTCTGGGGATCCTGGTGCGCGCCGTGCCGGCGCGAGGCGCCGGCTCTTTCCGCGCTCGCGCAGCGCTTCAAGGGCGCGCCCGTCCGGTTCGTCGGCGACGACGTGCAGGACGCGCCGGCCAACGCCGCGGCGTTCGAGCGTACGTTCAACATCGGCTACCCGAGCATGAACGACCCAGGTGAGCAGGTCGCGCTGGCCTTCCACGGCGCCGTTCCGCCGGTCGGGATACCGACCACGCTGCTGATCGACAGGTCAGGGCACATCGCGGGCCGTGTCGTCGGAGAGGTGACCTACAAGGGCCTGCGGGCGCTGATCACCAAGATCCTCGGCGAGGCGTCGTGACCCAGGAACTGACGGGGCGCAAGGACCGGGGCGCCGCGGACGCCACGCCCGCCGCGACCGCGGAACGCGTGGATGGCAGCGCCGTCGCCGCGGACGGCGCGCCCGAGAGTCACCAGCAGCGGCCGCGGAGGTTCGGCGTCGTCGCGTGGCTGCGCTGGGGCTGGCGCCAGCTGACCTCCATGCGCACCGCTCTGGTGCTGCTGTTCCTGCTCGCGCTCGCCAGCATCCCTGGCTCGGTGCTGCCCCAGCAGGGCATCGACCCGGCCGCCGTGAGCAAGTACTACGCCGCGCATCCGTCCCTCGCGCCGCTGCTGGCGAAGCTGTCCGGCTTCGACGTCTTCGGCGCCCCCTGGTTCGCGGCGATCTACCTGCTGCTGTTCATTTCGCTCGCGGGCTGCGTACTGCCCCGCACCTACCGGCTGGCCAGGTCGGCGCGGCAGCCACCGCCCAGGGCGCCGCGGCACCTTGGCAGGCTGCCGCAGGCCGCTGGATTCCAGGCCGCCGGTACCGCGGAACAGGCGGTCGGGACGGCCGCGGCACTGCTGCGCCGGCGCCGCTTCAGGATCCGGGTCGGCGAGGGCTGGGTGGCGGCCGAGAAGGGCTACCTGCACGAGGTCGGTAACCTGCTGTTCCACGTGGCGCTGCTCGGCCTGCTCGTGTCGGTGGCGCTGGGCGGGCTGTTCGGCTACAAGGCCGACAAGCTGCTGGTCGAAGGCGAGACGTTCGCGAACACGCCGGTCGGCCTCGACGTCTTCCGCCCTGGAAGGCTGGTCACCGCCGGGGACCTGCAGCCGTTCAGCATCACGCTGCGTAAGTTCACGGCCCGGTACATCGCGTCGGGCGTGCAGCGCGGGCAGCCGTCCACGTTCTCCGGCGCGCTCAGGTACAACTCGCGGTACGGCGGCCCGCGGCGCAGCTACGACCTGCGTGTCAACCACCCGCTGATCGTCGACGGCGTACAGGTGTTCCTGATCGGGCACGGCTACGCGCCGGTCTTCAAGGTCACCGACGCGAGCGGGAAGGTCAGGTTCGACCAGGCCGTGCCGTTCATACCGGTCGAGCAGTCCGGCCTGACGTCGGCCGGCGTCGTCAAGGTCCCCGACGCGCAGCCACGGCAGCTCGGCTTCGCTGGCGTCTTCCTGCCCACGCAGATCGACGTCGGCGGCAGGCTCGCCTCGGCCTTTCCTGCGCCCGAGTACCCGCGCGTCAGCCTCGTGTCCTATGCGGGCAACCTGGGCCTGGACGGAGGGACGCCGCAGTCTGTGTACAGCCTGGACACGGGCCGGATGCGGCGCCTGGCGGTCAGCCCGAGGCCGCTGGCGCCCGGTCAGTCGATGACGCTGCCTGACGGGCTCGGGAAATTGACATTCACGGGGTACCGGCAGTGGGTCAGCCTGGCCATCACGTACGACCCGGGTCAGATCCCCGCGCTGGTATCCGCGCTGACCGCGCTCGCCGGGCTGATCTTGTCATTCCTCGTGCGGCGGCGCCGGATCTTCGTGCGCGCGGCACCCGCTCCCGCTGCAGGCCAGGTGCCCGGGGCGGCCGCGATCGAGATCGGCGGGCTGACGAGGTCTGACGCGGCGGGCGGTTTCGAGACGGAGTTCGCCGAGCTGGCGAGCGAGATCATGCAGGAAGTCCGTGGCGGTGCGGCAGCCGTCGGCGAGCCCGGCGGCGTGACGGCGCCAGCCGGGGAAAAGGGAGAGTGACGGGCCGTGCCCAACATCGGACTGGCTGACCTGAGCAACGCCACGCTCGTGCTGACTATCGCGCTCTACGCGATCGCCATGCTGGCCTACGCCTGCGACTTCGCGTTCGGCAAGCGGCCGGGGGCCCCCGCAGCGGCGTCAGGCCGGCCGGAGCGGGTCGAGTCCGTGGCGCTGGTAGGCGCCGCGAGCGGCGCTGAGTTCGCGGGTCACGCGTTCCCCGCCGACCCTGGCGATCCCTCGGAACTGGCTGATCTCAGCGCGGAGAACGGCCACAGGGGATCGGACCCGGCCGCGGCCGAAGGTTCGCCGGCCGCCGGCGCGGCCGGGGACCAGCGGGACAAGCCGTCGTCCGGCAGCCTTCCCGAGCCTGCCGCCGCAGTCCGGCAGTCGCCGTGGCCGGAGAGCACGTGGGTGAGGGCAGGTTTCGTGCTGACCTGCGCCGGACTGGTCCTGCACATGGTGTCGGTCGCCACCAGGGGCCTGTCTGAGCACCGCGTGCCGTGGGGCAACATGTACGAGTTCATCGCGGCCATCACCTGCGCCGCCGTCCTCGTGCTGGTCCTGGGCGCCGTGCGGTTCCGCGCGTACTACCTCGGGCTGTTCGTCCTGCTGCCGGTTGTGCTGGCGCTCGCCGTGGACGTGGTGTGGATCTACACCCCTGCCGGGCAGCTCGTGCCCGCGCTGCAGTCGTACTGGATCGCCATCCATGTGACCGCCATGATCATCGCGATCGGGATGTACATCTTCGGCGCCGTCACCACGGTGCTCTACCTGCTGTCGGCGCGCCACGAGAGGCGGGCGGCCGCGGGTCAGGAGGACGTGTCGGCCGGCATCATGGGCCGCCTGCCCGGCGCCGCCACGCTCGACCGGCTCGCGTACCGCGCGATCCTGTTCGCGTTTCCCGCCTGGACGTTCGCGGTGATCGCGGGCGCCATCTGGGCCGATCACGCCTGGGGCAGGTACTGGGGCTGGGACCCGAAGGAGACGTGGTCGTTCATCACGTGGCTGGTGTACGCCGCGTTCTTGCACGCGCGGGCCACGGCAGGCTGGCGCGGTCGCCGGGCGGCGTACATTCAGCTGTTCGGGTTCACGTGCCTGATGTTCAACCTGGTCGGCGTCAACTTGTGGATCACCGGCCTGCACTCCTACGCGGGCATCAGCTAGCGGGCTCCGCCGCGACTAGTAGCCGTCTTCCTCACGCCACATCCGGATCTTGTGCTCAAGCTCGAGCAGGAACTCCGGGTTGTCGTCGGGGGCGACGAAGCGCACCTGAGCCATCGCGGCCTGCCTGCCGCGGCGCGCGTGGCCGAACGGGTAATCGGACCTGCTCACCCGCGACGGATGGCCGCGATCGGCGTCGCGCTGCGGCCCCCAGCCGCCGGCCACGTCGTCCCAGAGCCGATGCATCCGCACCTCCCTGCGGCCGAGCAACAGCCAGGCGGCCGCCCCGAAGACCCAGAACCCGATGACGACGATCAGCCAGTTCTGCTTGGTGGGGAGGTCGAAGAGGTGCCTGGGCGTCGTCGCGATGTCGATCACACATGGAATGACCAGACCGACTGTAAGTAGGGCAAAGACGACGCCTAGGAGCAACATGGACGCAGCCTAGCGTGTAGGGCGACATCTCGTGACCGATTCTGGCGCTTCACCTGCTAAACCGCCGCCTGCCGGCCCGGTCTGGTCCATGCTGGATGCTGACGGGGGGCCTGGCAACCGCTAACCTGGCGCCAGGCTTTGGTACGGGAGCGACAGTTATGCGGCGTTTACTGGATCTGTGGCGCCGGCGAAGGCCGGGCACCAGTACGCCGCGGTCGCTTGCCTGGCGGGTTCAGCCTGTCCCCCGGCGATCGCGCGCCGAGACCGCGCATTCTGCCCGGCCAGGCACGCGAGCGAACGAAAGCCGCAGCCCCGGCGTTCGAGCC
>DASUHI010000198.1:0-17393 GCA_036273575.1 Streptosporangiaceae bacterium | reverse complement strand
AGCAGCATGCCGCGGCGCGGCTTCCAGCCGGGCCGCGGCACGCTCGCGCGCAGCCGCTTCGTGTACTCGTGCTGCGGGTCGTCAAGGACCCGCGCCGTCGGACCCTGCTCGACCACGACGCCGCGATGCAGCACGATCGCGTCGTCGGTGAGCTGGCGCACCACGGCGAGATCATGGCTGATCAGCACGTACGAGACGGCGGTCGAATCGCGAATGTCGGCGAGCAGGTTCAGCACCTGGGCCTGGATCGACACGTCGAGCGCGGCCACCGACTCGTCGAGGATCAGCACCCGCGGCTCGGCGGCCAGCGCCCGCGCGATCGCGACCCGCTGACGCTGTCCTCCCGACAGGGCCCGCGGCAGCGCGCGTGCCTGCCGCTGATCCAGGCCGACGAGCCCGATCAGCTCCTCGATCCTGGCCCTCCGGCGGTCCGCCGCCCAGCCGCGGTGCAGCTTGAGCACCTCGTCGATCGTGGCCTCGGCGGTCTGCCGCGGGTCCAGGCTCGTGTACGGGTCCTGGAACACGATCTGCACCTCGCTGCCACGGCGGCGACGCTCCCTGGCCGATCGGGCGGGCGTCGACCGTTCCCTGCCGCAGGCGGTGATGGTTCCGGCGGTGGGCCGCTCCAGCCCGACGATCATCCGCGCGATCGTCGTCTTCCCCGAGCCAGACTCCCCCACGATCGCGAGCGACCTGGCCTGGTCGACCGTGAAGCTCACCCCGCCGACGGCGACCAGCTCGCCGAACTCCTTGCGCAGCTCGCTGACCTCGAGCACCGGCTCAGGCATCGCTGTCGCCCTCCCCCGCGCTATAGGTCTGCGTACCGGCGGCCAGCAGGCGGCCGCGCAGGTCGATCGCCCGCACGCAGCGGGACAGGCCGCCGTCCAGGCCGACCAGCTCGGGAACCTGCGACCGGCAGATGTCCCGCGCGTGCGGGCATCTGGGCGCGAACGCGCACTCGGCGTCCGGCGCCTCGAAAGCCGAGAGCGGGCGCCCAGGGATGGCCGCGAGCCGGTCCGCGGTCTGGGCGATGTCCGGCCTGGCTGCCGACAGCGCGGCGGTGTACGGATGCAGCGGATCGTCGTGCAGCAGCGCCGACTCGCGCACCTCGACGATCTGGCCCGCGTACATCACCGCCGTCCGATCGCATATCGCCGCGGCAAGTTCCAGGTCGTGCGTGATGAACAGCATCGCCAGGCCGAACTCCCGGCGCAGGTCATCGAGGATCGCCATCACCTCGGCCTGGGTGGTGACGTCGAGCGCGGTGGTCGGCTCGTCCGCGAGCAGCAGCTTCGGCTCGGTGAGCAGGGCCGCGGCGATCATGACGCGCTGCAGCATGCCGCCGGACATCTCGTGCGGGTACTGCCGCAGCCTCCGCTCCCCGTCGGAGATGCCGACCTGGGCGAGCATCTCCGCGGCCCGGCGATTCGCCTCGGCAGCCGGCACGTCCAGGTTGGTGCGGAGCGCCTCGGTCATGAAGTCGCCGATCCTGCGGACCGGGTTCACGTGTGCGCGCGGGTCCTGGAAGATCATCGCGACCTGGTTCCGGTACCCGCGCAACGCGGCGCCCCCGAGCGCCATCACGTCAGAGCCGTCGAAGTTGATCTGCCCGCTGACCTCGGCACCGCGCGGGAGCAGCCGGTCGATCGCCCGTGCCGTCATCGACTTGCCAGAACCGGACTCGCCGACCAGGCCGACGGCCTCACCAGGGCTTACGCTGAGCGAGACGTCGCGCAGGACGGCGCGCCGCACGCCCTCCACCTGCAGCCGCACGGTCAGGTCCTCGACCTCGAGCAGCGGCCGCCCCGCCCTGGCCTGCGGACCAGAGCTGACGGTGGCGGCCGCGCTCTGCGCGCCTTCTGGGTAGCTCACTGCCTGGCCTGCGCTTGCTCGAAGAGGCGCTCGCCGAGCACGTTGAACGCGATCACGACCGCGACGATGCACGCGCCCGCGGCCAGCGCGGGGAGCGGGTAGCCCTGCGGGATGCCGACCTGGTTCTCAGAGATCATCACGCCCCAGTTCGGTGCCGGCGGCTGGACGCCCAGGCCGAGGAAGGACACGGCGGCGAGGTCGACCATCGCGTAGCCGAACAGGATCGTGGCCTGGGCGACGATCAGCGGCATGATGTTCGGCACGATGTGCCGCAGGCAGATCGTCGTGGCCGACGCCCCCTGCACCTCGAGCGCCGCGACGTAGGGCTGACTGCGTTCCTTCAGAGCCGCGCCTCTCAGCACCCTGGCGACGTAGGGCATGTACGCGATCGCCAGCGAGATCGCCGCCGCCCACAGTCCGGCGCCGAACACTGCCGCTGCCAGCACCGCGAGCAGGATGCCGGGGAACGCGAACAGGATGTCCAGGCCAGAGCCGATGAACGCGTCCACCAGCCCGCGTCGCCAGGCCGCGATGACCGCGAGCATGGTGCCGATCACCAGCGCACCGGTCACCACGGCGAGCGGGCCGAGCATGGACGACTGCGCGCCAGCTAGCAGCCTGGACAGTACGTCACGACCCTCGTAGTCGTAGCCGAAAACGTGCGCGCCGCTCGGGCCGACGAACGCCAGCGCCAGGTTGGGCAGTGTGGGGCTGAACGGCGCGATCAGGCCGCCGATCAGGGCGACGACGGTCGCGAGCGCGATCACGCCAGCCGAGATCATGCCAGCCAGGCCTGTGCCGCGCAGCAGCCCGGCCGCCCGGCGGCCGCGGCGCGGTGCCCGGACCGTGACGAGCGGAACCGCGGTGCCCCCGGGAACAGCACTCATAGCGCGCCTCCGGCACGACGTATCATTGCGCGCCTCCGGCACGACGCATCATTGGGCCCTGCTTCCCATGGAGACGCGCGGGTCGAGCACGGCGTAGGCGAGGTCGACCGCGACGTTGATCACCACGAACGCGGTGACCAGCACGAGCGAGATGCCCTGCACCACCGCCAGGTCCTTGTCCTGAGCGGAGGCGACCAGGTAGGCCCCGAGGCCGTTCAGGCTGAACGCGGTCTCCACGATCGCGGCGACCGCGATCAGCGAGGCGATCGTGATGCCCGACACCGTGGTGATCGGGATCGCCGCGTTGCGCAGGATGTGCCGCCGCACCAGCTGGCGGCGGGGGATGCCGCGACTGGTGGCCGTCTGCACGTGCTCACGCTCGGCTTCCTCCCTGATGGCCGACCTGGTCACCCTGGCGACGATGGCCAGCGACGAGAGCGCGAGCGCGAACGCGGGCAGCGTGAAGTGGCGGATGTTGCTCACCAGGTCCGAGCCGTTGCCCAGGGCGGGGAACCAGCGCAGCTTGACCGCGAACAGGGCGATCAGGATGATCGCGGCCACGAACGACGGGATCGCGGCCGAGATCGCGCTGGTCACCAGCACCGACGTATCCGTGATACCTGGCCGCAGCCCGGCGAGCACGCCCATCCCGATCCCGATCACCAAGATGATCACCGCCGCGTACAGCACGAGCCCCGCCGTGGTCCAGACCCGGGACGCGATCAGCGTGCTCACGTTCTCCCGCAGCGTGATCGAGATGCCCAGGTTCCCGTGCAGCGCGTTGCTCAGCCAGTACCAGTACTGGGCGAAGAACGGCTGGTTCAGGTGGTACCTCGCCTCAAGCACCCGAAGGCTGCTGGCAGGCAGCGACCGGCCGCCGGACAGCGCCGCGACAGGGTTCCCCGGCGCCAGGAACAGCGCGCCGAAGATCACGAAGCTGGCGACCAGCAGGCTGGCGACCAGCATCGCCAGCCTGCGGGCCAGGAACCGCCAGCGCACCGGATCAGCTCCCTCCCAGCTGGTTCGCCCACGGCGCGAACATGTAGGCGAAGGACGCGGTGGCGCCGGTGAGGCCCTTCGACATGATCAGCAGGTTCTCGGGCTGCACGTCAGGGATCCACGGCAGGATGGTCGCCGCGCGCTCCTCCGCCTTTGCCACCAAAGCGGCCCTGGCGTTCGGGTCGGCGGTCGAGCGGGCCGTTTCCAGCCAGTTCAGGATCTGCTTGTCGTTGAAGTTGTCGTAGTTCTGCGACCCGCCGGGGACCACCAGCGTGGACAGCAGCGCGGCCGGGTCCGCGTAATCGCCGTAGTTCACGGTCAGGAAGCCGTCGACGCCTGCCCTGGCCTTGGGGTCGATGAAGAAGTTGATGTAGTTCTGCGCTGACACGTTATGCAGCACGGTCTTCAGCCCGATCGCGTTGGCCGCGGCCTGGTAGGCGCCGGTGACGGCGGCGATGTTCGCGATCTGCTGCGAGGTGCCGATCGTGAACGTCTTGCCGGTCGCCCCGGCCGCCTTGACCAGCTTCTTGGCCTTGGCCAGGTTGTAGGCCATCAGCGGCGAGGAATCGTAGGCCTTGGCGAACACCGACTTGCCGTAACCGAACACACCGGGGTTGGACAGCCAGCGCGGCATCAGCGCCGCCCCCTTGTACACGTTGGCGATGATGGCCTGGCGGTTCAGCGCCAGCGACAGTGCCTGCCGGACCCTGACGTCACCGAGCACTCCCTTGGTGCTGTCCACGATGAAGGCGTCGGTGGACCAGCCCTGGCCGTTGTAGATGTTCACCGCGCTGCCGGCCTTCAGCTGCGGCAGCGTCGACAGGCCGCCCGAGGTGAACGTGCCCTGGATCGCGCCGGTGGTCAGCCCGGAGGTCAGCTGCGTGTCCGACGCGACGCCCTTGATGATGATCTGGCTCACCAGCGGCTTGACCGTGGGCTGCCAGTAGTTCGTGTTCGGCACCGCGGTGACGCCGACGCCGGGGACGAACGACTTGAACTTGTACGCGCCCGTGCACATGATGCTGCCGGACGGCGTGCCGTACTTCTTGCCCTGCTTGGTCGCGAACGCCTTCTCGATGATGACGCCTGGCATTGAGGCCAGCTCGCCAGGCAGCCAGTAGTCCGGCTGCTTGAGCGTGATCGTGACCTGATCGCTGCCGGTCGCCGCGATCGACTTCACCCGGCTGAACACGAGCGTGTAGAAACCGCCGAGGCTCGTGCTCATCGCCCGGTCGAGGCTGTAGACCACGTCGGCGGTGGTGACAGGGTGCCCGTCCCAGAACTTCGCGGCCTTGTTGATGGTGAACACCAGCGAGGTCGGCGACGGGTTGGCCATGGTCGCGAGGCCCGTGCCGATCGCCCCGTCTGGGGACTGCTTCAGTAGCGACTCGCACATCAGCGAGACCGCGGTGTTCTCCGGATAGTCGAACGCGTAGATCGGATCGAGGGAGTTCACGTCCCGGTACACGGCCCAGGTGACCGACGAGACCGGCTTGGTACCCGGCTTCGTGTTCACCACCAGGCCCTTGGTCGGCGAGATCGTCCCCTGCGAGTTGCCGTTGCCACCGGTACCCGGCGCTGACTTGCCGCAGGCGGCGATCGCCAGGGCCGCCGCCGTGGCAGCCGCGGCGACGGACATCGCGGCCCGCCGGCTCGTAGTGCTGGCCATGTGTCCTCCTCTGGTCCCCCCGGCGCTGGCCGCCTGGGTTGTGCTTCTGGTCAGGTCCGCCCGTAAGCCAGTTCGCCGCGAACCCAGGTCTGCGTGACTGACGCGCGGCCGATCTCGGCCGCGGAAGCGCGGGCGAGATCGGCGTCGACGATCGCGAAGTCGGCGTCCAGCCCAGGCGCGATGACCCCCGCCACGTGCTCGAGCCCGTTCACCCGCGCACTGCCGGCCGTGTAGGCCGCGAAGATGGCCTCCTTGCTGAGCGCCTGTTCTGGCAGGAAGGGCTCGGGGCCGGACCGGCCAGCCTCGGCGGGGATGGACCGGTTCACGGCGACGTGCGCACCGGCGAACGGGTCGGGGCTGGAGACCGACCAGTCGCTGCCGGCGCACATCGGCGCCCCCGCGGCGAGCAGCGCGCCGAACGGGTATTGCCATCCGCTCCGCCGTTCGCCCAGGAACGGGATCGTGAGCTCGTCCATCTGCGGTTCGTGGGTGGCCCACAGCGGCTGGATATTCGCGGTCGCGGACAGCGCGGCGAAGCGCGGGATGTCGTCGGGGTGCACGACCTGCAGGTGCGCGAGGTGGTGCCGCAGCCCGCTGTCGCCGTTCTCGGCTCGCGCGGCCGAGATGGCGTCGAGCGCGTTCCGCACCGCGCGGTCGCCGAGCGCGTGGAAGTGCACCTGGAAGCCCTCGCGGTCTAGCGCCGTCACGTAACGCGGAAGCTCGTCAGGATCGATGAAGTCAAGGCCGGACGTCTCAGTCGCGCACCCGTGACCGTCCAGGTAGGGCTCGAGCATCGCCGCGGTGTGGTTCTCTGCTACGCCGTCCAGCATCATCTTCACGCTGGTCGCGCGGAACCGGCCGGCCTGACCAGCGCGGCGCCGTTCGATCAGCTCACCGACCTGCTCGATGCCCCTGTCCCGCTCCCACCACAGAGCGCCCACGACGTTGGCCTTGAGCGTGCCCGCGTCCGCCGCCCGCAGGTACGCGTCGATCGGGTCGGGCAGGCCTGGATGGCTGCCGACGATCGCGTCCTGCCAGCCCGTGATGCCGAGCGAGAGCAGGTACTCCTGGCCCGCCAGCAGCCCGGCGTACCAGTCATCGGTCGTCGTGGCCGGGATCAGCCGCGAGACCAGGTGCTGCGCGCCCTCCTGGAGCGTGCCCGCCGGCTGGCCTGACGCGTCCCGCTCGATCCGGCCGTCTGACGGGTCCGGGGTGCTGGCGTCGATTCCAGCGATCTCCAGCGCCCGGCTGTTGACCCAGGCGCCGTGACCGTCCCGGTTCGGCAGGAACGCAGGCCGGCCGCCGGTCACGCGGTCGAGCAGGTCCTTGGTCGGGACTCCGCCGGGAAACGCCTCCATCGACCAGCCGCCGCCGATGATCCACTCCGCGTCGGGATGCGCCGCGGCGTACGCCGCGATGACGTCCGCGTACTCGCCCGCGTTCGTGATCCCAGCGAGGTTGCAGCGGCACATCCGGTCACCCGCGAACACCGGGTGCACGTGCGCGTCGATGAAGCCGGGAAACAGCGTCCCGCCCGCCAGGTCGACCGGCTCAGCCCCGCGCAGCGGCTCGCCGCCGGCCTCGAGGCCGGTGATGGAGCCATTGCTCACCCGGACCACGGTGCCTGGCGGCAAGAAGCGGGCGCCGTCGAAGACCGCTCCGTTGAAGAAAGCCAGCTCGGGATCCGGCCGCACCCGGACCTCCTGTATCAGGGGGTTTCAATGCGGGTGATTAGATCACTTACCCGGCTCGTAGTCAATGCCTCTGACAAAGCCTTGTGGGAGATGGCAGATGGCGAGTAGCTTCCTCGTTAGCGGCGGTAATCAAGCCGTTATCTGCGGCAGCGGGAGCGAGGCAGGGCGGGCGATGACGAGCACCACCGCCGGACGCCGGAGCAGGCGGCGGCGCCGAGGCAGCCTGACGCCTGAAGCCATCGTCGCGGAGAGCCTGCGCCTGCTGGACACCGAAGGGGCCGACGGCTTCAGCCTGCCGAAGCTCGGCCGCGCGCTCGGCGCGGACCCGACCGCCGTGTACCGGCACTTCGCCAGCAAGGACGACCTCGTACTGGCCATCGCCGACCAGCTGATCGAGGAGGCGATGACCGGGCTGGTCCCGCAGGAGTGCTGGGTCGACACGGTCACCGACGTCGCCAGGAGGTTGCGGGCGACGTACGGGGCCCATCCGGCGGCAGCCGCGCTGTCCGCGTCACGGACCACGCAGCGGCCCTCGGAGATGCAGGTCGTCGACGCCCTGATCGGTGCCATGCTGGCGGCCGGCTTCACGGGCGCCGCAGCGGCCAGGATGTACCGCGCGCTCGGCGACTTCTCGCTCGCCTGGGCAGGCAGCGAGGCCGCGTTCTTCGCGCTGGACCCGAGCCAGCAGGAGGCCGACATCTCCGCGTGGACGCGGGCCTATCTCGCGGTGGACAAGGCCGAGTACCCGCACATCTGGCAGATCAGGGATGAGCTGGCGGGCGTGACGGGGGACGACATCTTCGAGACCATCCTCGGCCTGGTCGTCCAGGGCCTGATCGTCAATGCGCCGCGCCCGTGCGGCTGCGGCAAGCACGATGCCGGCGCATCCACGGCGGGTACGGCGCCGTGACCGCCCGCCTGACCCGCGGCGCAGGCGGCCCCGCCCGGCTGCGCGAGCTACTGAGCTCTGGCGAGACCATCGTGGCCCCGGGCGCCTTCGACCCGCTGGCCGCCAGGCTGGTCGAGGAGGCCGGCTTCCCCGCGGTCTACATGACGGGCTTCGGCACGTCGGCGACGCTGCTCGGCCGCCCCGACGTCGGGCTGCTGACGATGACCGAGATGGCGGGCAACGCGGGACGGATCGCGGCGGCGGTCGATATCCCGGTGATCGCCGACGCCGACACCGGCTACGGCAACCCGCTGAACGTGATCAGGACGGTCGGAGCGTTCGAGGCGGCCGGCGTGGCCGGCATCCACATCGAGGACCAGGTCGCGCCCAAGAAGTGCGGTCACATGGAAGGCAAGCAGGTGATCGCGCCGCGCGAGATGGCGCAGAAGGTGCGCGCGGCGGCCGAAGCGCGGTCCGACCCGAATTTCGTGATCATCGCGAGGACGGACGCCCGCGCGGTCGAGGGCCTGCCCGCCGCCATCGATCGGGCCAGGCTCTACCGCGACGCCGGCGCGGACGTCCTGTTCATCGAGGCTGTGCTGACCGAAGCGGAAGCAGCGGAGGTGACGGCCGCCTTCCCTGACGTGCCGCTGCTCTTCAACTGGGCCGAGGGCGGAAAGACGCCGCCGATCAGCCTCGCCAGGCTGCGTGAGCTCGGCTACCGGATCGTGATCTTCCCGATCAGCACTCTGCTGGCCGCGACCGCGGCCATGCGCGGCATACTTCAGGAGATCGCCACCGCTGGCACCCCCGCTGCCGTTCTGAGTGAGCTGCCCAGCTTCGGCGAATTCACCGATTTCATCGGCCTGCCTCAGGTCCGCGCGGTCGAGCGGCGGTACGCCGCCGAGGACCAGGCCCCTGAGGACCGGACGGAGGGTAGCCATGGCAGCGACATTTGACAGGCCCAGCGTCTCCACTGAGCTCGCGCACGCGATGATCGGCGCGGCGGAACGGAAGGCGGCCGAGATGGGCCACCCGTTCGTGATCGCAGTCGTCGACGACGCGGGCGTGTTGAAGGCGTTCAGCAGGATGGACGGCGCAGCGCTGCTGTCGGTGCAGATCGCCCAGGACAAGGCGTACACCGCGGCCGGGTTCGGGCTGTCGACCGACGGCTGGCACGAGTTCGTCAAGGACGACCCGCCCCTAGCCCTCGGCGCGACCGCGGGCATCGACCGGCTGATCGTGTTCGGCGGCGGCTTCCCGATCACGATCGACGGCCAGGTCGTCGGCGGGATCGGGGTCAGCGGCGGCCACTACACGCAGGACATGGACGTCGCCAGGGCCGGCCTGGCCGTCATCGGATCTTGACCGGCCCATCTTGAGCGGCACAGCGGTCGTCACGGGCGCGAGCTCGGGCCTCGGGCGAGCCATCACCAGGACGCTGCTGGCGGCCGGCTGGCGAGTCGCCGCGGCCGGCCGCCGGGACGCCGAGCTCGCCGAGACGATCGCGGCGGCAGCGTCAGCCGACGCGGCGATGGCGGTGCCGACCGATGTCAGCGAGCCCGACTCGGTCGCCCGGCTGTTCCGCGCCGTCGAGCGGCGCTGGGGCCGGCTTGACTTGCTGGTCAACAACGCGGGCGTGTTCGGCCCTGGCGGCGCCGCAGACGAGATTTCGTTCGACGGCTGGCAGCAGATCGTGGCGGTGAACCTGACAGGCGCGTTCCTGTGCGCCAGCCACGCCGTCAGGCTGATGAAGGCGCAGCGGCCGCAGGGCGGCCGGATCGTCAACAACGGGTCGATCTCCGCGCACAGCCCGAGGCCGCGGTCGGTCGGCTACACGGCCACCAAGCACGCGATCACCGGCCTGACCAAGTCGCTGGCGCTGGACGGCCGCGAGTTCGACATCGCGTGCGGTCAGATCGACATCGGCAACGCCGCGACGGAGATGACCCGCGGCCTGGAACGCGGCGCGCCGCAAGCCGACGGCACGGTCGCGCCGGAGCCCACGTTCGACCCGCAGCACGTCGCCGACGCGGTCCTGTTCATGGCGAACCTGCCGCTCGACGCGAACGTGCAGTTCCTGACCATAGCCGCCACGAAAATGCCGTTCATCGGCCGCGGCTGACTTCGGACGCTAGCGGCGCCTACCCTGCCAAGGCTCCCATGGGGTCCCAGGCCGGGAGCACGATGGGATCGGCGCCGATCGCCTCGCGGAGCGATTCAGGCAGCGCATCCTTGCGGGCGGCGATCTCGAAGACGTACTCGTCGAACCACGAGTCGTTCATCGTGTAGAAGCCGTCCTTGCCGCGGCTGGTGCCCCAGCTGTTCTCGACCCGCCACTTGCGTGTCGTCCCATCCAGGATGTCGACGCCGGTGAAGAGCATGGCGTGCGTCATCAGCGTCTCGTGATAGAGCAGCCGGTCGCTCTTGCCGAGCGAGAAGTCGGCGTCGTACACCGACGGCAGGTCGAAGAGCTCGGCGTCCCAGAGGCCGTACTCGTTGCTCATCATCTTGCCGACGTCGCAGCCGAACCACACCGGCTCGCCGCTCTGCAGCGCGCGCGAAGCGATCTCCTTCATCAGGCGCATGTCGACGTTCAGGTACGTGACCGGCGGCGCGCCGAGCACGTTGCCGAGGTACTGGACGGTGAAGGTGCGCCCCGCCGGGCTCGACGGACGCGGGTCGTGGACGAGGCATACGTAGTCGTCGATCGGCAGTTCCACGTACTTCGTCGCGAACTCCTGCGGCGTGAGGACTCCGTCGCGGTGGAAGTTCCTGTCCTTGTCGGTCCACTGCCAGTCGAACCGGTCAGGCGGGGTGCCCAGGTGGATGCACAGCACCCGGTAGATGACCTTGAGGATCTCGGCCTTTTCCTGCCTGGCGGCCTCGACGCCGTCGCGCGCGAACGCCTCGCGCACCGTCTTCGCGCCCTGCCTGAGCTGGGTCCGCAGGACGGAGTTCATCCGGCTCGTATCACCTGAGCTCTGGGTCTCTGGCATATACGACTTTGGCACGAGCCCGTGCTTGTCGACGATGGCCACGAACATGTTCCACTGGCCGCCGTCCTCCGCCGCGGCCTCGAGCAGATGCGCCACGGTCCGGTCGTCGATATCCCGGTCGGCGGTCTCGATCGCCGCTTCGAGGAAGTAGTTCGCGCGCTCGATCTTGTCCCAGAACATGGCGTAGTTCTGGGAGAACTCGAACTCCTTCAGGCCCATCTTCCTCATCGCGCCGACCCGCAGCAGGTTCAGCCCCGCGAACAGCCAGCACCGGCCGCTGCGCTGCTGGTCGGTCACCTTCCAGTCGTCGAGCAAGACAGACAGCGAATGGTCGGAGCTATTGACCACGTCCCTGTTGATCGCCACGTCGTCAACCGTCACCCGGGTCACCGCGTTCTGCGCCAGCTTGTACGCGGGGTTCGCCGAGAAGTCCTTGCGGAGCAGTTCCAGGTCACCAGCGCCCAGGATCTCTTCCATGCGGGGATTCCTCTCGCTCGATCGCGCCCTCTTTGCGCCCTTTTAATCTATCAGCGGACCCTCGCGCCGAGGCCAGCAGCCGCCCGCCCGCCCTCATGCGAGAAACTGGCGACATCACGCCTGCCACCGGTGCCGACGAGGGAACGGAAAGGCTTTGAGCGATAACGCAGACCGCGGGGCTGACGAGGGCACGGAGCCCGATGCCCGGTTCACGATGGCCAACGAGAGGACGTTCCTGGCCTGGAGCCGCACATCGCTCGCCCTCGTCGTCGGCGGCCTGGCCGTCGCGCAGCTGCTGCCGCCGTTCCCTAACGTCCCATGGGGCCGGTCGGCCATCGCGACGCCGCTGATCCTGCTTGGCGCGGTGATGGCGGTGCTCAGCTACTTCGAGTGGAAGGCCAATCAGCGCGCGCTCCGCCTCGGCGCGCCGCTCACCCGGTCGCAGCTGCCGAAGATCCTGGCCGGAACGATCACGGTGATTGCACTGCTCGCTGGAGCCGTCGACATCTACTCAAGGGTGGCCTCGCGGTGAAGCCAGGCGACGGCGAGCGCCGGGCCGAGCCGCTCGAGGACATCGAGGGGCACGACCCCGCGCTGGCCAGGGAGCGGACGGAACTGGCCTGGACGCGCATCTCAATCGCGTTCTTCGGGGTCGGTGCCGCGCTGCTGAAGTTCCGGCCGGTGAGCGCCGTCCTGGTCCTGGCGATCGGCGTCGTGGTGTGGCTGGTTGGCCACATCCCGTCGGGGCCAGGACCCGTCGGCGCGCTCGGTTCGCGCCGGCTGCTGGCGGTCACCGTGGCCGTGGCCGGGCTGGCGCTGGTCGCGCTCGCGCTGACGCTCACCGGCTCGTCCCGTGGCCTGCGGCCCTAGGTGACCCAGATGGCCTGCAGCGCGCGGTAGATGTTGCCGCCTGCGACCGCCCTGATCGCGTCATCGTCGTAGCCGTGCTGGACGAGCCAGCCGATGATGTTGGCGAAGTTCTCCGTGGGGTTCTCCAGCCCGTCGACGTAGGCCACCGGGTCGAAGTCCGGGCCGCGCAAGGCCCCGATGCTGAGCAGGCGAGCGAAGATCTTGTGCAGCATCACATGGTCGCCGTACAAGGTGTCCGGCCCGAAGGCCACGTGCTCGATGCCGACCAGGTCGACGCAGTAGCTGAAGTGGTCCATGACGGACTCGATGCTGTGTCTGGGGTGCGGCGCGGAAAGCGTGGTGTGCGGCGCCGCCGACATGCCGATCACGCCGCCGGTATCGGCCACAGCCCGCAGCACGTCGTCAGGCTTCATCCGCGGGATGTCCCACACCGCCCGTGCCCCCGCGTGGGTGATGAACACGGGCTTGGCGGAGTGCGCGCACACGTCCAGCGCCGTCCGGTCAGAGGAGTGGGACAGGTCGATGGCGAGGCCCAGCTGGTTCATTCTCGTGACGGCGCGGTGGCCGAACGCCGTCAGCCCGCCGTCGACCGGCTCCGCCAGCCCGCTGCCCAGCGTGTTGGCGTCGGAGTACGCGATGCCGATCTGCCTGAGCCCGAGGCCATAGAGAACGTCGAGCCGGTCGAGCTCGTTCTCGATGGGCGTGGCCGCCTCGAGGCCGAACACCAGCCCGACCCGACCCGAGCGGTGGGCCTCGTCGATGTCGGCCACGGTGCGGATCGTCATCACGTGCCGCTGGTGCGCGAGGTCGGCCTGCCGCATGCCGAGGTCGGTGATGACGTCGTCCCATCGCCACGGCGCGTTCCCGGTGACGCAGGCGGTGCCGTCCATCATGTTGTCGAAGACGACGGTCATGCCCGACGCGGCAAGCCCGACGTAGGCGGCGTGCTGGCGACCCGTCCTGTTGTACTCGGGCGTCTCCTCCATCCGCAGCGGGAACCTCACCGGGTGATCGTGCAGACTGATGACCATGCTGTCGGCCAGCAGCGCGCGGGCCCGCTCCTCCTGCTCGGCGGTGAGGCCAGCCTGGTACGGCGGCACCCGGCCGAACTCCGGGGCGAGTTCGAACGCCCGGAAGTCCTCCCCGGCGTTGAGGTAGGAGTAGGCGACGTAGTTCACGGCGTCATTGTCGCAAACCTCCGCCTCGCGGCCCGCTGAGGTACTCGGGCGGTGCCCGGGCAGCCGACGTGGGAAAGCGGCACCGCGGCACCCCCGAGCGCTAGGGTGCGTGGTGTCCGGCCCCGTGAATCCGGGCTCGCCGGGAAAGGCATGGGGTGGGGAGATGGATATCTGGCCGGTGATCCACGCGGAACGCAAAGCGCTGGCGGGCGACCTGGGGTCCCTGCAGGAAGACCGGTGGTCGACCCCGTCGCTGTGCACGGAGTGGACGGTACGCGACGTGCTGGCGCACATGGCGGCGACCGCGAAGATGAGCCCCGCGGGCTTCTTCGTCAAGATCGCCGGGTCTGGCTTTAACTTCGGCAAGATGCAAAGCAATGAAATAGCCGCGGAGAAGGGCGCGTCGGGGGCCGATACCCTCGCCGCGTTCGAGGCGATCGTGACCTCAACAGGGCACCCTCCTGGCCCGGCCGACACCATGCTCGGCGAGACGATCGTGCACGGCGAGGACATCAGGCGCGCGCTGGGGCTGACGCATGCCTACCCGACCGACGCGGTCGTGCAGGCCGCTGACTTCTTCAAGCGCTCGAACCTGATCATCGGGACCAAGCGGCGCATCAGCGGGCTGAAGCTCCGCGCCACTGACACGCTGTGGTCGACGGGCGACGGACCCGAGGTCGCCGGGCCGATCCTGGACCTGCTGATGGCGATGACCGGCCGGAAGTCCCCGGACGGCGTGCTCACGGGCGACGGAGTCGAGTCGCTGGCATCGCGCCCCTGAGAGCGCAGGCATGCGGCCGAGGTGGACCTGCCCGCGATGCGGCCGCAGCTTCGCCAGCAGGAACCAGACGCACACGTGCGCTCGCCTCGGCGAGCTTGACCGGCACTTCGCGGGCTGTGACCCGACCGTTCGGGAGACGTTCGACCGCGTCCTCGCGGCCGCGCAGAGCCTCGGTCAGGTGCAGGTGCTGCCCGAGAAGACCAGGATCGCGCTGCACGCCAGGATGAGCTTCGCGGCCTTCGTGCCGCGGCGGCACTGGCTCGCCGGCCATCTGATCCTGGCCAGGCAGATCAGGAGCCCGCGCTTCAGCAAGGTCGAAAGCTACTCCCCGCGGAACGTGCTGCATGAGTTCAGGCTCGGTGCACCCGACGAGGTCGACGACCAGTTCATGACGTGGCTGGCCGAGGCCTACCAGGTGGGGATCCAGCGGCACCTTAGCTGAGCATCACGGCCGTGCCTCAAGGACCGCCTCGACAAAGAGCCCTGTCACGGCCGCGGCAAGGCAGCGCGGATCCTGCTCGCTGATGCGCACGGCGAGCCTGCCGCTCAGCCAGAGCGCTGCCAGGCCGTGCACCAGCGACCAGGCGCTGACGGCGACGACCTCGGTGGACCGGGCGCGCAGCAAGCCCGCGGCCCGGCACCGCTCGATGGTCGTGGTCAGCAGGTCGTACGCGGTCTCGCTCGCGGCGATGAACGCGGGGTCGTCGGGGTTCAGGACGTCCAGCCGGAACATCACCTCGAAGTGCGACGGGTGCCCGATGGCGAAGCTCACATAGCCACGGCCGAGGGCCGCCAGCTCGCCCGGGCAGTCGGCCGGCCGCGACACCGCGACCTCGGTCAGCACCGACTCAGCCAGCAGGTCGTAGCCGGCCGTGGCGAACGCGGTGAGCAGGCCGGCCTTGCTGCCGAAGTGGTGGGCAGGCGCGCCGTGCGAGACACCGGCCCGGCGCGCGACGTCGCGCAGCGACACGCCGCTGACCCCGCCGTCTGCGACAGCGTTCTCCACAGCCTTGAGCAAGGCGGCGGGCAGGTCGCCGTGATGGTAGGCCACACTCCATCTTGACACCACCAGCGCATCTTGACATCGTCTAGATGTCCGCCACCCGGGAGGGTTCATGGAGTCATCGCCAGTTCACGCCGCGTACCTGCCATTCGCGCAGACGCTGCGCGACGGAGGGTTCAGCGAGCCGGCCGAGGGCTGGGACGCCGGCCAGATAGGCGCGCACATCTCGATGAGCAACGACCTGTTCAGCGAGCTCGCCGACGAGATTCGCGCGGGCGGCACGCCCAGCTTCGACAACGCCGCCGTCAGCGACCCGGAGACCTTGCGCAGTTACGCGGCCCAGCAGGGTGGCCTGGCCGGCCTGGCGGACGCGATCGAGGCGTCGGCCGTGCGTCTCGAGAAGTCCTACGGCGAGCTCTCAGCGCCCGAGCGCGAGCGCCCCGTGCCAACCAGGATCTGGCACGAGCGGCAGATCGTCCGTGACAGCCCGACGTCGATCGGCGAGCTGATCCTCGGCAACGGCGACTTCCATCTGGCGATGCATCTCGAGCAGTTGCGAACCCTGCTGCCGGAAGCCGGGGACACAGCGCGCTAGCGGCAAGCCGCCTGCCACCGACCTGGACAGCGGCGCGAGCGGACTCGCCGCGCCGCTGCGGGACGCGGGCCTGGCCGGGCCTCAGCGCGTGCCAGCTGCTCATCGCGATGCCGGCCAGGATCGCGACACCGCCGGCGACCTGTACGGGCCCGGCGGGGTCGCCGAAGACCACCACGCCGGCGACGGCGCCGACCACCGGCTCGATGTTCACGAACGCGCCGGCGACCTCGGCGGCCACGCCCTTCTGCCCGTAGGCGAAGAGCGTGAACGGCGCCAGCGTCCCGGCCACGGCGAGCGCCAGCGTCGCGAGGACCGCGGGCATGCTGGCCGCTGCGGTTGTCGGCAGGCCAGAACACGCGGCGACCGGCAGCACGCCCGCGGTCGCGCCGAGGAACTGGACGGCCGTGACGGCCACCGGGTCGCGGCCGCGCAGCAGCCTGGGCTGCGCGACCATCAGCGCCGCGGACAGCAGAACAGACGCGAGGACCATGGCGTCGCCCAGCACCGCCCCGCCCGCTCCGCCCGTGTGCGCGGCTGTGACCAGTGCGGCACCAGCGAGCGACACCCCGAATCCTGCCCAGGCCAGCGGCCGGGCGACGGCGCGGTGCCACAGCGCGGACATGAGCGCGACCAGCACGGGCACGGCACCGATCAGCAGCGCGGCGTGGCTGACGCTCGTCTTCGTGATGCCGGCGTTCTGCAGCAGTACCGAGCCGCCGTAGCCGATCGCTCCCGACGCGAGCACGGCAGGACGCAGCGCGGCCCGCAAGCCCGGCCGGCTGAGGGCCAGCAAGATGGCGCAGGCCACGCCGAAACGCGCGAACGTCAGCCAGGCAGGAGGCAGCCACGCCAGTGCCACCTTCGAGAGCGGCACCGTAGTGCCCCACAGCAGCCCGGCGGCGATCAGCGCGGCGATGGCACGGCGACGGTTGCGTTCCATTCACTCATAGTTGTCCTTGACGGTGCCTCATTCGTCAGCACGCGCCTAGAACAATATATAGTTTCGTTACATGGCCGTCCCTCTTGATGAAATTGACATCCGGCTGCTCACCGCCCTGCAGGCGGACGCGGATCGCACGAACGTCGAGCTGGCCAGGATCGCGGGGCTTTCGCCCGCGGCGACCCTGCACCGCGTGCGGTGGCTCAAAGAATCCGGCGTCATCCGCGTCATCAGCGCCAGCCTTGACCCGGAAGCGGCCGGCTTCCCGCTCCAGGTGTACGTCGCGGCGACGCTCGCACGGCACGACCCGCGATCGAGCCAGGTCTTCGAGGAGCAGCTGATGGCGCTTCCCCAGGTCATCGCCGCGGACAACCTCGCCGGCGAGATGGACTACCTGCTGACCGTCGTCGCTCGCGACGTCTCAGACCTCCAGGAGGTGCTGGCCAGGCTCGCCACCAGGGGCGGCCAGCGGCTCGTCACGCACCTGAAGCTGGCCGAGGTCAAGCCGCCTTCGAGGCTGCCGCTGGCCCCGACCGCACC
>DASUHI010000197.1:0-3194 GCA_036273575.1 Streptosporangiaceae bacterium | reverse complement strand
GGCCCCCGTGAGCCGCCGGGTCGAGCCCGACAAGCTCGAGCACCTGGTCGACCCGGTGCCGCCGGGCGGCCCGGTCGCCGACCCGGTAGGCGATCAGCGGTTCGGCGACCAGGTCCCGCACTTTCCATTTCGGGTCAAGTGAGGAGAACGGGTCCTGGAACACCATCTGCAGGTGCCGCCGGGCCTGCAGCAGGTTCTTGCCGCGCAGCGTAGTGAGGTCGGCACCGCGGAAGGTGACGGCGCCCGCCCTGGGCCTGGGCGCCTGGAGCACGGATCTGGCCAGCGTGGACTTGCCGGATCCCGTCTCGCCGACGATGCCGAGCGTCTCCCCTCGCCACACGTTGAACGACACGCCGGAAACCGCGTGCACGACGCCGCCTTTGACCCCGCCGTAGTCCCGGACCACGAACTCCTGAACCAGGCCGCGGACCTGCAGGAGAGGTGTCCCGCTAGCTGGCATCGTGAGCCCCCAAGGGATGCCAGCACGCCCAGCGGTGGCCGGGTTCGTGCTCGGCGAGCGGCGGGGCGGTCGCGCGGCAGTCGTCCGCGGCGCGGCGGCAGCGAGGGGCGAACGAGCAGCCAGCCGGCAGCGCGGAAAGGTCGGGCGGCCTCCCGCCGATCACCGGCAGCGGCGAGTGCGCCGGCCGCTCCAGCCGCGGGATCGCCTCGAACAGGGCTTCGGTGTACGGCATCCGGACGCGCGTGAACAGCTGCGGCGTCGACGCCTGCTCCACGATCTGGCCCGCGTACATCACGATGACCTCGTCGGCGCAGGAGCGGGCCAGGCCGAGATCGTGGCTGATCAGCATCAGCGTCATGCCGAGTTCGGCCCGCAACTCGAGCAGCAGTTCCATGATCTGCGCCTGAGTGGTCACGTCCAGCGCGGTGGTCGCCTCGTCGGCGATGAGCAGCTTCGGGCGGCAGGCCAGCGCGATGGCGATCATGATGCGCTGCCGCATGCCGCCGGAGAGCTGGTGCGGGTACTCGTGAAAGCGGCGGCCGGGTACCGGAATGTGCACTAGGCGCAGCAGCTCGATGGCCTGCTTCTTGGCCTCGACCTTGGTGACCCGCTGGTGGGCGCGGACGGCCTCGGCGATCTGGTTCCCGACCTTCATCGTGGGGTTCAGCGATCGGGACGGATCCTGGAAGACCATCGCGAGATTCGTGCCGCGGTGCCTGCGCATCTCGTCGTCGGTCAAGCCGATCAGCTCGGCGCCGCCGAACCTGGCCGAGCCGTTGACCACCGCCGTTTGAGGGAGCAGCCCCATGAGCGCGCGGCAGCTCACGGTCTTACCCGACCCGGACTCACCGACGATGGCCAGCGTCTGCTGGGGGTAGAGTTCGTAGCTCACCTCGTTCACGGCGCGCAGCTCGCCGCGGCGGCTGGGGAAGCTGACTGTGAGGTTCTCGACCTCTAGTAGCGGCATTTTGTTCACCGGACGCCCCAGTGTTCCCTGAGGGCATCCCCGAGGACGTTCAGCGATACGACGGTCGCGAACAGGAAGGCGCTCGGGATCAGCGCCTGCTCCGGCCTGGCGGACAGGACCTGCTGTCCCTGCGCGATCATGCTCCCCCAGCTCGGCTCGGGCAAGGGGATGCCCAGGCCGAGGAAGCTGAGTGCCCCCTCGAGGATGATCGCGATGCCGAAGCCGAGCAGGGCGAACGTCATGAGCTGCGGCATGATGTTGGGGATGACGTGACGGAGGATGATGTGGCGGCCTCTGCTGCCGGACAGCCGCGCCGCCAGCATGTAGTTCTGCTCGCGGATGGCCAGGGTGCCGCTGCGGGCGATCCGGCCGAAGGCGGGGATGCTGAAGATGGCTAGGGCCCAGATCACGTGCAGCTCGCTGGGCCCCAGGCCCTCGGCGATGGCTAGCGCGAGCACGAGCGCGGGAAACGCGATCAGCACGTCGAGCGTCCGGGAGATGGTCGTGTCGACGGCGCCGCGCCAGTAGCCGGCGGCCATGCCGAGCAGGCTCCCGACGACGAGGCCGATGACAGTGACGCTGAACCCGACCTCGAACGAGACCTGTCCCCCGTACAGGATGCGGGACAGTACATCGTTGCCGTTCGGGTCGGTGCCGAGGATGTGGCCCGGCGACAGCGGCGGCAGGCCGGCCTCCAGGATGCTGCCGCCCACCGGCTTGGGGACCGGGTAAATCCGCGGCCAGATGAAGCACGCCGCGGCCAGCAGGACGAGGAAGCCGAGGGGCAGCCAGATCCGCAGCGGGCTGGCTTGGCCGCGGGTCTTCTTCCGCACGGGGGCGGCTGGGGTGGCGCCGGCCGCCGGCAGCAGGTCAGGTAGCGGAGCGCTCATACCGGATCCTCGGGTCGAGCACCGCGTACAGCAGGTCGGCGGCCAGCGCCGCCACCACCACGACCACGGCGAACACCAGCACGACGCCCTCGACGATGGGCACGTCGTGGTTGGTGATGGACGAGATCAAGATCGCGCCGACACCGGGCAGCGAGAAGATCGGCTCGATGATCGCCACCGCCCCCACCAGCGCGCCCAGGTTGAGTGCGACCAGCGTGATCAGGCCGAACATCGAGTTCGGCAGCGCGTGCCTGATCAGGATGTGCCACTGCGGCACGCCCTTGGCGCGCGCGGTCACGATGTAGTCCTCGCGCTGCATCTGCTCGACGATGTCCGCTCGCAGCAGCCGGGTGTAGACGGCGAACAGCGGGAAGCCGATCGCGATGGCAGGAAGGGTCAGCGACCTGATGTTCTCGAGCGGGTCGACGGTCAGCGGCGTGTACCCGATGGCCGGGAACCACTGGAGCCTGACCGCGAAGACATAGACCAGCACGACGGCGAGAACGTAGGGCGCGACCGATAGCCCGGTCATGCTGATCACGACGCTGAACCGGTCGGCGATGCCGTTCGGCCTGCGCGCGGCGAGCACGCCGAGGAGAACGGCGAGCACGATCGACCCGACGAAGGCGTAGATCAGCAGCTCGGCGGTGACGGGCAGCCGCTGGCCGAGGATCGTGGTCACGTTCTCGCCGCTGGCCAGCGACGTGCCCAGGTTGCCATGGATGGTGGCACCAAGCCAGCCGCCGTACCGCACCCAGAAGGGCTCGTTCAGATGCAGCCTGATTTCCAGCTGATGGACCTGGGCGGGCGTGGCGTTGGCGCCGAGCAGCACCTGAGCCGTGTCGCCCGGGAGCAGGTTCATCACCACGTAGGTCAG
>DASUHI010000196.1:0-5335 GCA_036273575.1 Streptosporangiaceae bacterium | reverse complement strand
TAGTATGGCAGCAGCGGGACCGGGCGTACAGCGTTGCCTTCGGATGGGTCGCCTAGGCCTGCAGATGGGGCGCTACGGATGGGTCGCTCGTTGAGGCGGAGGTGCGGGTGGAGAACGGCGAGATGGCGGGCCCGAGCGGCGACGCGGGCAAAACAAACGGTGCGGACAGTGGTCGCGGCGGTGCCGGTTCTGGCGGTTCCGGTGCTCGCGGGCGCGGCGCTGGCGAGGGTCAGCCCGGCGTGCTCTTTCACGGGGTCGGCGTGGCGCTGGTAACGATCTTCGACAAAGCGGGCGCCGTCGATCCCGCGGCGACCGCCACGCTGGCAGCCGACCTTGCCCGGCGCGGCATGCGCGCTGTGCTGGTCGCCGGCACCACGGGCGAGGCGGGCACGCTGACGCCCGACGAGCGCGTCGCGCTGATCGGCGCCGTCCGGAAAGCCGTCCCGGCGGACGTGCCCGTGATCGCGGGCACTGGCACGGCGACGACCGACGCCTCCGCCGCGCTCGGCAAGGCTGCCCTGGATGCGGGCGCGGATGCGGTGCTGGCGTTCCCTCCGCCGAACCCGGACGCGGACGCGGACTCTGGCCGCTATGCGGCCTTCGTGACCGAGCACTACGAGGCGCTGAGCGCGGCAGCCTGCGGCCGGCCTGTGTTCGCGTACCACGTGCCGTGGATCTCGGCGCCCGGCGTTCCCGTCGCGGCGCTGCCCGGGCTGCCCATCGCGGGGATCAAGGACTCGTCGGGCAGCGCGGACCGGCTGCTTGACGAGCTCGCCGAGTACAGGGGCCCGACCTACGTGGGTTCGTCGGCGCTGCTCGCGCTCGCGGGGCCGATGGGCGGCGCCGGGGCGATCCTGGCGCTCGCGAACGTCGAGCCAGAACGCTGCTGCCAGGCCTTCGACGGCGATGCCGCGGTGCAGCGCGACCTCGCCAGGGTGCACCGCGAGGTGCGCGTCGGCGGGCCCGCGGCGCTCAAGCGGATCTTGCACGCCGGCGCGGGCTACTGCGACCGGAGCCGGGTCGGATGAGTGAGGGGGACGGGCTGGCCGGCCTCAAGCACGGCATCGCGGTGCCGAACTTCCATTCTGACCCGAACGACCTCATCGAGCTCGGGGTGGCGACCGAGGAAGCGGGCTTCGACGGCTACTTCCTCTGGGATCACATCGTGTTCTCCAACAGGGGCGACGGCCCGCCGGTCCAGGACCCGTGGGCGGTGCTGTCGGTCGTGGCGGCGAGGACTAGCCGGATCACGATCGGCACCGTCGTCACGCCCGTGCCGCGGCGCCGGCCGTGGCAGCTCGCGCGCCAGACCACGACGCTGGACCTGCTCAGCGACGGCAGGGTCGTGCTCGGCGTCGGTATCGGCTCGCCAGCTTACGGCGACTTCGGGATCTTCGGTGAGCCGTCGGGCGACCGGGAGCGGGGGGAACTGCTCGACGAGGGGCTCGACGTGCTCGCTGGCCTGTGGAGCGGCGAGCGGTTCTCCTACGCGGGCAGGCACCTGAACGTCGACAGCGTGCGGTTCAGGCCGACGCCCGTGCAGCGGCCGCGGATCCCGGTCTGGGTCGCGGGCGTGCTGCCGGCGCCGCGCCCGATCGCGCGCGCCGCGCGGTGGGACGGTTTCGTGCCGATCAGGTGGTCGGAGGCGGACGGCCTGATCAGGCCGTCCGCCTCCGACATCGCGGATGTGACCGGCCAGATCGCGGCGCGGCGGGCGGCGCAGGACACGAGCACGAGCACCGGGTACGACATGGTCGTCTGGGCGGAGGTCGCGGCGGAGCCGGCCGCGCTGCCCGGTCTGGCCGGGCCGTACGCGGACGCGGGAGCCACCTGGTGGATCGAGACGGCGCGGCCAGAGCCGGACTGGTGGGAAGGCGTCCAGGCCAGGGTCAAGGCCGGGCCCCTCGGCGGCGCCTAGCGCGCTTGTCACGGGCACAGCACCGGCGGTAGCGAGGGCGAGCGGTGGGTGGGTCCTGTTCACCCCGTCGCTAGGGGAGAGTAAGGATCTCGTGGCCGGTGTCGGTGACGAGCACGGTGTGCTCGAACTGGGCGGTTCGCCTGCGGTCCCTGGTCACGGCCGTCCACCCGTCCGGCCACAGGTCGTACTCGATCGTGCCGAGCGTGAGCATCGGCTCGATCGTGAACGTCATCCCGGGTTCCATGATCGTGTCGGCGTCCGGGTCGTCGTAGTGCGGCACGATCAGACCTGAGTGGAACGTCGTGCCGATGCCGTGCCCGGTGAAGTCGCGCACGACCCCGTAGCCGAACCGCCGGGCGTACGACTCGATCACCCGGCCGATCACGTTCAGCGCCCGGCCAGGAGCGACCGCCTTGATGGCGCGCATCGTGGCCTCGCGGGTTCGCTCGACGAGCAGCCGCGATTCCTCGTCGACGTCGCCCGCGAGAAAGGTGGCGTTCGTGTCGCCGTGAACGCCGCCGATGAACGCGGTGATGTCGATATTGACAATGTCGCCGTCGGCCACAACGGTGTCGTCAGGAATGCCGTGACAAATGACCTCGTTCAGTGACGTGCACAGCGATTTCGGGTAGCCGCGATACCCGAGCGTGCTCGGATAGGCGCCGCAGGAGAGGAGGAAGTCGTGGCCAACCTGATCGAGTTCGTCCGTGGTCACACCGGGCTTGACGTGCTTGCCGACCTCGGCCAGCGCAAGCGCCGCGATATGGCCGGCAACCCGCATCGCGTCGATGGTCTGCGCGTCCTTGACATTGGGCTCGCCGATTCTCGGGCGCTTCTTGCCGACGTATTCAGGCCGCTTGATCTGCGCGGGAACCTGGCGCATCGGCGAGACACGGCCGGGCTGCAACGTGGTGACCATGATCTGAGAGTCTAGTTCGCATGGACACTGAGCAGCACTGGTGGTTCTGCCTCAAGCATCAGACCGTAGAGCCGGACGCCGGATGTCCTGGCAAGGACCGTCTCGGCCCGTATCCGACCCGCGAGGACGCCGCGCGGGCGCTCGATACCGTGCGGCGCAGGAACCAGGAGTGGGACTCTCAGGACGACCGGTAGGCGCGGGTAGAGTCGGGAACGCGGCGCACAGACAGCGCGAAGGGCGTTCACCGTGACTTCTCCATGGACCGGCCAGGGGCTTCCGCCGGCCGCGCAGGCCCGGATGGCCGAGATCAAGGCGAGCGGGACCTGGGGTTCCGCGCTCACGACCGACGAGTTCGCGGCGATCAAGAGCGCCGGGTTCGACCCGGTCGGGCAGGTGCTCGGCGCCGCGGTCTACAACATCGGCTACCGCGGCGGCTACGGCTGCCCGAGCTACGCGTACTTCGGCAGCTACAACAGGTTCGCGACCGGCTGGGCTGGCTACCAGGGCGCGTCGACCGCGCTGTCCAGCTCGGGTTCCGGCAGCGCGTACGGTCCGCTCGTGCAGACGATGTACGCGGCGCGGCGGGCGGCCATCGGGCGGATGACGGCCGAGTGCTCTGCGCTCGGCGGGCACGGAGTGGTCGGCGTCCGGCTGACGATCGGCCGGTTCCCGGCCGGCGGCCTGGAGTTCAAGGCCATCGGCACGGCGGTCAAGGCGCCGGGCGCGATGGCGCTGCGGCGGCCGTTCACCTCCGACGTCTCCGGCCAGGACTTCGCGAAGCTGATCGGGGACGGCGTGGTGCCGGTCGGGCTGGCGCTGGGGATCTCGATCGGCGCGCGGCACGACGACTGGATCACCAGGAACCAGACCAGCCGGTGGATGAGCGGCAACACCGAGGTGACCGGCTACACCGACCTGATCAACCAGACCAGGCACGACGCCAGGGACCAGCTGCGGCGGGACGTGCGGGCGCTCGGTGCCGAGGGCGTGGTGATCCAGTCGATGGACATGCAGGTGGGCGAGCACGAGTGCCCGGCCCAGGAAGGCGCCCGCGACCACGTCGCCGAGGTGACGATCGTGGGCACCGCGATCACGCACTTCAAGAAGTCGCAGCGGGGGGCCGAGCGGCCGAGCCTGGCGATCCTGTCGCTCGACCCGCAGCGCAGGCAGGCCGCGAGGGTCAGGCTCGGCAAGGTCTGATGGCACGGCGGATGAACTGCAATCCCAAGGGAGCAGCATGACTGACCAGAAGGAAGCCGCCGAGTTCGGGGCGATGGGCGTACCGCAGGACGCGATCAGGCGGCTCGCGGAACTGCAGCCAGGCAAGGCAGGGGGCATTTTCACGTCCGACCTGTCGGTCAACGAGTTCTTGCTGGTCAGGGAGGCCGGCTTCCGGCCGCTCGGCCTGGTCCTCGGCAGTTCGATCTACCACGTCGGGCTGCAGATCGGCCGCTGGAGCAAGAACCAGGAGCTCGACGTGCTGTCCCAGGCCATGTACCACGCCAGGGAGCTCGCGATGACGCGGATGGAGGTTGAGGCCAAGACGCTCGGCGCGGACGGCGTCGTAGGCGTCAGGCTCGACGTCGAGATGAAGGAGTTCGGCTCCGACATCGCCGAGTTCATCGCGGTCGGCACGGCGGTGAAGGCGGAGCCGAACGCCGGCGGTGGCGGCGTGACGAACTGGCGCAACAACAAGGACCTGCCGTTCACGTCCGACCTGTCGGGGCAGGACTTCTGGACCCTGATCAGGGCGGGGTATGCGCCGCTCGGCATGGTGATGGGCTCCTGCGTCTACCACATCGCGCACCAGCGGCTCGGCAGCGTGATCGGCAACATCGGCCGCAACGTGGAGATCGAGCAGTTCACCCAGGCGCTCTACGACGCCCGCGAGCTCGCGATGACCAGGATGCAGGCCGAGGCCGAGGCCTTGCACGCGGAAGGCATCGTGGGCGTGCAGCTCCGGCAGCACTCGCACACGTGGGGCGGCCACACGACCGAGTTCTTCGCCATCGGCACGGCCGTCAGGCCGCTGCGCGAGGACCACGTGATCGAGCGTCCGACCATGGTCCTCAGCCTGGACGCCTGACCCGATCAGATCAGGGCGCGGAGCACGAGCTCCCGCAGCGCCGCCCGCCGTGCGTCGCCGTCCGTGAACACGTGGGGGAGCGGGGTCACTATGTCGGCGTCCCCGGGGTCTGGTTCCGGGCCGTCCCTGACTCGCTCGTCTGTGTTGTCTGGACCGCTCGCGAGTCCGGCTTCAGCCGGTGCGGTCGAAGGTGTCCTGACGGTCTGCCATGAAACTGTCATGGATTAACTATATAGCACCTAGAGCACTGCTAGCCATGAGAGCTTTATGAGCACGCAGAGCTAGCTCAGGTTTACGCAGCTAGCAGAGCGCCTACGTTGATCACGTGTCGGTCATAGACCCGCTCGGTCCTGACTTCGCTTACATCCAGGTTGCCAACCACATCGCGGCCAGGATCGAGGTAGGCGAGATC
>DASUHI010000195.1:0-7028 GCA_036273575.1 Streptosporangiaceae bacterium | reverse complement strand
CGAGCACCCCGAGCGCCTGCCTGATCTGCGTGCACCGCTCCCGGGTCAGCGCCGGGCGGTCGTATCCGTACATGCGCGCGGCCCACTCGGGCAGCGAGCCGACCGCGCCGTCCCTGATGTCCTGCCAGATCTCGGCGACGTCTTCGTCCAGCCCCGCAGGGTCAAGCAGGAAGGCCATGGACTCGGTGGCTGCGGGCGTGCACCTCAGCTCGGGCCTGACCGAATCGATGTAGCCGGCGAGCTGTGCGAGGGTAGCCGGCACCACGTCCCGCGGCACGCCGACTAGCTCGGCGGACACAACCATCTCGGCGACGTACCGATCGGCGTCGGCGGTCGGCAGCGCGGCGCCGAACAGCGACCTGGCGGTGAGGTTCGAGTCGACGAGGGCGGCGTGCACCCAGAGGAGCAGCGCAGGATCACTGGCGGCGTACGGCTTGCCTGTGACGGTGTCGGTGCCCGAGACAGTGGTGTGGATCTTGCGCACCCGCTCGGCGACGCGCTCGGCGACCCCCTTTTCGCCGAAGCTGACGGTGGCCAGGTAGCCGGACGTAGCGGCCAGCCTGCCGACCGGGTCCGCACGCCAGTCGCTGTGCTGGTCGACGCCGGCCATCGCCAGCGGGTGCAGGGCCTGCAGCATCAGCGCGCGCAGCCCGGCGACAGGGGCCGACAGATCGCCGGCCGAACGCCAGGTGACGCTGCGCGGGCCGAAGAAACCGTCGTCGGCGGGATGCTCGGGAACGCCGCGCGCGTAGGCCGCGGCAGACCTCCCGACGAGGCCGGTGACGTCCTGGGGGGCCGTCATCGCGGGATCACGCCGATGGTCGCGAAGCTAACCGTCATAGCAGCAAAACTACGCTAGCCGACCTCGAACACCATGTCTGCACTGGCCACGTCCACGGGTCCGGCGTACGACTCTCGCGCGAACGACGCCGCCGCGGCGTGGTCGGATCCCGGCCACAGGTGCGTGAGCAGCAGGCCGCCCGCTCCAGCCGCCGCGGCCCACCGGCCGGCGTCGCGCGCGCTGGAGAGATACCCCACGCTGTCGCCGGGCACCCGGTCCGGGTACGTGGCCTCCGCGAGCAGCAGGCCGGCCCCGCGCGCGAGCTCGGCGATCTCCTGCACCGGCCCGCTGTCGCCGGTGTAGGCGAGCACGGAGCCGCCGGCCTCGATCCGCATCCCGGCGTTTGGCAGCCAGTGCGGCAATAGCGTGGTCACGACGCTGAACGGGCCGGCCCGCAGCGGGCTGTCAGGAACGATCTCGCGCAGGTCGATGGCGTCGGCCAGCATGCCGGGGCGGTCGAGCGCGAGCACGGCGTCGAGCGCGCCGCGCAGCGCGTGGACCGGCAGCGCTGGCACCGGATCGTCAGCCAGCGCCCGCGCCCGCAGCAGCGGGTTCAGGTCCGCGCAGTGATCGGGGTGCCCGTGGCTGATCAGCACGGCGTCGACCCCGGCCGCCGGCATGTGCTCAAGGAGCCGCGGCAGCGTCGCGTAGCCCGGGTCGATCACCAGGCGGTAGCCATCGTGTTCGAGGAGGTAGCCGCCACAGGCCTGGCCCGCCTCGGGCCAGGCACCGCAGCCGCCGAGAACGGTCAGCCGCATTAGCCCGACTGTACGCCGCCGCCCATCGCGTCAATGGCGGACGCCTTCGGACGGCGGAGGTCACGCACTGTGATGCCTGTCACAGATACGCGGTACGCGGGCGAGCCGTCGGGACCTGCTGGTATCGAGGGAGTTCAGGCGTGATCGATGTGGATTGCGTCTGATGCCGGTCTTGGCAGCAATGCCTGAAACAGAAGTCAATGAGTTAAATCGGCTGAGAGTTACCGAGATTTCGTGTTTAAGCCTTGCTGAGACCTTCAATGGTGCATCCTTGGTGACCGACAACCTACCGTGCGTGACGACAGCGAAGGCGTCTTTCCGAAGGTCGGCGTGCACGGCGCCCAGAATGCCGCCGTCCATGACCCGACGGCGGTTCGTGGGCGACCACCGAGCGCAGGCAGTGCGCCCAGACCGGAGGCCTCGACGTGTCGAGCAGGTCCGCCAAGCACCGCAAGTCGAAACGGCCTGCCGCAAGGCAGTCCGCCCCGGCCCGGCATCGCAAGCCATCGCCAGTCGTCACCGCGCTTCAGATTCACCCAGGCAAGACCGCCGCCGCAGTCACGGGCGCGGTCATCATCGCCGCTGCGGCCCCGATCGCGACCCACTGGGCGGGCGACGTCGGAGTCGGCCAGGCGGCCGTGCTCAGCCACGGCAACGATGGCACGCTAATCGGAGGATCGCAGACGCCGTCTGCGGGACATGACCGCGACGCGAGCTCGGCCGCCTCGCATCCGCAGGCCGGCAGCCCAGCCAAGACCGGCACTCCCAAGGCCAGCAGCCCGGGCCCGTCACCGACGGCGCGCCAGACGCGCAAGCATGAGGCGCCGCACGCTGTGTACGAGAACCCGCTCCGAGACGTCTCCGGCCTCATCCCAGAGCGCATTGACCAGGGCGTGGACTTCGGCGGAACCGGCCCCATCTACGCCCTCGGCGACGCCGTCATCACGAACGCGACGGCGACCAACTACGGCTGGCCAGGCGGCGGGTGGATCACCTACCAGCTGACCGATGGGCCGGCGAAAGGGCTGATGGTCTTCCTGGCCGAGGACGTGCGCCCCACGGTTTCTCCCGGACAGCACGTCACCGCCGGCACCGTCATCGCCGGCATGTACGACGGGGGCGCCGGCATCGAGTTCGGCTGGGCGATGGCCAGCGGCTTCACCGCCGAGTCGCAGCTCGCCGAGGCCGGCGGCATCAGCGGCGCCGGCCCGTTCCCGACCAATGTCGGGCTGAACTTCGAGGAACTTCTGCAGGCCACCGGCGTGCCTGCTGCCAACAACCGCTACGACATCCCATCGGGCCTGCTCCCTCCGCAGTTCCCGGCCAGCTGGGAGACGGCGCTCAAGTCCTGACGCTGACGGCGCCAGTGCGGCTCGATCGCCGCAGCCCAGTAGTCCTGCAGCGCGTGGGCGAGGAGGTGCGGGCCGCCGATCCCGGCATCGATCAGTTCGGTGATCCTGGCAGGCGGCGGCCCTCCGCGCCAGACCGACCTCAGCTCGGCAGCAAAGGCCTCGCTCGGAATCGCGCGAAGCCGTTCGAGCTGGGAGTCGGTGCAGGCCGTAGATGATGCCAGACGACAGCAGGTAGAGGCTCTCACCAACCTCCGCGAGCGGGGAGTACGCGAACCGCGTCCTTGCCAGATCGCTGACCGTGAGGTGCACCTGAATCACAGTCGGAAAGGTAAGTCGCCCTTGGCCGTGGCGAACGATTCATCTACCCGCGAATCCGACGCACTGTCGCAGCGCGCCCTTAGGCTCTGGCCGTTCCTGCTGCGAAGGAGACGGTCATGCGATATGAGCTCAGGGACGTCGGCGACGGCAGGTGTGAGTTCCTGGCATTCGACGTCGATCCGCGATTCGACGCCACGATGGAGGCGCTGGCCTGGCAGCGGTCCGGCGGTGCGTGGGGGCGGCAGATCGCGTGCGAGGCCGCCGTGGCAGAGCCGGCGCTAGCGAACCTCAGGACGTTCATGTCGCCGCTGCTCCGGCAGGCCGCCGGGCTGGAACCGGTGCCCTGGCAGGACGCGCTGGACGAGCTGTGCAGCCGCTTCGAGGCTGGCGGCGTCGGCTGGTTCCTCGGCGGCAGCGCGGCCCTCGCGGTGCGCGGCGCGCCGCTCACGCCGCACGACCTCGACCTGATCACCGACGACGCCGACGCGATCCGGGTCGGCGATCTGCTCGCCGACGTCATCCTCGAGCCGGTCGCGACAGCCGAATGGCCGCTCAGCATCTGGTGGGGCCGGGCGTTCCTGTACGCCAGGGTCGAATGGGCGGGCGGCATGACGGCCGCGGCCGATCAGCCTCAGGTGACCGATTTCGGCCCGGTCGCCGCGAGCCAGCTCGAGACCGTGCGATGGCGCGGCTGGCAGCTCCGGGTGCCGCCCCTGCACCTGCAGCGGGCTGTCTGCGACCGTCGCGGGCTCACCGCCCGGGTCGCGATGATCGACGAGCTGAACGCCCGCCGCTAGCCGCCTGGGCTGAAGAGGATAGCCGCCAGCTGCTCCGCGGGCAGCTCGCCTGCCCGGTCGAAGATCCGGTCCCCGATCACCGCGAGCACGGCGTCCACGGCGAGCAGTTCTGTCCTGCCGGACAGGTCGAACTCGGGATTGACCTCGCACAAGTCGAGGCCGACCAGGCTTGGCACGTCGGCCAGCGTGCCGAGCGCCTCGGCGAGCGCCCTGGCCGAGATGCCGCGGTAGCCGGGGGCGGACGTCGCGGGCGCGTCGGCGGAGTTGACCACGTCGATGTCGACGCTGACGTAGAGCGCGTCGGTGCCGTCCAGCAGGTAATCGAGCACCCTCGTCATCGCATCGCGCGGTCCCACCGTCTCGACGTAGCTGGCCGTGGCCACCCGGAAACCGCGCTCGTACATGACCGTGACCTGACCGGGCTGCGTCATCGCATTGACGCCGAACCACGCCATCTTGGCGAGCTCGGGGATCTCGGAGACCCGCCTGGCAGCCGAGCCGTGGTGGAACCGCCCGCTCTGGTGATGGAAGTCGACGAAGTCGGTGTGCGAGTCGACGTGCAGGTAGCCGAGGCGGATGCCGGGTCGGCGGTCCCGCAGCCCCGTCATCACGCCGAGGGTCGCCGGGTACGCCACGAAATGGTCGCCTCCGAGCGTGACGGTCAGGGCGCTGGTGCGGCTCGCCGCGGCTAGGTGCTCGACGGCGGGAGCGACCTGGGCGGCGGTGTCGTTCGGGAGCACGGGCACGTCGCCGGTGTCGACCAGCGGCAGCGGCTGCGGCCATGCGCGCACGATCCCGGTCTGGAAGTCGCTGATGCCGACGTCTGACTGGATGCCGTGATAGCCGGCCAGGAACAGCGACGCCTCCCTGATCTTCCGCGGCCCGTGCCGCATGCCGGTGTGGCCCGCGGTCGTCGCGTACTGGTCGACAGGCATCCCGGCGACGGCGATGTACCCGTCGGGCACCGCCCCAGGGGAGACCCACGGCGCCCGCAGGAACGACGCGCTGCCCGCGTACCACGGCGCGGCGAGGTCCCGAAGTCCGTACCGGTCTTGCAGCATGACGCCTCCCTCGGTCGCGGCTGGTCAGCGCAGCGGGTCGAACGACGTGAGATCGAACGGGTGCGCCACGCCGAGCGCCGTCCTGGCCGCGACCGATCCAGCCAGCGGGCCGAGCGTCAGGCCGACCGCGCCGAGCCCGGTCGCGACCACGAGGCCGTCGGTGCCAGCAGGGCCGAGCAGCGGCCGGATGTCAGGACCCGCGGGCCGTAGGCCGACCCTGGTCTCCACGTGGCTGGCGTCGGCAAGCCCTGGTGCGACCTCCAGGGCGCGCGTCAGCACCTCGTGCACGCCGCCCGCTGTCACGCGCGGGTCGAATCCCGATCCCGTCTCCCTGGTCGCGCCCGCCACGACACGCGAGTTGTCGAACGCGAGCAGGTAGTGGCCGCTCCACCCGGGCAGCACGACGGGCCAGCGGGTGGTGTCCGCCGGCTCCAGGCTCAAGTGCACGATCTGCCCGCGCTGCGGCGTCACCCGGACTTCGCGGCCAAGGGGGGCGACCAGGGAAGCCGTCCAGGCCCCGGCGGCGGCGACCACCACGTCTCCGGGCAGCGCCTGGTCGCCGACCTCGACGCCTGTGACGCGCCCCGCCCTGGTCGTGAGCGCGGCCCGGCCCGCGACCACGCCGGCACCTTTGGCGCGCGCGGCCCCGATCAGCGCCTCGCGCAGCCGTCTGCCGTCCACGCGCGCGGCCCCGCCGACGTACACCGCCGCCGACCCGGGACGCAGCGGCGGGAACAGCTCCATGGCCTCCGCCGCGTCGACGACACGAACCTCGCCCATCTCGGGCGTGGCTGCCAGCCCCGTGCGCAGTCGCTCGCACTCGCGCGCGGCCTCGTCGCCGTCCCTGGTCAGCATCAGGGCCCCGACCTTGCGGTACGACACGCCCGCGGGTTCGCCTCCGGGGCCGTCCGCAAGCTCGGCCACGAGCGCAGGGTAGTCGCGGGCCGCCGCGCACGCGAAGGCGTACCAAGCCTTGTCGTCCACGCGCGAGGACCACGGGCAGATGATCCCGGCGCCCGCCGCGGTGGCCTGGCCGGGCAGACCGGCGTCGACCAGCACGACCTCAGCGCCCAGGCTGGCGGCCGTGTACGCGCACGCCGCGCCGGTCACGCCGCCGCCCACGACGATCATTCTCATTCGGCGGCCCCGTCTGCCTGGCGCTTGCTCCGCACGGCCGCGCGGGCCGGCCGCGCCCTGGCCCTGGCCTGCTCCCTGGCCAGCAGGCGCACGTCAAATCCGTGGTCGGGCAGGGCAGGCGAGAACACCCACAGCACCGTCGTCGGGCCGGCCGCCGGCGGGACACCGAACGTGTGCTCGGTGCGGGACTGGAAGGTGAAGGCGTCACCTGCGTCGAGGGTGAGCTGCTCGCCCGCCACGACGACCTGTAGCTGGCCCGCCAGCACGATCGCGAACTCCACGTCGGTGGGAAGCGAATAGGGCTCGGCCCCGCTGCCGCCGCCGGGCTCGATCTCGCTCAGAATGGCTTGCACACGCTTCTCTCCCGCGGGCGTGAGCAGGTACTCCCTGATCCCCTCGCCGCCGAAGTTGATCGGCGGGTACTCGCCCTTCCTGACGACCTCGCCCTTCGCGGCCTGGAACAGCGACCCGACGGAGATGCCGAGCGTGTCGCAGAGCCTGATCAGCGACGCGACGGACACGTTGGTCAGGTCCCGTTCCAGCTTGGACAGGAAGCCTTTGGTCAGGCCGCTCTGCTCCGCCACGTCGGCCATGCTCATGCGCGCCGCCTGCCTGGCGGCGCGCAGCTGCGCTCCGATCCTCGGGCTCTCGTCAGCCGCGGCTCCCCCGCCGACCTGGCCTCCAGCCGTGAGCATCGCCCTCCCTTGTCCGCTGCCCCCATGGGACACCACAAACCGTTAGGAAACAAGTGTTGACATACATGA
>DASUHI010000194.1:0-5505 GCA_036273575.1 Streptosporangiaceae bacterium | reverse complement strand
GGGTCGGGCTAGCCGCCGCTATCCTCCGGCTATGCAGCCTGACGAATCTCCCGTAGCGGGCGTGACGCACCGTGTGATCGATGTCGGCGACCTCTCCGTGCATGTCGCGGAGGCGGGTGCCGGGCCGCTCGTGCTGCTGTTGCACGGTTTTCCCGAGTCCTGGTACTCCTGGCGGCACCAGCTGACAGCGCTGGCGGCCGCCGGCTATCACGCGGTCGCGCCCGATCAGCGCGGGTACGGCAGAACCGGCGGGCCCGACGCGGCCGAGAAGTACACGATGCTGCACCTGACCGGCGACGTGATCGGCCTGATGGACGGCCTTGGCGCGGAGCGGGCCGTGGTCGCGGGCCACGACTGGGGCGCACCGGTCGCCTGGAACACTGCACTGCTGCGTCCTGACCGGGTCTCGGGCGTCATCGGCCTGAGCGTCCCGTATAGCCCGCGCGGCAGCATGCCGCCGGTGCCTGCCCTCCGCGCGCTGTTCGGCGACGGATTCTACATTTCGTACTTCCAGCAGCCTGGCGTCGCGGACGCTGAGCTGGCTCGCGACCCGCATGACACGTTTCGCCGGCTGCTGTTCGCCGCCTCGGGCGACGCGGGCGTCGGCGGCGCTCCCGTCGTCCCGCCCGGCGGCGGGTTCCTTGACATCTGCCCGCTGCCAGGCGAGCTGCCTGGCTGGCTTACAGAGCGTGACATCAACGTCTTTGCCGCCCAGTTCACCGATTCCGGCTTCACGAAGCCGCTGAACTGGTACCGCGCCATGGACCTGACGTGGGAGCTGATGGCGCCGTGGAAGCACGCGCCGGTCACCGTGCCAGCCGCGTTCGTGGTGGGGGACAAGGACCTGACCGTCAGCTTCCTCGGCGGAGCCTCGCTGCTCGACCAGCTGAGGGGCGTGGTGCCGGAGCTGAGACTCACCAGGACGCTGCCCGGCTGCGGGCACTGGACCCAGCAAGAGCGCGCAGGAGAGGTCAGCGCCGCGATCCTCAGCTTCCTGGATGAGCTTGGTTAAGCCCGATAATTGCGCACGTTTCCCGCCACAAGTCGCGGTAGTATCTGGCCGCCTGGCTGCGCGGCGCGACCGCGGTCACCGGCGCCCGCTGCACGGACATCCGCTCGATCGCTGACAGTGCCGGTATGACGGTCGTGGCGACGTCGTCACGCTTAGCCGGCAGTTCCTCAGCGATCTCGCGATGCAGCCGCTTGCGCCTGTCGACCATCGAGAAGAAGGCCAGGATGCGCGGCCGGTGCCGGTCCAGGCTCGCAACGAACTCCGTGAGCTGATCCAGCGTGCGCACCGAGAGCGTGGTCGGGATCAGCGGGATGAGCAGCAGGTCGGCAGCGCGCAGCACGTTCTCCGACAGCAGCGAGATGCCCGGCGGGCAGTCGAGGACGACGAGGTCGAACTCGCGCCGCAGCGGCGTGAGCAGGCCCCTGAGCCTGCTCGCCGACTTGCGCTCACTGTCCAGGTGCAGGTCCAGGTTGCGATAGGTGAAGTCGGCTGGGAGCAGGTCAAGGTTCTCGAAGTCGGTGGCCTTGATGGCGTCGTCGACCGGCCGCTTGCCGGCGATGAGGGCCTTGCCGCCGCCCTTGACCCGCGGCCTGACCCGGAACAGGAAGCTGGCGGCGGCCTGCGGGTCCAGGTCCCACAGCAGCACGCGATAGCCGTCCGCGGCGGCGAGGTAGGCGAGGTTGACCGCGGTCGCCGTCTTGCCGACGCCGCCCTTGATGTTGTAGGTCGCGAGTACCTTCACGATGCCGCCCTGGTCAGCGCTTCGATTCTGGCCCGGCTCCTGGCGCTGGCGAAGCCGGAGAACAGCCCGGCGAACTCGCCCCTGGCGGCTCGCTGCCTGACTGCGAGTCCGGCGGCGATCTCGCCCATCGCGAGCAGCGTTTCGGCAGGCGCGCTGGCTTCGGCCATCATCTTCGCGGCGAAGGCGCGCTGCACCTCAGTGTCCTGGAATTCGCCGAGGCAGTCTTGCAGTGCCTTCAGCTCGTTGACGGCGCGCCACTGATCGGCCGGGTCGTGCAGCGACGCGAACACCTCCAGCAGGTACCGCAGTTCCTTGCAGAGTTTGCGCAGGTCGTGCAGCGCCTGCGGGGGAGAGGCAGCGTCGATGGCGCCGCCGGCGCGCAGCACGCGCTGGTGCGCTCGCGTGATCCTTCCCGCCGCGAACCTGCCCGTGGCAGGGCGCCGACCCGGAGCCGCCGCCACCTGCTTGAGGTCCTGCTGCCAGGTCATGGCGAGCCTTGTGTACCTGGCCGAGCGCAGGCCCCTGGCGAGCTGGCGCTGGGCGGCGGCGCGCTGCCTGGCGAGGTAGTCGTGGAAGGGATGGAGTTCAGGCTCGCCCCCTCCGACCAGCTTGCCCGCCATGGCCGGGTAGCCGAGCAGGTACACATCCAGGTCCCGGGTGGGAGTCGTGAGGTCGCCGAGCCACTTGAACTCGGGCCTGTACCGGTCGGCCAGGCCAGCGGGCAGCACTGACCCGGCCAGCTTGAGCACCGACCTTGTCCGCCGCACCGAGATCCGCAGGTCATGCAGGAACTCGGTGTCTACGTCGCGGATGGTGCCGGAGATGTTGGCCTGAGCGGTCATGAAGAGCCTGGTCAGCACCGTGCAGACGGCCAGCGCTGCAGGCATGTCGGCGCTCAGCCGCACGTCGATCTTGCTGGTGTAATCGACGGGCTTGCGGCCTGCGGCCCGCAGTGCTGACTCGAACGCCGACTGGTCGGCCGTGTCGACACCCGGTGCCCTGGCCATCTCGTCGGCGAGCCTGGTCGCCTGTGCCACGTAGCCGCGCAGCGGGCTGATCGTGACCCTGGCCTCAGCCCGCGCCCTGGCAGGCTGGGTGAGGGTCAGCCGTTCGGTCGTCACGATCGCGATCGTCTTCGCGTCGCCGTTGAGCGCCCTGTGTCTGCTCTGCACGCTGGTGGCCCTGACGACCGGCAGCAGGGCCCTGACTCCCACGACGCGAGCCAGGTGCTCACGCAGCGGGCCGAGCGGCAGCTGCTCGATCCTGGCGGGCCAGCGCAACCCGCCGCCGGCGATGTCCTGCGAGGCGACTAGATCGCCGTCCCTTGCGGTCAGCGCCAGCCCTGAGCCGCCGCGACCCGTCGTGTACTCCAGCGTCAGCCCGGCCCTGAACAGCCGCCAGTCGAAGGTGTCAAGCCAGGTTCGCCGCACCGTCCTCGACTGGCCGGCCGGCGCGACGGTGAACCGAGAACCGGAGACCTCTGGAAGCTGAAGGTCTTGCGCGCGCGGGTCATCGGCCGCGGTCAGAACGAACTCGGCGACCTCGTGCACACCGTTCAGCAAGAGCTCAACCTCGCAGTTCAACCCGCTTCGTGTCACCCCAGCCAGCCGAACCAGCCTACTCCGGACGTTCCTGCCGGCCTGCGCGCCTGACGCGCGGGGCTTACCCGGGAATCGTCGACCCGATACGACGCCCGAAGCCGAGGAAGGTACCACAATGCGCAGATTGACGCTATTGCCGGGCGGTGGCGGGCAGGCCGCCTAGAACGCCGTCAGCTCGAGCCAGCGATCCAGCAGCGCACGGTCGCCTGACGCGCTGACAGACGGCGTCGTGACCGGCAGCCTGCGCATCAGCACGAGGAGCACGTCGGCGGCGCGACCGGACAGTGTGACGCCGGCATCTCCGCTGCCAGGCAGCACTCGCACCCCGTCGGATGCGTGGGTGACGTGCCAGCCGGCGTCGGCGTCGGTGAGGTGGACGCCGAGCGTGGTGCCCGCTGGCAGGATCGAGGCCAGGTCGTTCTGGCCGTTGACGAGCGGGCTCATGACGGTGAGCCACTCGTCGATCGCGTCGGCAGCGAGGTCGGCCGGTATCGCGATCGCGCCACCGGTCGCGAGCGTGGCGTCGGCCGCGTGCACCAGGGTCTCGTGCGCCATCCGGCGGGCCCAGAACGGCGCCGGTACCAGCTTGCCGAATGCCCAGACCGCGTCCTCGCCGGCCGCGCGGACGGCGGCGATCAGCCCGGCGGCGCCTGTGGTCAGCCAGGCGGCCTGGCCCGCCGCGCCTTCTGGTGCCTTGCCGTCTGGCACGGCACGGAACTCGATGAACGTCGTCGACCTGGTGCGGACGATCTCGGTGCCCCACCTGTGCGCCCGGCCGACGTGGGTGGCTAGCTGCCGCAGCGACCAGTCAGGGCACGTAGGCACGCGCAGCGCCTGGTCGGTGGTCGTGATCTGGCCCGCGAGCGTGGCCGTCGCGGCCTCCAGGCCGGCGAGGAGCCGCTCGGCGGGGATCAGCGGCACCCGCACGCTCCGCCGCAGCAGCCGCCACCACCGGAGGGTCCGCGCTCGGTTCCGGCTCGGCCGCCCACCGAGATCGTGGAGAGCAGCCGCACGGTGTCGTCGTGCCCTTGCGGGCAGGCGCACGGCGCGGATGAATCGGTCATCGGGCGGGTCTTCTCGAACGTGTCTCCGCAGGCGCGGCAGCGGTATTCATACCGGGGCATGCTGGCATCGTACCGGTCAGAACGCCGCCGCGGCCGGATCAGGCTGCGCTGCGTCCGGCTGCCCGCTGGCCCGGGCGGAGGACTCGGTCGCGTCGTAGTAGAACTGGCCGCCGCGCAGCAGCGAGATGACCGCGCCGGCACAGGACATGGCGATGGCGACGCCGAACACGATCACCAGGCCGTGATGGAACGGGCCGGAGATCAGGTGCGGGAAGTACGTCTTGCTGGTCAGCACCGCGGCGTCGTGTCGCGGGAGCCTGGCGAGCGCGCCGGTCGGCTTGAGCAGGCTGCCGATCGGGTTGTAGCCGAGGAACGAGGCGAACAGCGTGCTCACCGGCGGAAGGTGCGAGACGTGCGCGGCGAGGGCAGCGGGCACGCCGTGTGCGCGCAGCCCGGCGCTGAGCGTGCGCGGCAGGGTGGCCGCCAGGCCCGCGATCATCAGCGAGAAGAAGATGCCGATCGACAGCGACATGCCGGAGTTCTGGAACGTCGATCGCATGCCTGACGCGGCGCCACGATACCTGGCCGGAACGCTGCTCATGATGGCCGACGTGTTCGGCGACGCGAACAGCCCGGAGCCCAGGCCGTTGCAGCCGATGATCAGCGCGAAGATCCAGTAGGGAAACTCGACGGGCAGCATCAGCAAGCCGGCGAATGCGGCGGCGGAGACCAGCAGGCCCGTAGTCGCGAACGGGCGCGGCCCGTACCGGTCAGACAGGTAGCCGGAGACAGGGCCGGCGATGAGGAACCCCGCCGTCAGCGGCAGCAGGAAGATGCCTGCCCGCAGCGGGGTCTGCGCGAAGTCGTAGCCGTGCAGCGGCAGCCAGATCCCCTGCAGCCAGATGATCAGCATGAACTGCAGCCCGCCCCTGGCGATGGAGCCCATCAGGCTCGCCATGTTGCCTGCCGCGAACGCGCGGATGCGGAACAGCCCGAGCCGGAACATCGGCTCGGCGATCTTGGTCTCGACGACGCAGAACACCGCGAGGACGGCGACCCCGCCCACCAGGCCGGCGATGATCCACG
>DASUHI010000193.1:0-16622 GCA_036273575.1 Streptosporangiaceae bacterium | reverse complement strand
ATCAGTAGCGTAAGCCGGATATCTGCATGTGGCTTAGAACTACGGCGCGGTAACTAAAGGGCCGCCAGTTCGTCGCTGAGATCGTCAAGGCCGAGCGAGCCGAGCGACAGGGCCGACATGTGCCAGGACTTGAGGTCGAAGTCGCGCCCGCCGGCCGCGTGCGCCGCCCTTGCCGCGTCCCGACCCGCCAGCCAGGCTCGCTCGCCCAGCTTGTAGCTGATCGCCTGGCCAGGGCCGCTCAGGTATCTGATGACCTCGCTGGTAAGGAACTCGCGATCGCGCCCGCAGTAGGAGGTGAAGAACTCCAGGGCGAGATCGGGCGTCCAGACCTGGCCCGCGGCGAACGGTGACGCGTCGGGCAGCCGCAGCCCCAGGTGCATGCCGATGTCGATGATGACCCTGATCGCCCGCATGTTCTGCGCGTCCAGGTAGCCGAGCCTCGCTCCGGGCGCTGACAGGTAGCCGAGCTCATCCATGAGCCGCTCGGCGTACAGCGCCCAGCCCTCGCTGCACGCGCTCACCCCGCCGACGGTCGTCTGGTAGACCGACAGCTCCTTCGACAGGTACCGCCACTGCGCGAGCTGCAGATGGTGGCCGGGGACGCCCTCGTGATACCAGGTGCTGATCAGGCCCCAGAGCGGGAACCTGGTCTTGCCGAGGGTCGGCAGCCAGGTGCGGCCTGGCCGGGAGAAGTCCTGCGAGGGGCTGGTGTAATACGGAGCGGCGGCGCTGCCCGGCGGCGCGATCCTTGCTTCCACGGTCTTCAGCGGGTCGGCCAGGTTGAAATGAGTGCCGTCGAGGTCGGCGATCGCCCGGTCCATCATCGCCTGCAGCCAGGCCCTGATCTCCTCGACGCCGTCGATGGCCTCGCCATTGTCCTCCAGGTGGCGCATCGCCTCCGGAGCAGACGCGCCTGGCAGCACGAGGCCGGCCTCAGCGCGCATCTGGTCCTGCAGTTCGAGGAACTGAGACCAGCCCCACGCGTATGCCTCCTGCGGGTCCAGGTCGGCGCCGGTCCACCGCCTGGCGCACACCCGGTACCGGTCGGCACCGACACCGTCCTGCGTGCCCTCGGCCTGCGGCAGATAGACCGTGCCGAGCCAGCGGGCAAGGGCCATGGTCGCCTCGTTCGCGGTCGCCGCAGCCTGGTCGAGTTCGGTCCGCAGGGCAGCAGGAACCTCGGCTCCCGCCGCGAACTCGGCGAACCAGCCGCGGCCGCCGGCCGCGGTCGCCCACTGTTCCATCTGCTCGGCACAGGCCCGCACGACTCGCGGGCCCGCGAGCATGCCGCGCTTGGCGCCCTCGGTCAGGCAGGTCTGGTACTCGCCCAGCGCCTGGCCGACCCGCGCCATCCGGCGGGCGATGACCGCCCAGTCGTCCTCGCTGGCCGCTGGCATGTCCAGGAACGCGCCGCGGACTCGGTGCGGCGGACCGAAGATGTTCGAGACCGCGCGAAGGTGCTCGCCTTGGGCGCTCATCGCGAGGCCAGCCTCGAGGCGCTCGCGGAGCAGCCGCGCGCAGCGGCGTTCGTCGCCCGACAGGTCGCCGTTGACGGTCCCGAGGCTGGCGAGCGCGGATCGTGCGAGGTCGTCGACGGCCTGCTGGCCGTCGGGAGACAGGTCGGGCAGCCGATCCTCGCCTGGTCGCACACCGAGCGACGTGGCGAGGATGGGGTCGAGCTCGGTGAGCGCGCTGACGTAGCCATCGGCGATGTCGCGTACGGCGCGCGGCGCGAGCATGTCAGGGGTTGCCGGCGAGTCTGCCATGCGCACCAGTTTGCCGCATTAGACACAGCTGGCCCCGAGGTCCCTGCAACAGGGGACAAACGACTCTATGTAGTAGACACGTGGTGCGCTGTGATGGCAGTGACGAGAGGGATCCACCAGGACGCGGGGTTCCGGGAGTTCGCCGGACCGGACACCACGCAATCTCCGAGTCGCGAGAAACGCGAGGGATCCCTCTCGTTTCGTCTTATCGGCGGACCGGGTACGCGGCGGGTGAGGGCGCGTACGTGCTGGGTACAGCAGGTAGTACAGACCAGACCGGGTCCGCGCAGGCCAGCGGCCCGATAAGTCGGGGGGCGATGCCATGCCGTCGAGCACATCGGCTCGCAGTGGGGCCGGGGTCAAGAAGGGTCAGGTGCCGCGACCGCGTGGCGCACAGCAGCACGGTTCGCAGCGCCAGGCGGGCGAGCCAGCCGGCTCCAGCGGGCCGAGAGGTGGCCCGCCGGCGCCATCCACGCCGAGGGTGCGTCTTCCCGGCGGCACAGCAGGAACGGTCGTGTGGTGGGGCGGCCTTGCCGCGGTGGCCGCGCTCGGCATCGTGGACTGGCCGGTCGCGGCGCTCGTCGGGGCGGGGACCTGGGTTGCCGAGCAGCACGCGAGGCAGTCCAGGCAAGCACACGGCCACTAGCGCGGCCAACTCGGGGCGGCGGCCGCCCGAGGCACCGCTTGCTGCATCCGGGTCCGCGCCAGGCGAGCGCCGATGGCTTCAGTGATCGGCCAGGCGGGCACTGTACTTAGCGCGATCGCGGGCAAGTTGCCGATCTCGCCCGGGCGCCGGCTGCGCCGTCGCTGGGCGGGCAACGGCAGGGCGCACATCGAGGTGAAGGGCATCCACCGGCCGGAGAACCATCCGGTGGCGGGGCACCTGGAGGCGGCGCTGGCCGTGCTGGACGGGGTCGAGTGGGCGGAGGTCAACACCGTCGCCGGCCGGGTCGTCGTGGCCTTCGACGGCGACCGGATCGATGTCGATACGATCGTCGATGTCATCGACGGCGTTGAGAATGCGCACGACCTGGCCGACGAGCGCTTCCCGCACGAGCGTCCTGACCACCCCGCCGATCGTGAGCCGATCCAGCGCCAGATGTACGCGATGGCCGCAGACGTCGGCGGCCTTATGCTCGGGCTGGCTGGCAAGGCCGTTTTCGGGCAGTTCGGCCGCGTCGCGCGGCGCAATCCACTGGTCGGCGAGGTGGCCTCGCTGCTGTCGCTGGCGGACTCGACGCCCGTGCTGCGCCACGCGATCGAGGGCCGCCTGGGACGGGCGGCGACCGATCTTGGCCTGGCCGTGGGCAACGCCGTATCCCAGGGGCTGGCGCAAGGCCCGGCCGGACTGCTCGTCGACATCGCCCATCGCGGCCTGCTGGTCGACGAACTGCGGTCGAGGCAGGACTTGTGGCGGCGCCGCGAGCCGGAACTGCACGGCCGCCCGGCAGGCCAGCCGCCCGCGGTTTCGCCGTCCGCCGTCAGCCGTCCGGTCCCGCTGCCGTCTGGCCCGGTCGAGACGTATGCCGCGCGGGCGGCCGCCGCGGCGCTGATCGGCGCGGCCGGGGTCCTGGCTGCCACCCGCAACCCGCACCTCATGGTCGCGGCCACCGCGACGGCAGCCCCGAAGGCCGCGAAGCTGTGCCGCGAGGGGTTCGCCGCACGGTTCGGCCGGGACCTCGCCCGCGCCGGCGTGCTGGTGATGGACACCGAGGCGCTGCGCAGGCTCGACCGTGTGGACGCGGTACTGCTCGACACCGAGCTGCTGGCCGGCGGCCAGCAGCTGTCCGGCACGGTATGGGTGCCGAACGGGAGCGAGACCGACGCGGAGTCGGCAAGGCTGGTCGTGCACGCGTTGCTCAGTGCCCGCCGCGTTGCGCCTGGCCAGCCGGCAGGGTGGGCGCTGCGTCGGGTGCCGCGAGCGGTGCCGGGTGACTTCGGGACTGCCGCACGCGACCTGCGCGGGCACGGCAGGGTGCGCGCCCTGTTCCGCGGACGGGAGCTAACCGGGCTGGTCGCGATCGAGCCAGAACTCGACCCGCTGGCGGCGCCCCTGGTGACGGCCGCGCGTTCTGTTGGCCTGGTGGCCGCCGGAGGCCAGGCGCGCCTCGGCGGGCGGGTGCCAGTCGACCGCGTCATGGCAGGCGGAGCCAGGATGGCGTCCGCCGTCCGGATCCTGCAGGCTGAGGGCCACGTCGTCGCGCTCGTGTCAGGACGCCATCCCGAGGCTCTCGCGGTCGCGGACCTCGGCATCGGCGTGCCTGCCGGCGCGCAGCCGCCGTGGGGAGCCGATCTGATCACCGGTCCCGGCCTGGCCGGAGCCTGCCGGGTCGTGCAAGCCATCCCGCCAGCCAGGGCCGTCAGCCGCAGGGGCGCCGTCCTGTCCGGGTACGGCTCAGGCGCCGGTGCGGTGGTCGCCATGGCCGGCCCGCGCGCGGGCGCGGCCACGCGCTCGCTGCTCGCCGTCAACGCGGCCGCCCTAGCCGCTCTGGCAAGCGGATTCTGGTCGGCCGTCACCCTCGCGAGAACGCCGCCGCCGCTGCCCGCCGACGCGACCGGCTGGCACGCGCTTGAAGCCGCCGCCGTCCTGGCCAGACTCGGCACCAGCGACGCAGGCCTGGATAAGGCCGAGGCAGGCCGGCGGCGAGCCGGCCTGCCCAGCCAAGCGGGTCGGCGCGAGCCTGGCCTGGTCCGCGCGTCGCTTGAGGAGCTGGACAATCCGCTCACCCCGGCACTGGCGAGCGGTGCCGGGCTCGCCGCAGTCGCGGGCTCGGTCACCGACGCGGCGCTAATAGCGACGTTCATGGCGGCCAACGCCCTCGTCAGCGGCGCCCAACGGGTCAGCGTCTGGCACGCCCTGCGGCGGCTGATCGACGAGTCGGCGGTCCGGGTCAGACTGCGGCGCGGGTCGGGCGAGGAACTGGGAACCGCGGCCGATCTGGTCCCTGGGGACGTGGTCATGGTGCAGGCCGGCGACGCCGTCCCCGCGGACTGCAGGATCCTGACGGCACGCGGGCTGGAGGCCGACGAGTCCAGCCTGACCGGCGAGTCGCAGCTGGTGGCCAAGGGACCGGCGCCGACGGGCGCGGCCAGCCTCGCCGAGCGGCGCAGCATGCTCTACGCCGGCAGCTCCGTCGCGGCCGGGGAGGCTTCCGCCGCCGTGGTCGCGGTGGGGCCGGCCACCGAGCTCGGGCGCAGCACGCTGGCAGGCGGCGCCCAGCGGCCCGCGGTGGGCGTTCAGGCCAGGTTGCGGGAGCTGACCAGGATGACCATTCCCGTCACGCTGGGCGCGGGGGCGGCGCTGGTCGGCGGCGGCCTGCTGCGCGGCAGGCCGCTTAGAGAGACGCTCGGCACGGGCGTGAGCCTGGCCGTCGCCGCGGTGCCCGAGGGCCTGCCGATCGTCGCGACAGCCGCGCAGTACAGTGCGGCGCGCCGGTTGTCCAGGCGGAACGCCCTGGTGCGCAACCCGGGCACGATCGAGGCACTCGGCCGCGTCGACGTGCTCTGCTTCGACAAGACAGGAACGCTGACCGAAGGGCGGATCCGGCTGCATGGCGTCTGGGCCGCGGGCAGCTCCGCGGGCTCAGCGCGCCGGATCGATGCGCTGCCCGACGACGAAAGGCTGGTGCTCGCTGCCGCCCTCCGTGCGACTCCCGTCCACGGCGATACCGGAGCGTTCGCCCATCCCACCGACGAGGCCGTCGCGGTTGGCGCCGACGCGGCTGGCATCGGTGTCGAGCTCGGCGCGGAGCACTGGCGCCCCTCAGGCGAGCTGCCCTTCGAGCCGTCCAGGGGCTACCACGCCGTGCTCGGGCGCACGCGGTCCGGGCAGCGGCTGTGCGTCAAGGGCGCGCCCGAGGTCGTGCTACCGCTGTGCAGCTCCTCGCGGGCCGGGCGGGCCATCGAGCGCGAGGCCGACGACCTGGCACGGGCGGGCTACCGGGTGCTCGCCGTCGCGGAGAGGGACGCGTCGGGCCACCGTGACCTGCGCGAGGACCGGATTGCCCGGCTGCGGTTCTGCGGCCTGCTCGCGTTCGCCGATCCGGTGCGAGGCACCGCCGCAGCAGCCGTCCGGGCGTTGCGGACCGCCAAGGTCGACGTGCTGATGCTCACCGGCGACCACCCGAGCACGGCTGAAGCGATCGCGGCCGAGCTCGGTTTGCTGAACGGCCGGGTGGTCACCGGGCCAGAGCTCGACGACCTCGCCGATTCCCAGCTCGACCGGCTAGTCACCAGCGCGGCGGTGTTCGCCAGGGTCAGCCCGGATCACAAGGTGCGGATCGTCGCCTCGCTCCGCCGGGTCGGCCGAGTGGTCGCGGTGACCGGTGACGGCGCCAACGACGCCCCGGCGATCAGGCTGGCCGATGTGGGGGTCGCGCTGGGCCGGCGCGGCACCAACGCGGCCAAGGAGGCAGCCGACATCGTCGTGACCGACGACCAGATCGAGACCATCGTCGACGCGATCGTGGAAGGCCGGGCGATGTGGTCGTCGGTCAGGGACGCGATCGCTTTGCTGCTCGGCGGCAATCTGGGCGAGATCGCGTTCACGCTCGGCGCGGGCTTGCTGCCAGGCGGGCAGGTGCTCAACGCGCGCCAATTGCTGCTGGTGAACATGCTGACCGACATGGTGCCGTCGCTGGTGCTCGCTATGCGGCAGCCGCAGAGCGCGACGCCTGAGGCGCTGCTCCGCGAGGGCCCCGACGTATCGCTTGGGTCCGCGCTGAACCGGGACATCATGGTTCGCGGCGGGCTGACCGCCGCGGCGGGCCTGGCCGCGTGGGCTGGAGGCCGGATGACCGGCGTCATGCCCAGGCGGGCGAGTACGACCGCGCTGGTGGGCGTCGTCGGCGCGCAGCTCGGCCAGACGCTGGTCGCCGGGTGGCGCAGCCCGATGGTGGTCGCGGCGAGCGCGGGCTCCGCCGTCGTGCTGGCAGGCGTTATCCAGACCCCGGGCCTCAGCCAGTTCTTCGGCTGCACACCGCTCGGCCCGGTGGGCTGGGCGAGTGGCGTCGGGCCCGCGGTCGCAGCCAGCGTCGGCGCGCCGCTGGTCGGCAGGCTGCTGCCGCCGCTGCCGGCCGGCCTCGGTGCGGGTGAGGAGCAGTCGCAGGCTCAGCGGCCAGCGCGCCGCCCGGGCCGCGCTAGGGCATGAGGCCGTGCAGCGGGAACACCGCTTCCCGTGTCGCCATGATCGCTTGATCGATGGGCTCGTCAGGGTCGTAGCCGTTCTCGAATGGCGGGAACCTGGCCGGCGCTTGCTCGGTCATGAACTCGGGCGCGGCGGCCCTCGTGCGGCGAGCGACGTAGTCGCGCCAGCTCGGCGGCGTCGGGATCGCCGGGTCGATTGGGCGCCCCGTGACTTCGGCGAGCAGATGGGCCCAGGTCCGCGGGACGACCTGGACGACTTCGTAGCCGCCGCCGCCGGTGACCAGCCACTTGCCGCCGGCGGTCTCGTGGGCGAGCCTGTGGATGGCCGCGTGCGCGGCGCGCTGGGCGTCGATGGTCAGCTCCAGGTTGGCGAGCGGATCCATCCAGTGCGTGTCGCAGCCGTGCTGGCTGACCAGGATCTGCGGCTTGAAGGAGCGCAGCAGCGGCGGAACCACGGCGTGGAACGCGCGCAGCCATCCCGCGTCCCTCGTGCCCGCCGGAAGGGCCACGTTGACAGCGAAGCCCTCGGCGTCCGGCCCCCCAGTCTCCGAGTGACGGCCGGTGCCTGGGAACAACGTGCTCGGGTGTTCGTGCAGGCTGATCGTCAGCACCCGGCTGTCGTTGTAGAACGCGGCCTGGACGCCGTCGCCGTGGTGCACGTCGACATCGACGTAGGCGATCCGCTCGGCGCCCTGGTCGAGCAGCCATCTGATCGCGATGGCCGGATCGTTGTATACGCAGAACCCGCTCGCGTGATCACGCATCGCGTGGTGCAGGCCGCCTGCGATGTTCACGCCGTGGTCGGCGGCGCCCGACCAGGTCGCGCCGGCGGCGGCCAGCGTCGCCCCCGCCACGAGCGCGGCGGCATCGTGCATGGCGGGGAAGATGGGGTCGTCCTCCGTCCCGAGGCCGAACCTGCCAGCGGCCGGGATCGCACCCGTCTCGCTGACCTCCTTGACGGTCGCGATGTAGCGCGGATCGTGAACGAGCTCAAGCTGCGCGTCGGTGGCCGGATCCGGCACAGCCACCGTTACCCCCTCGGCGCCGAGCACGCCAAGTTCCCTGGCCAACTCGATCGTCAGCTCGACCCTGACCGGCGCGAGCGGGTGGCCGGGACCGAAGTTGTAGCCCGTCAGCTTGTCGTCCCAGGCAAGGTGCACCGTACACGCCATCTCGTCATCTTCTCGCGACGGATTTCTCGGCCGGCACCGGGATGGCGGCCTGGCTGCCTCGTCTTCTTGCCCGGCACCGTCGCAGGGTGGATCCGCGGGCGCGCTCGCGCCTGGGCTCGGGGCGGCCGGGCCCGCGCCCGATGGGCTGCCGGCCCGGTTAGGTCAGCCCGCGATCGACGTAGCCAGCGCGGCGGCCGGCTGGATCCTGGCCGCTATCAGGCCGGGGACGAGCCCGGCGAGAACCCCGGCGGCGGCGCCGGCCAGCGGGGCGGGCAGCACGGTCAGTGGCGCGAGGACGGGCACCCAGCCCCTGGCCCAGGCCAGCAGGATGACCACGGCGACGCCGAGGCTGGCTCCGGCCAGGCCACCGGCCACGCCGAGGATCGCGGATTCGGAGACGACGTGCGCCACGATGTGCCGCCGCCGCGCGCCCACGGCCCTGCGCAGCCCGAACTCGGCCGTGCGCTCACGCACCGACAGCCAGGTGATGCTCGCGATGCTGAGCGTGCCGATCGCGAGGCTCACCCAGCCGAGCGCGAAGAACATGCTGGTCAGCGTGTTCATCACCTGGTCGCGCAGGCGCACGGGCCCGGGGGCGACGGCAACGGCGAAGTGCTGTGGCCTCGTGGCGCTGATCGCGAACGGCGCCTGACGGGCGACCACGGTGGCGGCCCCCGGCCTGGTCCTGATCATGACCATGGGCACCGCGCCTGCCCGGGCGTCAGGAGGGCCCCAAAGCGCCGCGGCGGTAGCGGCAGGCAGCATAACGGAGCGCAGGACTGACTGCCGCTCGCTGGCCCGGCCGACGATCCCGATCACGGCACACGGCACGTCGTCGATGTAGATGGTCGGCAGTCGCCGCAGGTCGCTGACGCCCATCGCGGTCGCGGCGGCCGCGCCCACGACGCAGACCTGCGCTCGGTGTGCCTGATCCCAGGCATCGAAGGTCCTGCCCTGGCTGACCTGGACACCGGCGGCGGCGAGGAATCCAGGGGTGGCCGCCAGCACCGGCACCTGGCTGGTCGTCACGCCGGCTCCGCTGGCGGCTGGCTCCGGCATCGCCGACACGACCACGGGATGGCTAAGCCGCAGCGGCCAGAACACCCCGGCCGCGACGACGCCGCGCAGCGCGTCCAGCCGGCGCTCGACGTCGATCGGGTACGGGCTCGCCGCTGGCGCGGGACCGGTCCCCTTCGGGCTGATCAGGACGTGGGTAGAAAGCTGCTTCGTGAACGCGGCGGCGACCTGTCCGCTCGCGGTGCTGGCGAGCCCGAGCGCGGTGACGAACCAGGCGACGCCGAGCACCGTGCCGATGCAGGTGACCACGGCGCGGGCGGGCCTGGCGACGATGGCGGTGACCGCCTCACTGATCGCGTCGGCCGGCCGCAACGTGGTCGGCGGGCTGAGCCTGCGCCGGATCATGCGCCTGCGTCCAGCGCCCCGGCGGGGTTCCCGGCGGCGACACCGAGGTGGCGCGAGCTGTGCGCGGCCGCGAGCTGATCGCGGGTGGTGACCACGACCGTCCTGCCGTCCTTGTGCAGGCTGACGAGCAGCCCGATGATCTGAGCCGCAGCGGCCTGGTCCAGGCTCGCGGTCGGGTCGTCGCACAGCAGCAGGCTCGGATCGGTCACAATCGCCCTGGCGATCGCTACGCGCTGCCGCTCGCTGGCGGGCAGTTCGGCGACCGCCGCGTGCAGCCGCGGGCCGAGCCCGACGCGCTCGAGGGCACCGGTTGCGGCGGTCACCCGCTGCTGCCTGGTCAGGCCCGCGTAGAGCGCCGGGATCATCACGTTGTCCAGCGCCGATCTGGCCGGCAGCAGCTGCGGACGCTGGAACACGAATCCGATCAGCCGGCCGCGCAGGGCCGTCCGCTCGCGGTCGGCGAGCCTCGCCGTGTCGGCCCCGTTCAGCAGGTAGCTGCCTGTGGTCGGCCGCAGCAGCAGACCCACGACGCTCAGCAGCGTCGACTTGCCAGATCCGGCCGGGCCGGTCAGCGTCACAAGCTCGCCGTGCCTGACGGCCAGGTCGATCGGCCGCAGGGCGGGGGTCTGGTGGCGAGGGTAGGTGACGCCGGCCAGGCGCAGATCGATCAGTGGCTGCGCGGATGGCCGGCGCACGGGCTGTGTCAGCGACTCGGTGGCCATCGGCCAGCTCCGATCAGCACGTGATCCCCGGGCCGCAAGGACCCGCGCCGCACCGGCTGCACGGCGACCAGACCGTCCGCTGTCGGTCCGGTGACGACCGCGACCCGTACCCGGCGCCCGGCCGTCAGCTTGACCACGCGGTCGGCCTGCACCTGGCCGGCCGGACCGTTGTTGGCGAGCCCGCTACTGGCCGGCATGATCGCCGCGACGGGAACGGTCAGGACAGGCTCGGTGGTGACCGCGGCTCGCAGCGTGAGGCGCACGCTCGCGCCGATCATGCGCTGCGGCAGCGCCCGGCGGGGTCTGACCAGGACGGGGTAGCCGTGCGGTGGCGGCCCGCCCACGGGCGGCAGCGAGCCGACCCTGGTCACCGTTCCGCGAGAGGTCCGCGCGGGGCTCACCGCGACGATCGTGGCGGACATGCCGCGGCGCGCCTGCGCGGCCTGATGCGCGGTCAAGCCGGCCGTGACATATGGATCCCCGGTCGCGAGCGTCAGCACGACCGAGCCGCCGACCAGGTCGCCCGTACGCCCTCCGACGGCCGTCACGAGCGCGGACCTGGAGGGGATGAAGACGACCTCGCTCCTCGGCAGGTACGCGCTAGGTACGGAGAGCGCGTTCGCCGTCCGCCGGCCGGCGATGCCGTGCGCCGCCGGGGCCTGGGCAGCCCTGCGGTGGTAGATCGGGGCGTCGTAGCCGAGATGGCGGTAGAACAGCAGCAGCGCCAGCGCCGTGCTCTCGCCGAAGTGGCCGCGCGCGTCATAGTCGGCGTAGCCCAGGCGCAGCAGTCCGCGCTGCAGCTGGGTGACGTCAGGGCCGTGGTCGCCTTCGTGCAGGTTCCGGTACGCGGGCAGGCGCCCGCGGAGCAAGATCACGGGCCGCCCGTCGATCTCGGCGATGACGTGGCCTGGCTTGACCCGGTCGCCGGCTTTCTCCGGCATCCTGGTGAGCACAACTGTGCTGAACGGCGCCATAGCCGTCACCAGGATCGGCCGCCTGGCCCGCACGATGCCCTGCACGGTAATGGCGTGCCGCAGCACCTGCCAGCGCACCACGGCTGTGATCGGGGTCGCGGCGGGCGCGGCCGACTGAGCCGCAACGTCGCGCGGCGACGCGATGAAAACGCTCGTCGCCAGGCCGACGACCGACATCGCGATCAGGCCGACGGCAAGGCCGCCGAAGAACAACCGCCTGGGCCTGAGCGGGTCCAACCCAGGTCCGCGTTCTGAGCGCGCTCTGGCGCGTACTGAGAGCCTGGCGGCGGCGAGAAGCCGCATGGCTCATCCCCCGTACAACTGTTGACCCCCGTCTACCCCGCGAACGCTACCACGGAGCGGTCAGCTGAAAGCGGAACTGCGTGGGACAGGATTGGCCATGGGCCGCGACGGGCAGGCGCCGGTCAACGGCTCGCAAACTTCTCTTCCCAGTCCTCTGACCTGCGGCGCAGTGCGCAACGCACGCGGCTCGCGCGGGTGAGATCGCTTCGGTGCGGGAATGCTGTCCTGGTGCGACGGACGGGGGACCGGAGCGGGAAGTCAGCTCCGCGGGTGCTCATCAGGCGGATAAGACGATGGATCGGGGCCGACGGGAATCCGTTGCGGCGGCCGATCGACAGGTTCGAGAGCGGTGTGCGCATTGTTCTCCTGCTCGGGTTCGTGACCGGCGCGCTCCTGCTCGCGCCGGCGACGCATCGCCTGGCCGAGGTGAGCGGCCTCCAGCAGGTGCACAGGGAAGCCTCCTGGCGCCAGGTGCGGGCCGTCCTGCTCCGGTCGGCACCGCAGCAGATCTACAGCTACGGGTCGATGGCGACCTTCTGGGTGCCAGGCAGGTGGCAAGCGCCGTCGGGGCAGGCAAGGCGGGGCCTGGTACCTGCCAAGTCCGGCTCCCCGGCTGGCACGAAGGTCAGGGTCTGGGTCACCTGGGCTGGCCGGATCATGAACCGGCATCCTATGACGCTCGGCTCCGTTCGGGTGCGGTCGGTGCTGGTGGAGATCGGCAGCGTCGTCGCCCTCGGGCTCGTCCTGCTGGTCCTGGCGGTCATGACCAGGCTGATGCTCAACCGGCGCCGGATGATGCACTGGGGCATTGAGTGGGCCTGCTTCGGCCCGCGCTGGAGCACCAGGCGCTGGCCGCGTAGCTAACAGCTCGCCGCGCCGCCGCCTGGCAGGAGCCGGAACGCCGCCCTGGCGACCTCGAGGTCTTCGCGTGAGGTCACGACGACGGTCCGTACGCGCGCCCCCGCCGCGCTGATGTCGGCGTCGGCGCGGGCCGCTTCGTTCGCGCTCGGGTCGACGGCGACGCCGAGGAAGCCGAGCCCGGCCGCGGCGCTCGCGCGCACCGCAGGCGCGTGCTCGCCGATGCCCCCGGTGAAGACCAGCGCGTCGAGGCCGTTCATGGCCGCGGCCATGGCCGCGATCGCGGCTATCAGCCGGTGCGCGCAGACGTCGATGGCCAGCGCCGCGCCCTGCTCGCCCGCGGCCGCGGCGGCCGCGACGTCCCGGTAGTCGCCGCTGCCGCCGGGCAGCGCGGCAAGCGCCGCAATGCCGGAACGGTGCTCGAGCCCGTCGGCGAGATCGGCCGGCGGCATCCGGTCCGCGAGCCAGGCGATCATGCCGGGATCGACGCTGCCCGACCTGGTGGCCATCACCAGCCCGTCGACCGGCGTGAAGCCCATGGTGGTCTCCACGCTGCGGCCGTTTTGCACCGCCGCCAGCGACGACCCGGCTCCGAGGTGACACGTCACGATCCGGCTTTGTTGCGAATCTGGGGTCTTCCCGAGCAGTTCGGCGGCGCGACGCGAGGCGTACTGGTGCGAGAGCCCGTGGAAGCCGAACTTCCGCAGCCCGTAGGCGGTGCGCCACGAGGCGGGCAGCGGGTAGGTGAACGCCTGCGGCGGGAGGGTGGCGTGGAACGCCGTGTCAAAGCAGGCCACCTGCGGGACGCGGTCGAACGCGGCCGTTGCTGCCTCGATGCCTGCCAGGGCGCGCGGCTGATGCAGCGGAGCCAGCGGGGTGAGGCCGGCGATCCGCGCGTGCACGCGGTCGTCGATGAGCGTGGCCTGAGTGAACTCACTGCCGCCGTGTACGACCCGGTGGCCGATCGCGACGGGCGGGTCCGGGGCCGCAGCCAGCCGGCCGAGGAACTCGCGCAGCGGGCCCGCGCCGGCGCTGCCGTCCCAGCGGTCGATGTCGCACCGCTGCGCCACCGATTCGTCCCGGCCAATGACCGAGAGCTTCAGGCTGCTCGACCCGGCGTTGAAGACCAGGACGCGGGCGCCGCGGTCCTGCCGCGCCGTCACAGGCCAGGGACGTGCAGTGCGCGGCCGCCCGCCGTCCTCGGCAGCGTGCCGTCTTGCCGGGCGCGCCTCCTGCCGCCCCAGACCCACTGGGTGATCTCGGGCATGTCCTCGCCATGAGCAACGATCCACTCGCGGTGCCTGGCCCTGCTGTCGACCATCCGCTGCCTGAGCAAGGAGGCGCGCGCGCCGAGTCCTGGGACCCTGTCGATGACGTCCATCACCAGGTGGAACCTGTCCATGTCGTTCAGCACGAGCATGTCAAACGGCGTCGTCGTGGTCCCCTCTTCCTTGTACCCGCGCACGTGCAGGTTGTCGTGGCCGGTCCGCCGGTAGGTGAGCCGGTGGATCAGCGTCGGGTAGCCGTGGTAGGCGAAGATCACCGGCTTGTCCGGCGTGAACAGCGCGTCGTACTCGGCGTCGGTCATCCCGTGCGGGTGCTCGGAGGCCGGCTGCAGCCGCATCAGGTCGACGACGTTGACGACGCGGACCCGCAGGTCCGGCTCGTGCTCGCGGAGTATGCCCGCGGCGGCGAGCACCTCGATGGTCGGTACGTCGCCTGCGCACGCGAGCACGACGTCGGGCTCCGCCCCGTGGTGACCGGCACTGCCGTCCAGCTCGCTGCCGTCGTTGCTCGCCCAGGGCCATATCCCGGCGCCGCGCGCGCAGTGCAGCATGGCGGCGTCGATGTCCAGCCACTCGGGCGTCGGATGCTTGCCAGCCACGATCACGTTGACGTAGTTGCGGCTGCGCAGGCAGTGGTCGGCGACCGACAGCAGGCAGTTGGCGTCCGGCGGCAGGTAGACCCTGATGACCTCGGCCTTCTTGTTCACCACGTGGTCGATGAATCCTGGGTCCTGGTGGGAGAAGCCGTTGTGATCCTGCCGCCAGACGTGGGAGGTGACCAGGTAGTTGAGCGAGGCGACCGGACGCCGCCAGGGCAGGCGGCGGCTGACCTTCAGCCACTTGACGTACTGGTTCACCATCGAGTCGACGAGGTGAATGAAGGCCTCGTAGCAGGAGAACAGGCCGTGCCTGCCGGTCAGCAGGTAGCCCTCGAGCCAGCCCTCGCAGGTGTGCTCGGACAAGATCTCCATCACCCTGCCGTCAGGCGCCAGGTTCACGTCGACCGGCTCGACCTCGGCGTCCCAGGCCTTGCCGGTCACCTCGATCACGGCGCCAAGCCGGTTGGAGTCGGTCTCGTCAGGCCCGACGACGCGGAAGTTCCTGGTCGCCAGGTTGCGCCGCATCACGTCGGCCAGCATCTCGCCGAGCACCATGGTCGGCGCGGTGCTGATGGCACCTGGCGCTGACACGGTGACGGCGTGCTCCCTCGGGTCGGGCAGGTCGAGGTCGCGCAGCAGCAGGCCGCCGTTCGCGTGCGGGTTCATGCCAAGCCGGCGGTCTCCGGCCGGGACAAGCCCGAGCAGCTCGGCCCGCGGTGCGCCGGCGGCGTCGAACAACTCGGCCGGGGAGTACGAGAGCAGCCACTGCTCGAGCTGCCGCAGGTGCTCAGGGTTGGTTCTGACCTCGCCGAGCGGGACCTGATGGGACCGCCAGGTGCCTTCCACGGGGAGCCCGTCTACCGTGGCCGGCCCCGTCCAGCCTTTGGGGGATCGCAGCACGATCAGCGGCCAGTCGGGCCGCGGTCCGTCTTGGGCGCGTTTGCCGGCCGGTCTCGCATCCGCCTGGATCTGGCTGATCCGCTCGATCGCCGCCTCGACCGTGGCAGCCATCTGCTCGTGCATGATCATCGGATCGTCACCGCTGACGTACGCCGGGCGGTAGCCGTAGCCGCGCAGCAGCGCGTCGAGCTCGTCGTGGCCGATCCTGGCCAGGACCGCCGGGTTGGCGATCTTGAAGCCGTTCAGGTGCAGGATCGGCAGCACCGCGCCGTCCCTGGCCGGGTCGAGGAACTTGTTCGAGTGCCAGCTCGTGGCCAGCGGGCCGGTCTCTGCCTCGCCGTCGCCGACCACGCACGTGACGATGAGATCCGGGTTGTCGAAGGCGGCGCCGTAGGCGTGGGAGAGCGAGTAGCCGAGTTCGCCGCCCTCGTGGATCGAGCCAGGTGTCTCCGCGGCGACATGGCTCGGCACCCCGCCGGGGAACGAGAACTGGCGCATCAGCCTGGCCATGCCGGTCGCGTCGCGCGGAACGCTCGGGTAGATCTGCGAGTAGCTGCCCTCGAGCCAGCAGTTCGCCAGCGCCGCGGGGCCGCCGTGGCCCGGGCCGATCACGAGCATCATGTCGAGATCGCCGAGCGTGATCGCCCGGCTCAGGTGCGCCCAGATGAAGTTCAGGCCTGGCGTCGTGCCCCAGTGCCCGAGCAGGCGCGGCTTGATGTGCTCGGGCCGCAGCGGCTCGGTGAGCAGCGGGTTCTCCATCAGGTAGATCTGGCCGGCGGAGAGGTAGTTCGCGGCCCGCCAGTAGGAGTTGAGCGTGGCGAGCTGGTCGGCGGGGAGCGTGCGCGGGGGAGTCATCTCAGTCCGTCCTGTCCGAGTGTCCGGTCCGAGCCGCGGGTGGTCAGGAGTGCTTGACGACCGTGACCGGGCACGTCGCGTGCGTGACGCAGTGCGTGCTGACCGAGCCGAGCATCATGCCGGTGAAGCCGCCGTATCCCTTGCTGCCGACGACGAGCAGGTCAGCGTTCCTCGACTCGTCCAGCAGGGCCTGCGCGGGGTGCCCGTAGACAACCTTGCGCTCGACGTCCGCCGGCGGCATCTTCCCGCACGTTGCCTCGATCGCCTTGTCGAGCATGTCGTACCTGGACTTCTCGACCTCAGACGTCACGGCTTCCGGCGCCACGCCCACCGGCGGGCCGCCGGCAGCTGACGGGTAGTGCCAGGCGAGGATGGCCACCAGCCTGCCGCCTGTCGCGTGCGCGTAGCGCGCGGCCCACGCGAGCGCGGTTTCCGATTCCCGGGAACCGTCCACCCCGACGATGATGCGTTCCGACCCGGCCCGCGATTCCGTGCCAGCGCTCGAAGGCTCGGTAGAGGTGCCAGCTGTCGTCATGTCTGCCTCGTCTGTCCGTGCTGCGTCTTCCGGCAGCGGTCCGGCCGATCTCGTTCAGCTGCCATCAGACTGTGTACCCACATTT
>DASUHI010000192.1:0-10677 GCA_036273575.1 Streptosporangiaceae bacterium | reverse complement strand
CGTCCCGTCGGCAACGAGACCACCCTTCGTTGTCTACTGGATGTCTGGGCCCCTTCCAGGTCCAACCACGTCTGTCCGCCCGGTGACTCGGCCCCGTTCCGCCGGGCACATGACTGGCACGAAGATACCTTCCCTGGCAGCGATGTCAACCTGGTCCGGCGCCACGCCATGAGGCGGCCGATACCGGCCTGTTGCGGCTTGTGCCCCCGGCGATACGATTTGGTAGCACTCAAAACGTGCGAAGGTCTGCTTGACGTGAACGGCGTGGCCGTGTGCGGAATCCGCTTCCAGCTGGAGGTCGAGCAAATGACGGAATCCCCGGAAACCCAGGTCTCCGAATCCCAGATCGCAGTGCACTGGCGGGAAGAGGACTACTACCAGCCGCCGCCCCAGTTCGCGGCGCAGGCCAACGCCGGTGACCCCGCCATCTTCGACCGGTTCGCCGAGGACAAATTTCCTGAGTGCTTCACCGAATACGCCGATCTTCTCACGTGGGATGAAAGATGGCACACGACACTTGACACGTCGAATCCTCCTTTCTGGAAGTGGTTCGCCGGCGGCAAGCTGAATGCGTCCTATAACTGCGTCGACCGGCATGCTCAGGCCAACCCCGACAAGGCGGCGATGATCTGGGTGCCCGAGCTCGAGGCCGACGAGCACGTCACGGTCAGCTACGGGGAGTTGTACCGGCAGGTGAACGAGTTCGCCGCACTGCTGAGGGATTTCGCCGGGCTGAAGACCGGCGACCGGGTCACGCTGCACATGCCGATGGTCCCCGAGCTTCCTGTCACGATGCTCGCGTGCGCGAGGCTAGGCGTCATCCACTCGCAGGTGTTCGGCGGGTTCAGCGGCCACGCCTGCGGCACCAGGATCGCCGACTCCGGCAGCAGGGTCCTGATCACCATGGACGGCTACTACCGCGCCGGTGACCTGATCGACCACAAGGTCAAGGCCGACGAGGCACTCGAAGAGGCCGCCAGGCAGGGCCAGGAGGTCGACAAGGTGCTGATCTGGCGGCGGCACGCGGGCAAGTACGCGTCGGAGACGCCGATGGCGCCAGGGCGTGACTTCTTCGTGGACGAGGTGCTCGGTGAGCACGCGGGCGCGGTCGTAGAGCCGGTGCCGCTGCCGGCCGAGGCGCCGCTGTTCCTGATGTACACCAGCGGCACGACCGGACGGCCGAAGGGCGCGCAGCACTCGACCGGCGGGTACATGTCCTACGTCACCGGGACGTCGAAGTACTACCAGGACATCCAACCCGACGACGTCTACTGGTGCATGGCCGACATCGGCTGGATCACCGGCCACTCCTACATCGTCTACGGGCCGCTCGCGCTCGGCACCACGACGGTGATCTTCGAGGGCGTGCCGAACTACCCGGACGCCGGCCGGCCGTGGCGGATCGCCGAGCAGCTCGGCGTCACGATCTTCCACACGTCACCGACGTCGATCAGGATGCTGCGCAAGGTAGGACCTGCCGAGCCGCACAAGTACAACTACCACTTCAAGACCATGACCACGGTCGGCGAGCCGATCGAGCCTGAGGTCTGGCGCTGGTACTACACCGAGGTCGGCAAGGGCGAGGCGGCGATCACCGACACGTGGTGGCAGACCGAGACCGGCGGCTTCCTCGGCAGCACGCTGCCAGCCTTGCAGCCGATGAAGCCGGGCAGCTGCGGGCCAGGCGCGCTCGGCATCTACCCCGTCATCTACGACGAAGACGGCAACGAGATACCGGCGGGCAGCGGGCGGGCGGGGAACATCTGCATCAGGAACCCCTGGCCAGGGATCATGCAGACGGTCTGGGGTCAGCCCGAGCGCTTCATCGAGGTGTACTACGCCAAGTACAACAGGGACTCCGACAGCAAGGACTGGAGCGACTGGCCCTACTTCGCCGGTGACGGCGCGGTGCAGGCGGCCGACGGCTACTTCAGGATCCTGGGCCGGGTCGACGACGTGATCAACGTCGCAGGCCACCGGCTCGGCACCAAGGAGCTCGAGTCGGCCGCGCTGACCGTTCCCGAGGTGGCCGAGGCCGCGGCCGTGCCGGTGATCGACGACATCAGGGGCCGGATCGTCGAGATGTACGTCTCGCTCAAGCCCGGCGTGGCTCCCGACGGCATGGACGCGAAGGTGAGCAAGGCGATCGAGGTCGAGATCGGCAAGATCGCCAGGCCGAAGAATGTCTGGATCGTCGCGGACATGCCTAAGACCAGGTCAGGCAAGATCATGCGCCGGGTGATCGCCTCGGTCTCCAACTTCGCCGACGTGGGAGACGTGACTACCCTGGCTAACCCCGAGGTCGTCGAGACCATCCGCCGGCACGTGCAGCACACCAAGGCGGCCAAGGGCGAGACGCCGCGCGAGCTGTCCGAGGCCGAGTACGAGGAGATCGCGAGCTACGGAGACGCCGGCTAGCCGATCGAAGATCAGACGCAGGCAAGGAAGCGGGGCCGTGCCGAGGACGGGGGTGCCTCGGCACGGCCCCCTTGGTTCCGGCGATCACCGGTGACGGGTGCCGGTGATCGCCGCCGGGTGGCCAGCCCGGGTCAGGCCGCGACGTCCAGGAACGACTCCGCGGCCACAAACGAGCGGGAGGTGGCATGCCCCCCTCGTTGGCCCGCCGGGATGGCCAGGCTCGGCGGGTTCGCGCTGTGTCCTGCGCGGGGGGCCATGCGGGCCGGCTTCCCGCCTCGGGCGTATCCGCGCAGCTTCTGGCGCAGCATGGCCCGGCCGCGGTGAATGCGGGACATCACCGTGCCGAGCGGGGTGCCCATCATCTCGGCGATCTCGCTATAGCGATAACCCTCGATGTCGGCCAGGTAGATGGCGGCCCGAAAGCACTCGGGCAGCTCCTCGAGAGCCCGCATGACCGTCGAACTGCCCAGGTTCTCCAGAGCCTCGGCCTCGGCTGACCTGGGCGGTTCGCTGAGGGCGTCCCTGGTGTCGCTGGCGTCGTAGATCTCCGCGGCGAGTACCTCGCCGACCCTGCGGTCTCGGTGCCTGCAGGAGCTGTAGAACGTCCGCACCAGGATGGTGTAGAGCCAGGCCTTGAGGTTGGTTCCGGGGCTGAACTGGTGGAACTTGACGTAGGCCTTGGCGAACGTCTCCTGGATCAGGTCCTCGGCGTCGCAGTGGTTGCGCGTGAGCCGCAATGCCGCCGGGTATAGCCGGCTCATGTAGGGGATGGCCTCGGCGGCAAAGCGGCTTTCGTGATCGCCGTCCGGTCCTGCGGCGACGGGCGGCGGTACTGCGGCACTGATCGTCATGCGTCCTCCTTGCGGGAACGCCCCTGGCCGGCGGGCTCGCATGCGAAGAACGCGTGCGAGCCCGCCATGTACTGCGCGAGCACGGGGGCAGCTCGCGCCGTCGGTTTGCCTACCGCCGACCCTGCGGGTCAGGTCCGGCATCCCGGCAGCGCCTTTCAACGCACTCATGTTCGCGGGTCGTACCGCCATACGGCATCGGGAGCATCCTGAGCTAGCGCGGATGCGATCCTGAGTTAAGGGCCGGATCTTGAGCCGCCGTTCAGCCGGGGCTCAGCAACGTGCAAATAACGCCTGAGAAGGTACAAAGCGCGCCGCGTGGGCCACGAGTTCGCGTCGTCCGGTCTGCCCAGTTTTGGCGACAAGGCTGGCAATGTGCGTCTCGACGGTCTTGGGAGATATATAGAGTTTCTCGGCGATTTCGGCGTTCGAGAAGCCGCGCGCGACGAGCAGGAACACGTCCATCTCGCGGCTCGTGATGCCGAGCCTGCGCATCTGCGGGGGCACCTGTGCGTTGCCGCGCCCGGCCCGCGGCACCCGCTCGCCAGCCTGCCGCAGCAGCCCGCGGCACGCCGACGCGAGCCTGGAGTGCCCGCTCATCTCGAACTCAGCGGTCGCCTCGCGCAGCCAGGAAAGGGGCTCGCCCCACCCGTCCGCGAGCGCGGCCGGCGCGATGAGCCGGCGGGCCAGGTGGTTCCACCACGGCGCGAACGTCCGCAGGTGGGCCGCGCCTTCCTCGGCCAGCGCACCTGCCCGCGCGACGTGGCCGTGCTGACCCTCGAGAACAGCCTCGGCGTAGGCGAGCAAGCCGCGATTCCATCCGGCGGCCGGCGCGGCCGATTGTGCCTGCCGCAGCGCCAGGCAGCCCTCATCGCCGCCCACCGCCTGGAGCAGTGCGTGGAAGGCCCAGGCCTTCCGTGGCGCCCGCAGCGGCGCCTGGAAGGCATAGGAGACGCCCTTGACGCTCTCCTGAAGCGCCCTGGCCTGGTCATCTAGGAAGAGCGAGGCCGTGACCCTGGCCTGTCCCCAGGTCGTCAGCAGCAGCTCGGGGTCGCCTGGAAGCAGCCGCTCGGCCTCCTCCGCCGATCGCTCTGCCTGCCTGCGTTCGCCTCGTACGCCGTGAATGAACGCCTCGACGCTGAGGGCGCTTGCCTCGATCCGCCGTGCCTTGATGCGGCTCGCCCGCAGCCGGCACCGCCGGGCCGCCTCGAGCGCGCGGTCCAGGTCGTCCGACATGCTCCAGCCGTTCGCGAGCTGGAGGTCGATGACGGTCATGGTCGAGATGGCGCCCGCCTTGTTGGCGAGTTCCCTGGCCTCTGACAGCCTCGTGGTGCCGCCGTCTTGCAGCATGTCCACGGTGCCGAGCTCGTGCAGCGCCTTGATCCTGCGGACGGCCATGTCTTCGCGCGCAGCGATCTGGTGTGCGCGCTCGAACGCCGCCCTGGCGGCTTCCATGTCACGGGCACGCTCGGTCCGCCCGATCACCTGCAGCGCGTCGAAGGCGACGTCGGCCGCCCAGCCCTGCAGGCCGGCCGCCTCTGCTCTGGCCAGCGAGCGGTGCGCGAGCTCGCTGGCCTTCGCCAGGTCGCCGGCGTCGACCGCGCAGTGCGCAGCCGTGGCGTCGACGCGGCTGGCCAGCGCTTGGTCCCCGATGTCGCCGGCGATGCCGCGCGCCGCGGCGAGGTGCTCGACGGCGTCGGCCGGGCTGTCCTCTGACATGGTCCGCGCGGTCCTGATCCTGATCAGTGCCTCGCGACGCGGATCGACGCGGGCCGAGGCGAGCCTCGTGATCAGCTCGCTGGCGACCGGCGCGAGCTTCGTGTGATCGCCGGCCAGTGCCAGCGTCTCGACCAGCGCATCGTCGATCTCGACGGCGAGCATCGGATCGGCAGGCTCGGTCGCGCCGTTCTGCGGCGACGGCCCGTTACCGGCTGGAGGGGCGATCAGATCGCGAGCGTCCTTGAGCGAGGCCGCGGCCGTGCTGAGGGCGCCCTTGCCGAGCGCTCGCTTGCCGACGCGAAGCAGCAGCTCTGCTGCCCGCACCCGCTCTCCCGCCGCCTCGTGCAGCTCAGCGGCCAGCTCGCACCACGATCCAGGAAGCTCGGGATGGGCGTGCTCGACGGCCGCGGCGGCGATGGCCGATCGGTAGACCAGGTCGGGCGGCAGCAGGCCGGACAGGATCGCGTGCCTGGTCAGGCTGTGCCTGAACCGGAACATGTGGTTGCTGGGGATGACCGGCTCGATCAGCTGCACGTGCTGGGCCCGCTGCAACTCGGCGAGCACGTCGGCCTCGGCCGAGTCCGCGATGCCGGGCAGCAGCGTCCAGTCAAACTGCCTCCCGAGCACCGCCGCCGAAGCGAGCAGGTCGCCGGCGAGCGGCCCGAGCGCGGTGATCCGGTGCCGGACCGACCCGACGATCGAGTCGGGCACGCCGGTACTGACCCGGTTGTTGACCTCCCAGCCGCCGGGGCCACTGATCAGCTGCCCGGACGAGACCGCGGCGGCCAGTATCTCCTCGACCGCGAACGGCAGGCCGTCGCAGTCGGCCAGCAGCGCGGTCACGGCGGCCGGTACGTCCTGCGTGCCGAGGCAGGCGGCGGCCATCTCCCTGACCGCCCAGTCCATCAGCCTGCGCACCTCGACAAGCGCGATCGCGCGCCTGGCGTTGAGCGCGCGCACGCAGTCCAGGCCAGCCGACGGCTCGCTGTCACGAAGCGTTGCCACGCAGAGCACGCGAGTGCCTGCGAGGTTGTCGGCCAGGTACTCAAGGATCGCCAGCGTCTCGGGGTCGGCCCAGTGCACGTCCTCGAGTATGAGCACCGTCCCCTTTGAGGTTGGCGGAGTCAGCAAGCGGATCAGCGCTTCGCCGAGTATCAGCGGCGAGATCTCGGCGTCCCCGTCTTCCGGTCTGCTCCACTCGGGAACGAGTGATCCGAGCGCCGGGCGGTAGCTTGCCATCTCCGGAGCATCTGGGATCACGCCGGTCCTCGCGACCTTCATGAGCGCCTCGGTGATGGGACGGAACGGCACGGGAACGACCGACTCGGTCGCCCGCCCGCGCAGGACGTCGACCTCCTGCTCCCTCGCGCGCGAAGCTAGCTCGGTGGCGAGCCTCGACTTCCCGACACCGGCGTCGCCGGCGAGGATGAGGACGCCCCCCGCGCGGTCCCTTGCGCGCTCCAGGGCAGCGTCGAGGGCGTGCAGTTCAGCCTCGCGGCTGATCAGCACGGGACACAACATCGCCACCATCGAACCGATATTACTGGTAGCGAACGTGCAGTCACCATGTGTTATACATGGAGGTCACCGCGCGAAACGGTCAGATCGCCGGGGCAACCACCGTGCCGGTCGCGGTGACGACGACCAGCGGCTCGTCGAGCACCGTGGCAGCAGACGGCCCGCGGCCTTGATCCGCCCGGCACAGCACCCTGGCCTCGAAGCGCAGCTCCCTGCTGCGCCGCCCGACCCGCGTGATCGTGGCGGTCGCCTCGAGCACGTCGCCGGCCAGCACGGGCGCCACGAACTGGATGTCGGAGTACGAGGCGAACAGGCCCTCGTCACCGTCTGCCCTGATCGAGACCTCCGTTGCCACGTCGCCGAACATGCCGAGCACGTACGCGCCGTCGACGAGGTTGCCGCCGTAGTGCGCGTGGCTGTACGGCACGTACCGCCGGTGCCGCACGGACAGGCCGACTTGCGCCTCGCTCATCCCGCATGCACCGCCCCGGCGGGCGCGAGCATGTGCACCAGGTAGCTCGCCACGTCGCGCGGCGTCGTGCCCTTGCCGAAGATCTTGTCCACCCCGAGTTCGGCGGCCATCTGCGGGTCGAACCTCGGGCCGCCGATGATCAGCAGCGGCCGCTGGCCGCCGGCGGCCGCGAACGCGGCCGACAGCTCGCGGGTGTTCTTAATGTGCGCGTCCTTCTGCGTGACGACCTGGCTGACCAGGACCGCGTCCGCTGCTTCGGCCTTCGCGGCGGCGACCAGCCTGGGAATCTCGACCTGGGAGCCGAGGTTCACGACCTTGATCTCCCGGTAGTACTCCAGGCCCTTCTCCCCCGCGTGTCCCTTGACGTTGAGGATCGCGTCGATTCCCACGGTGTGTGCGTCGGTGCCGATCGTCGCGCCGACCACGACGAGCTTGCGCCCGAGCGCGGTCCTGATGCGCATGTTGACCTCGGCGGGCGACAGCTCGTCGAACTCGCGCTGGGCCACCTTGATCTGCGACAGGTCGACCAGGTGGCTGACCCTGCCGTACACGACGAAGAACGTGAAGTCCTGGCCCATGCCCTTGGCGTGCACGACCATCGCCGGGTCGAGCCCCATCTTGGCGGCGAGCTGCAGCGCGGCTCCCTCAGCCAGCGCCTTCTCTTCCGGCTTGCCGAACGGCACGGGCAGCGTGAACGACAGCTGGACCTGCCCGTCGCCGGTGGTGTCGCCGTAGGGCCGTATGACTTGCGCGGTCATCGCGGCACTCCCTCTCCCGCAACGCCAGCCGGTGCGCCTTGTTGCGAATCCTCGAGTATCTCGCTGGCCGGATTGAAGTAGCCGTCGGACTTGGCGATCACCCCGTCCAGGCCGCGGCCGCCGTCGGCCGCGCGCTTGGTGATGCCGAAGGTGCCGTCGGCGATGGCGTTCAGGAGCCCGTCGTCGCGGATCCGCCGCAGCAGGTCAACCGACTCGGCGAGCACCTGGTTCGCGCGCCGGTCGATGAAGCCGCCTGGCTCGGGGCGGAAGCTCTCGCCGAGGCGGCCGGCCGCGCTGCGCACGTAGTGCGCGTTCTCCAGGGCCAGGTCGCGGTCGGACAGGAACGGGGTGTGGATGCCCTCGGTCATCATGCCGATCAGCAGGATCTCCTGCTCGGTCATCACGGCCGCCAGGTTGAAGAAGGCGTCCAACAGGTAACCGGCGAAGATGTTGCCCGTCATGTGCTTAGTGGGCGGCATGTACTTCAGCGGGGCGTCGGGGAACAGCTCCCTGACCAGCTGCGCGTGCGCGAGCTCGAGCAGGAACTGGTCGGGCACGTCTGGCCCGATCTCGAACGCGTGGCCGAGCCCGAGCTGGCTGTCGGCGAGGCCGGCCTCCTTGCCGAAGTACTCGTTCAGCAGCTGGGACACGATCACGGTGTGGGCGCCCTCGACCGGATCGGCCGTGGTCAGGTAGTTGTCCTCGCCCGTGTTGATGATGATGCCGGCCCTGGCGTGGATCTGGCGGGAGAAGCGCTGGTCGATCAGCGTCCGCCGCGGGTTGATGTCGCGGAAGATGATCCCGTACATCGAGTCGTTGAGCATCATGTCGAGCCGCTCGAGACCGGCCAGCGACGCGATCTCCGGCATGCACAGGCCCGAGGCGTAGTTCGTCAGCCTGACGTACCTGCCGAGCTCGCGCGAGACGTCATCCAGCGCGGCCCGCATCAGCCGGAAGTTCTGCTGTGTGGCGTAGGTTCCGGCGAAGCCTTCCCTGGTGGCGCCCTCGGGAACGTAGTCGAGCAGCGACTGGCCTGTCGAGCGGATCACGGCTACGACGTCGGCGCCTTCCCTCGCGGCGGCCTGAGCCTGCGGGATGTCCTCGTAGATGTCGCCGGTCGCGACGATCAGGTACATCCACGGTTTGCGCGGCTCGGACGTCTCGGCGATCATCTCCGCTCTGCGCGCCCGGTTCGCGCTGATCCTGGCGAATCCTGCAGCCAGCGCGTGGCCGGCCGCGGCTTTCGCGGCCGCCGCGTCGGCGTCTGCGGGGATGCGGAACGTCACCTTTCCCGCCGCGGCGTCGACCGCCAGCGCAGCGAGGTCGGGGTAGGCGCCCGCGATCAGCGCGTCCCATACTGGCAGCGCGACCCCGTGCTCCAGCCCTGTCTGGCCGCGTACGGCGTCGACGAGCCGGTTGACCAGCGGCATCCCGTCGTCATCGGCGCCGGACAGCCCGGCCAGACGCAGCACGGCCCGCTCCACCGACACCGTGGTGTGCGCGCGTGCCATCGCCACGATCGGCGCCCCTGCCTGGCTGGCCAGTCGCCTGGCCTCGCGCACGACCTCGGGGTCTATCGTGAGCTTCGGAGCCCGAGCCGGTCCGGTTCTCATGTCACTCTCCCCTCGTCCTGGCGTCGAAGATCTGGCGAACGCCGGGCGTGCTCCTGAGCAGGTCGATGGCCAGCTGCGCGTGCCCAGGCGTGTAACCGTTTCCGATCAGCATGGTCACGTCGGCCGCGACGCCCTCGGCGCCGAGCGCGGCCGCGGTGAACGAGGTCGCCATCGAGAAGAAGATCACCGTACCGCCCTGCGCGGTGGCCAGGATCGCTCCGCCCTCGCAGCCGGGCACGTCGACGCACACGACGGTGACGTCGGCGGGACCTCCGGCCGCGGCGACCGCATGGCTGACCCCGACGGGGTCGGTGGCGTCCGCGATCACGACCTCGTCCGCCAGCCCGGTTGTATCGTCGGCGCCGAGCGCGGCTCGCAGCGCCGCCGCCTCGCGCTCGTGCGGCACCACGCCGATGACCAGGCTGGCGCCCGCCTGCCTGGCGGCCGCCGCCGACAGCGATCCGCTCTTGCCTGCCGCACCGAGTATCGCCACGACCGGGCCTTTGGAGTTGGCCATGGCCGCCTGCGAGACGACCCGATGGGTCAGCGCGGGCGCGCCGCACACGTCCATCACCGCTAGCGACAGCGGCACAGGCAAGTCGTCGGGCAGGACCGCGGCGATCGAGCGGCCGAACAAGATCGCGTGTCCGCTGCACGGCACCTGCTCGGACGCCCCGTCCCAGGACGCGAGGTCGTCGGTGATCACCAGCGGGGTCAGGCTGAGCGAGACGAGCGTCGCGATCCTGTCGCCCTTACGCAGGCCGAGCGGTGAGTCGGGGCCCACCTCGGCCACGACGCCCGTGAGCATGCCGCCAGACCCGGTCACCGGGTTCTGCATCTTGCCGCGCTCGGCGACGATGCCGAGCACCGCCGCGCGCATCCTAGCCGGATCCGAGTCACCAGCGTCGCGCAGCTGGCGGAACGACGCGGCGTCCAGGTTCAGCCGCTCGACGCTGACCAGCACCTCGTCGGGCCAGATCGCGGAGTCGGCGTCGAGCCGCCTGGCCGCCTGGGGCAGCACGCCAGCAGGGTCGGTCACCCGGTGCAGCCCGAGCGGAGAACTCGGCCCGCGGCTCGATGTGCGCACGCGCGTGATCCTTTCAAGTCGGTGCATCCCAGGTCAGTGCCGCTCTGACCAGGGGCAGCTCTGGTCAGCGGCGGCGGCCTGGTGCGAAGCTGGGAACGCCGGGTAGGCTGTATACCGGAATCCGTAGATTTTCTCGTATCGAACTATACAGACAGTAGCTTCTTGCGTAGCAAGCCTGGCAGACAGGCTATCCTCCGGTTTTCGGCAACATGAATCTCTCGAGGGAGGGGGTGCCGCGGTGATC
>DASUHI010000191.1:0-29821 GCA_036273575.1 Streptosporangiaceae bacterium | reverse complement strand
CCCCGATCTGGCTGCACGCCGAAGAAGAAGCTGATCCCGTAAGTGCCCGAGGGCGTCCGGCCATCTCCCTCACGCTTCTTGCCTGCCTTGGCTACACCGTTGTATCCCACGCGTGCGGGCCACGGCCCGAAGACCAGTGTCCGCTTGCCGTCGGATACCCGGTATGCCCGCAACACCGCGACCGTGACCGAATGCGAAGCGGCGGTCACCGTGATCAGTTGCCGCACAGTCCGGGTTCCTGCGAGCTCTGCCTGCCCGGCGCGGGCGTGCCCAGCTGGCAGGATTGCGGCCAGAACCGCAACTAGTGCCAGGACGAACACGGCGCGTCGGCAAGAAGCCGGGGGCGCGGCCGAATCCGCCGGGCAATCATCACCGGACCGCGCCTTTTTCTGACCGGCCCAGCGGCCGGGCCACGGGGTCCTCGTCACTCCCGGCTCCGCTCGTGCAAGTGCCAAACCGGGTCGGGAGCGGTATGTGCATCGCTGCTTCTTCCGTCATGACGGCGGATGCCAGGTCCATCAGGTTGGCGCTGGGAGCTACTGACCACGCAACGTACCGAGCGCGCCACCGCCGCCGCAAGGTCTCGGACGGCTAGCTGCCGGCTGCCGCGGCAGGGCCGAACCCCAGACCGTGGGTTCGGTGGCGCCCTACCCTGTGGTCATGATCAGCCAGCGCGCCCTTGCCACTGTCGTGGCCGCCGCGGCGATCGTGCTCGCGACCGGCTGCAACGGGACAGGCGCCCGTCCGTCGGCGGCGGCCCCCGCGACACAACCGCGGTCTGCGGGGCCGGCACCAGCCGGCCCCTCCGGTCGTGCAACGCCCCGACCCTCGTCACACCGAACGAGGCTGACGTTGACGCGGTTCGCGGCCACGGTGTCAGGCCCGCTCTCCCCGAGGGACGTGCCCTCAAGCTGGCATCCTGGCTGCCCGGTACCGCCAGCCGACCTGCGAGCGATCCGCCTGTCTTATCGTGGCTTTGACGGCGCGGCGCACACCGGCGAGATCATCGTCAACGCCAGCGTCGTCAAGCAGGTCATCAAGGTTTTCTCCCTCCTCTACCGCGCCCGGTTCCCGATCAGGCAGATGGAACCGGTCGACGTCTTCCACGGCAGCGACCCCCGGTCCATGGCCGCGGACAACACCACGGGATTCAACTGCCGGCGCGCCGTCGCGCCCGGATCACCGCAATGGTCGATGCATGCGTACGGGCTGGCAATTGACGTCAACACTGTTCAGAATCCTTACCTCGAGGGATCCCGCGTGCGCCCATCCGCCGGAGCCGCCTACCTCAACCGATCCGACATAAGGCAAGGAATGGCCTACCCCGGCGGTGTCCTGGTTTTGGCCTTCAGATCAGTCGGCTGGGGATGGGGAGGGCAGTGGACGGGTTCCCCCGACTACCAGCACTTCTCGGTCAACGGCCGCTAGCCGCACAGCCAGCGGCCATCCGGGAGCGAACCAGCCGGGGCGTCGCTACTTCGTGCCCCCGATGCAGCGGGCCAGGCCGGGAATCCTCACCTTGCCGTCTTTTTCGTAGGTGCTGACCCTGGCGATGACGGCATTCGCGACCCGCTCCCGCGCTGGCTCGTCGAGCTGCTGAAGCGCCGCGACCGCGAGCGAGACGTGCTCGCTGATCATCTCCCAATACTGCGCGGGCGATTGCGTCACGAGTTCGACGGCGACGTTCCACTCGGCAACGTCGCGCAGGCCCGCGGCCTCGTACAGCGCGCTGACATATCCCGGGGCAGCGCACCGAAACATATTCGGCCCGTCCGGGTCGGGTGGCGTCAGCACAGCCTCGGTCGCGATTGCCTGCATGGGGATCGTCGTCCACGGGTTTGCCTCGGGCTCGACCCATACCGACGAGCAAAGACGTCCGCCTCGCTTGAGCACGCGCGCGAACTCGGCGGTCGCGTTAGCGACGTCGGGAATGAACATGTACCCGAACCGCACCGAGACACTGTCGAAGGTCGCGTCACCGAAAGGCAGGTCGTCGGCGCTGCACACCGTGGTCTCGAAGTTGGTGATCCCCTGCGCGTTCGCTCGTCGCGTCGCGATCTCGAGCATCTCAGCCGCAAGATCGGTCAGCACGACGTGTCCCCTCGGCGCGAGCTTGGCGATGGTCAGCCCCGGCTCACCCGTGCCCGCGGCGATGTCGAGATGCTGCTGATCATCGGCGATGTTGAGACGCTCGATGATCGCTGTGCCGACCGGGCCCAGCTGATCCACAATGACCGAGTCCCACTTCTCCCAGCCCGCAGAAAGCCCGGCCCACGTGGCTCGCTGAGCGCCTCGGATCTCATCGCTGCTCCGCATCGGCCCTCCCGCCGTCGGATGCATACACGCAACACGAAGCACTCACTGGCGAGAGCACCTAGTGCCGCGAGACGCGTTGCTCAACTACAGACTGAACCGTCCTCGCACCACACCGCGATTGGCCGTGCCGATGGCGGAACCCCCATAGTGCATGACATCATCCCGAACTATGCGCAAAGACCTGCGGGCATCCCCTGAGTACGCCGCGGTCGCCGAGCATGTCCGGCGCGTGCACGAGCCGGCGTTCGGCAAGCCGCACCACGTCACCGACCTCGTCATGACGGCCGATGCCAGCCAGATCGTGGTAACCGGATCGGTCTATGACGAGCTCGAGGGCCTGCCGCGCACAGCCCTGTACCGGGTGCACGATGGCGGGTTGCAGGCGCTCACCTCCGGTGGCGGGTCTGCCAAAGGCGCCCGTTTCGCGCCGGACGGATCAGCCCTGGCGTTCTTGTCCGACCGGGCCAAGGCTCATATGTTCCAGCTCTATCTGCTCGCCGACGGACAGCTCGGCGAGGCCCGGCCGGCGCCTGGTGTCCCCGGCATTGTCGAGTACCTCGAGTGGTCACCCGACGGCACCCAGATCCTGCTCGGGGTCGCCGGGCTCGGAGCCGAGATGGCCGACGCGCAGGGATCGGGAACGGTCGGCCCCGCCGAGTCGGGGCTGCCGTCCTGGTATCCGCACGTCGAGGCCGGGACGCCGGAGGATGCGTGGCGCAGTCTCTGGCTGTACACGCCAGCTTCCGGTCAGATCGCCAGGGTCTCGCCCGACGGGCTGAACGTCTGGGAAGCGGCCTGGTCCGGTCCCGGGCACGTGCTCGCAATCACCAGCGGGCAGCCCAGCGAGGACGACTGGTACTCGGCCGTGCTCAGCCGGCTGGACATCTCGACGGGCGAGGTGACCGAGCTACTGCGCAGCGACGTCCAACTCGGGCTGCCCGCCGGAACGTCCGACGGCACGAGGGCCGCCGTGGTACAGGCCGCTTGCAGCGACCGGTGGATCGTGGCGGGTGACCTGATCTTGCTGGACCTGGTGACCGGCACCAGATGCACCGTCGACACCGCCGGCACGGATGTCACCGCGGTCCGGTGGATCGACCGGACGCGGCTCGGCTACATCGGCCAGCGCCACCTGGACAGCGTGGCCGGGATCGCCGACGCCGGGGAGGAGTCTCTGCCGGAGACGGTCATCGCCAAGGAACTGGTCGCGTCTGCGCACTCGTGGGCGAGCTGGTTTCATCCTGCGGGCGCCTTCACCTCCGACGGCCGGATCGTCGTGATCAGGGAGGATTACGACCTGCCGCAGGAGATCGCGATCGTCGGCACAGGTGCCGACCAGGTGCTGGCCTCCCTGGCTCACGCTGGCGCCGATTACGTCCGGTCGGTCGCGGGCTCGGCGACGAGCGTGACGTGGAGCGCACCGGACGGGACACAGATCGACGGAGTCCTGTGCACGCCGGCAGGAACTGGGCCGTTCCCGCTGGTCCTGCACGTCCACGGGGGCCCGATCGGGGCCTATCAGCGGAACTGGGGGATGCGTGACTACGCGGTTCCGTTGCTGGTCTCTCGCGGATATGCCGTCCTGCACCCGAACCCGCGCGGCAGCTCAGGCCGTGGTCAGGAGTTCGCCGCGGCGGTTGTCGGCGACATGGGAGGCGCGGACACTTACGACTACCTGTCGGGAATCGACGCGATGATCGAGCGCGGAATCGCTGACCCGGCGCGGATCGGCACGATGGGCGTCAGCTACGGCGGGTTCATGTCGGCCTGGCTGGTGACGCAGGACCAAAGGTTCAAGGCCGCCGTCGCAGGCTCGCCGGTAACGGAGTGGTACAGCTTCACCTTCACGACCAACATCCCTCGCTGGGGGCTGTGGTTCCTGGACAACGCTGACCCAGAACACATCGGCAACCAGGTTCACACGCGCAGCCCGGTCATGCACGCGAGCAAGGCCAGGACGCCGACCCTGCTCACCGCGGGCGCGAATGACCGGTGCACGCCGGCCGGCCAGGCCAGAGAGTTCTACCAGGCGCTGATCAGCCATGGCGTCGACTCTGAACTCGTGATCTACCCGGAGGAAGGACACGGCGTCAGCCGGTTCCCGGCCATCACCGACTACCTGACCCGGCTCGTGACCTGGTTCGAGACCTACATGCCAGCGGCGCCACACCGATGAGTATCACCCCTCGGGCCGCGAGTCTTAGCGGCTGGGCCGCCCGGTGAGGATCTAGCGGTCTAGGCCGGGCGCGCTGCTGGCGGCGCTGGCACCTTGTCCAGGTCGTTCTCCTCCGGTTCGCCTTGGCCGCTCGCGTGGCCCTCCGCGCTCACCTGGTCCAGCCTGAGCTGCCCGAGTATCTGGTCGATCTGGACGGTGAGCTGGTCGGGCAGGTAGGAGCGGGCGTGCTGGTGCGCCACGGTGGTCACATCGATCAGCAGCCGGGCGTCGCGCCGTCCCAGCTTGACCTGGGCCGCACCCAGCAGGCTGAACAACGCGTCGGCGATCACCTGGTCCGCCGGAAACGAGCGCAGGCGCCGCGCCTGCTCACCGACCTCGGCGGCGGTCGGTGTTTCGTGCCCCGGTCCGCCTGGGCCTGCAGCTTCGGTCACGTGAGCCTCCCAGATCGCGCAAGGCCCGGCGGCCCATCCGGGCCGGCGGCTTCTGCGCGCCGACGATTATAGGTATCGCGGGCCGCCTACGCGAGAGGAGCGACTAGGCAGGAACGATGACGGGAATGCCCTCGCGGATCATCGTGCCTGGCGGACACAGGTAGGACATTGCCTGAACCTCGAGCCGGCCTGCCTGAACGGCCGGGTCGGCGTCCGCGAGTTGCCGGGCCCGCGCGAGGGACTTAACCGCAAAGATCGCTATTCCGCGTAGCGCAGTGTCCGCCTGGTCACGGACCGGCCCGTTCGTCACCACGTGGCCCGCCTCGCGCATGGAGACATAGAACGCCAGGTGGTCCCGCTGAATTCGCTCGAGCGCCCGGTCGTCGTAGTGTGGCGAATCGGCTGAGTTCAGGGATCTGCGCGGCCAACGCGCCGGTCATGGCCGGTGACTCCTCCTTGAGGAGGTCGAGCAGCCGACGGCGCCATGGACTGGCTAGAGCTCTCCACAGATCGGGCTCCAGTCTGACGCGGTTCTGCCAGGATGAGCCCTGGCCAGCGTTCGGCGGGCCGCAGGAACTGCTGCAGGTTCTTCCAGGACTCCCGGGTGTCGGCGGTGTCCGCGTGCGCGGACCTGAACAGGCCGAGGTACTCACCGATCTCGGCGAGGTCCCACCAGAGCCGGTACAAGGTCAGCGCTTGACTGTCGATCGCGGTTCCGGTGGCCGCGGTGTAGCGCTGCAGCACGGACGGGTCGTCGTCTGCCAGGTGCCAGAGGTCGCGTTCTGGAGGGGCGAGAAGGGCCGTGTCCCAGTCGACCAGCACAAGTCCCCTCGACGTCGTCATCACGTTGCTGGCATGCGGCTCGCCGTGGGTGATGACCATGCGCTCCTGGCGTGCCGCGACGCGGCTCGCCAGCCCGCGATACGCCTGGACCAGCGTGCTCACGTCGCGGACGTGCACGTCGAGCAACTCCCGCGCCGCCACGGCGTAGGGCCCAGGGCCCCAGTCCGTTCCCGCGCCTTCGATGATGGTCTGCAGGGCGTCCAGATGGGGCACGTCGAAGTCGTCGACGCGCGGATCGCCGGCCCTGGCGCCGTGGATCTTGACGAGCATGTCCAGGACCGCGAGGCGGTCCTCGTCGCTGGCGAACTCGCCGTCCTCACCCGCGGGCTCGCCCGCGACGTACGGGTGGACGACGAGGCAGTACCGATCACACAGCCTGGCCACGATCTGCCCGCCGACCGCGCGGAGGGGGGCGACTACGAAGGACAGACCGGCGTCGGCTCGCAGCGCGCTGGCGGTGGCGATCGCCGCGGCGAGCCGGCCGAATGCAGCGTCCGCGGTGTCACGAGCGGTGCGCAGCTTGGCGACGAGGTCATTAACGGTGACGAACAGCCGGTCCCCGGCCGTGCCGATGGCCATCCAATGGTGACTGCCGAAGCCCACCGCCTGGTACGCCAGCGACGCGGCCCGGAACCCCCACAACCGCTCGAGGGCGTCGGCGATCATGCTGTCTGGCAGGTCCTCTGGCCTGGTGAACACGCGAGCAAGGCTAACGGAGCACCGGTGCCGGACAAATTCATTAACGCTTAACAGGACTCGGAGGCGGACTGCCGCTCAACGGCCGGTCGCTCGCGGCGTGACGCCGCATGCGGCGCTCTGACCTGAGCCGCCGCCGACGGTCCGCGCCGCGGCTGTTCGGCGCGCCGGAAGACGGCCCACAGTGCGCCGAGCACCGCGGCGAACGCCGGGAGCCAGGCGAGCCGCTCCGCGACCCAGGCCAGGCTGGACGGCGCCGTGTTCAGGCCAGGAAGCTGCCCGGACAGCGAGCCGAGCATGGTCACGGTGATGAACGCGGTCTGGTGCCACAGGAACAGGGTCATCGCCGACAGGTTGGCTATCGCGACCGCAGCCCACGCGAGCGGCCGCCGCATCCACCTGGCGAGCGGGTCACGAAGCAGCAGGGCGAGGCCAGCCTGCGCGACGCCGAACGACACGGCCGCGATGGTCGGCGGGTTCAGGTTCGAGATGGCGGCGCCATTCACCCCGACCATGCTCGCGGGGTATCCCGCCCAGGCGACCAGCGCCGCGGTAGCCGCGACGCCGCCGCCCAGCATCAGGACAGGAACCTTCCTGGTGGTGAACGCGCCCCGTGCCCACGCGATGCCAAGCAGGTACGGGACCATCCACCCGGCCAGCACGTTGATCCAGCCGAGGCCCGCGAGGTCGCCCGCGCCGAACCGAACCAGGTCCACGCCAGCCACGATGGCCAGCGGAATCAGCGCGGCGCCGGCCCCGAACCGGCGCACGAGGCCAACCGCGATCGGCGTCGCGGCCGTCAGCAGCGCGAACACGCCGAGGAACCAGAGGGGATCGAGCACCAGGGTCAGCAGGACGTGCAGCGTCGGCGAGACGCCGGCCGAGATGAGCCCGGCCGCGACCAGCGTCCAGATCGCGGCGAGGAAAACCACAGGCCGGCACAGCCGTGTCAGGCGCCTGACCAGCCAGGCCCGATAGCCGCTGCGGTAACTCGTCGCCGCGGCGTACCCGCCGACCAGGAAGAAGATCGCCAGCGTCTGGAACACCCAGGACAACGGCGTCAGCACCGGCATCGTGGACAGCGGGCTCGCGTCGTGAACACCCGCGGCGTGGCCGCTGGTCAGCATCAGGGCCGTGACGAGCCAGTGGCCGAGGATGACGCCGGCGATGGCCAGCGCGCGGAGCGCGTCCACGGCCCGGTCCCGGTGCGCGGGCGTCGCGGCGTCGATGCGCCTCGCGACGTCGCTGAACGCGGTGATGCCGGTGCGCCACCTGCCGCCGTTCATGGGGTCACTCCGGCGGACTCGCCGAGCGCGATGTAGGCGAGGTTTCGCAGCGCGACGCTGCCCTTGCGGAAGTACCCGCTGTGCCCGGCGTAGCCGCAGCCGAAGATCCTCGCGCCGAAGGCGGGGGCGGTCGGGTCCTGGCCGAACCCCAGCCCGAGCAGCCGGACGTGCGGGAGGTCGCCGATCCAGTCCTCGGATCCCCTGCCCGCCCAGACGCGCGCCTGGCTGTGCAGGGACGCGGCCGAAGGGGCGTCCATCCCCGGACTGCCGAACGCGGCTATGTCCGTGACCGGCAGGTGCGGCGCGGCGAGGCCGCATACCACCGACCCGTAGCTGTGGCAGAGCAGCGCGACCTGACGGCCGTCGCGCGCGAGTTCACGAGCGAACGACCGCAACGCGATGGCACCTTGGCGGGCGTCGCCAGAGGTCAGGACGCCGGGGCTGAGCGTCGCCGGCGTCGTGTAGCCGAGCCAGGCGACGACGGCCACGTGCGCACCAGGGTCGAGCTTGTGTGCCTCAGCGGCCAGAGCCGCTGCGCCGCCCTCTGGCGAGGCCGTGCCGCGAGAGTCGAAGCTCGCGAGCGACGTGTCGGAGCCCGGCACGAGGACGGCCACCCTGGTGGCCGTCGCCAGGTCACCCACGACCTCGACGGCCAGGCCCTGACCGCGCGCGTTGAAGTCGATGAAGTGCCGGCCACGCATGCCGTTCAGCGCGCGGACGAGGCTGGTGTCTCCGGCCCGGCGGGCCGCGCCCGTGACGCGGACGATCTGGTGCGCGTTGGTTGCGTAGCGCACCGAGAGCGCCCGGGCGGTGAGGGCCGGCATGGGCTGCGGGCGGTCGATCGGTGCGGGTGGAACCAGCGCGGCCGTGGTTCCGCCCACGGCTGCGACGATGGCCGCGATCGCGGCCACGCGGCGGATTCTCATGACGGCGTCCCTCCTGTCCAGCGGTGCTGCTGGGCAGCGAAGTTACGGACGCGCCCTGGTAGCTTGCGTCGCGCTGCGGATCCAGATTCGGCGCTGAGGCCGCGGTACGGGATGGCTTCCGTCGACGGCGCGCGCGCGAGCGAGGGGGTACGGCGAGGGCGGACAACCCCATACCGGGGTACTGCGCGACGGATCAGCCTTCAGCGGCACGAAACTGGTCGCGATGCCGACCTAACCTTGACCCATGGTCTCCGGTCTGAGGAGCCAGATCGCGTCGGAGTTCGCGGCTGGCGTCACGATGCCGTCCGCGCCGCGTCCGCGCTGGCAGCGGCGCGGGCGCCTCGACCTCGTCTTCGTCGCCGACTTCGCGATCGCCCTGATCTGTTTCGGCGCCACGAACGCCATGCTCGCATCGGCGAACGCGAGGTCCGGGCATCACTATGGCGGCGCCGAGCTGCTGGTGATCTCGCTCGTGCTCAGCGCTCCGCTCGTTCTGCGCACGCGCTTGCCAGTCACTGCATGGGCGTCATCAGCGGGTGCGATCTTGTTCACCGCCCTCGTCATTCCGCCGCGCTCGATCTCTACGGCGCCCTACCTGCCTGCCGCGGTCATCGTCTACGGCCTGTGCCTGTACGCGGTCGCCGTCCGCTGCAAGGCGTGGGTGGTGCTGAGCGCGGTCCTCGTGACCGCGGTCGGCTCCGCGCTCCTCGACACCCAGACCGCCGTGGCCGCCACTCTTCTCACCGCCATTCCGGTGCTCGCCGGCGTGGTCGTTCGCTCCCGCCGCAGCAACCGCGAGCAGCTCGCGGTCGCCGAGCGGCGCCACGAGGGCGAGCGCGCGATCCTCGAGGAGCGCCAGCGCATCGCGCGGGAGCTGCACGACGTCGTCGCACACCACATGTCCGTGATCGCGATTCAGGCCGAGGCAGCGCCCTACAAGACCGCGGACCCGCCGAAGGAACTCGTCGAAAGCTTCGCCGACATCCGTGCCAGTGCCCTGAGCGGCCTCGGCGAGCTGCGGCGGGTGCTCGGCGTGCTGCGCAGCGACGCGCCCGGCACCGCCCCGACGCCTGGCCTTGGCGACCTGGACGGCCTGCTCGAGTCGGCGCGGACCGGCGGGGTGACGGTCAGCTGCGAGGTCACCGGCAAGCCGCGTTCGCTGCCCGGCGGCGTTGACCTGTCGGCCTACCGGATCGTGCAGGAAGCGCTCAGCAACGCGATGAGACATGCGCCCCGTTCAACGGTCCAGGTCAACCTGTACTACGGCGACGCGGCGCTCGTGATCGAGGTCAGGAACACCGACGGAGCGGCCGGTGCGCGGGCGCAATCGGCCGACGACGACGTGGTCAGCCGCGGCGGCGGGCATGGCATCATCGGCATGCGGGAACGGGCCGCCATGCTGGGAGGCCACCTTTCCGCCGGCCCGACAAGACACGACGAGTTCCTGGTGACCGCGGCCCTTCCCCTGGACGGCGAGGATCAGGATCTCCCGCCCGCGGCCGACGACACCATCCTGGAGGAATTCTCGTGACCATCCGCGTGGTGGTTGCCGACGATCAGGGGATGGTGCGGTCCGGCTTCTCCGTGCTGCTCAACGCCCAGCCCGACATCGAGGTCATCGCCGAGGCCGTGAACGGCCGCGAGGCGGTGACGCACGCGGTCGCGCTGAGTCCTGACGTCGTTCTCATGGACGTCCGCATGCCGGTGATGGACGGCCTGCAGGCCACCAGGGAGATCAACGCGCTAGACGAACCGCCGAAGGTGCTGGTGCTGACCACCTTCGACCTCGACGACTACGTCTACGAGGCGCTGCGGTCTGGCGCAAGCGGCTTCTTGCTGAAGGACGCCTCCGCGCGCGAGCTCGCGGACGCCGTCCGGCTGGTGGCGGCCGGTGACGCGCTGCTCGCCCCCGGCGTGACCAGGCGGCTCATCGCCGAGTTCGCCAGGATGGGTGCGCCAAGGACCCCAGGTCGTAAGGAGATCGAGGGCCTCACCGAACGGGAGTCCGAGGTGCTCGCACTCGTCGCCCGCGGCCTGTCCAATGCCGAGATCGCCGCGAGGCTGTTCGTCGCCGAGCAGACCGTCAAGACCCACGTGAGCCGCATCCTGATGAAGCTCGGGCTGCGTGACCGCACCCAGGCCGTCGTTCTCGCCTATGAGACCGGCCTGGTGCATCCGGGGAGCTGAGTTCGTGCCGTCAGTGGCCACGGCGAAGGCGCGCGACCGCGCCTTCGCCGTGACCGCGGCCGCTGTGCTGGCCACCTATAACAACGTGGCCGGCCGGCACGAGTGGCACGACCGGTGGTACGTCCCGCTGAACGCGTGCGCGACCGGCGCCGCCCTTGCGGCGGCCGCGGCCAGCGGCCTGACGGTCGCCGACGTCGGGCTGAGCCCTGGCTGGTGGCGGCTCGGCCGTGCGGGGATGTGGTGGGCCGGCGCTGCGGCGGCGGGCTGGGTGGTCGTCTCCACGGTGCCCGCGACCAGGCCGGTACTCGATGACAAACGGTCGGCCAGGCTCGACGGCCGGGCGGTCGCCTACCAGGCCGCGGTGCGCATCCCGTTCGGCACGGTGGTGTGGGAAGAGGTCGCGTTCCGCGGGGTGCTGCAGGCGGCCCTGCGGCGGGTGCTGCCCGCGCCCGCCGCGATCGCAGTGACCAGCGGCGTGTTCGGACTGTGGCACATCCGCCCCACGTGGCAGGCGCTGCGAGCCAACGGCCTCGCGGACCGCAGGGCGAATGTGGCCGCCGGCGTCGGCGCGGGGGTCGCGGCGACGGCCGCCGGCGGCGTGTTGCTGTCCTGGCTGCGCGAGCGGTCAGGGGGCCTCGCCGCGCCCATGGCGCTGCACCTGGTCACGAACAGCGGCGCGGCGGTCGCCGCGTGGGCGGTCCGCAGGGCCGCGAGCCGGCGCCGCAACCCAGCGCAGCGTCCCGGCGCCTCGGGCCGCCAGGGTTCATGACGTTCGTTCCGTGTCAAGCGGGCCAATGGCCCTGGTTAGGCGCCTGATCCTGCGCGCATGGTCGCACCAGCGGGTCATGCGGGACGCCGCTCCGCGGCGACCTGGCTTCCTGCGACGTTCCTGGCGACCGGGCGGTGGCATATGGCCGAGTGCACAAGTAGGCGCCGGCGGCGCCCGACGACGGTGTCCAGTGCAATCGCGCTCGCGTTCGCGCTCGCCGTGGGGGGGTGCGGTGCCGCGATCCCTGCCAGTCACGCCGTCCGGCATAGCCAGGCCCGTCCCGTAGCGAGCCAGGCGCACCGGCGCGGCGATCACCGGGTTGTCACCATGGTGATCGCGGCGAGCGGAGATCTGCTGATCCACAGTCCCGTCTGGGAGCGGGCTCTGGTGCTCGGCGGCGGTTCGCACTACAACTTCACGCCGATGTTCACCAGGATCAGGCCGTACCTCAGGCGCGCCGACCTGGCGCTGTGTCAGGTTGAGACGCCGATGACGCGACGCCCGCCCAGCAGTTATCCGGTGTTCAACACCCCTCCGGCGCTCGCGACCGCGATCCACCGGACCGGGTGGCGGGCCTGCTCGACGGCGTCGAATCACACCCTCGATCAGGGACAGTGGGGAGTCAACGGAACCATCCGCGCGCTCAACCGCGCGAGAGTCCGGCACACCGGCTCGTACTGGACGGCGGCAGGACAGCGTCGATCGCTGATCATGACCGTGAAGGGCGTCGGAGTGGCCTTCCTTGCCTACACGGAGTTCACGAACGGCATTCCGTCGCCGCACCCATGGTCGGTCAACCGGGCCAGCGCGGCCCGGATCCTCGCGGCGGCCCACCGTGCCCGCGTGCGCGGCGCGAAGGTCGTCATCGTCAACCTGCACTGGGGCGACGAGTACGCGTCGCGGCCGAGCACCTTCCAGCTGCGGCTCGCCAGGAGGCTCACCCGCTCACCTGACATCACCGCGATCGTCGGCCAGCACGTTCACGTCGTCCAGCCGATCCGCGTCATTAACGGCAAGCTCGTAGTGTTCGGCGAAGGCAACCTGATCTCCAATCAGACCAGCGCGTGCTGTCCCGCCGCCACCCAGGACGGCATGATCGTGCTGCTCACCATCAGGGTCAGCAGCAATGGGGCGCGAGTGACGTTCGTGCACTACGTGCCGGTCTGGGTTCGCCACCCGGACTTCGTCGTCCTTCCGGCGGGTACCGCCTGGCGCACCAACCCCGCGAACGCCGCGGCGCTCCGGGCCTCTTACCGGCGCACGGTCAGGGTCGTCGGGCGCGGCCCTCGCGTCCAGCCAATCCCCGCTCGCCTGCACTGACGGCGTCGCGTCCGTCGGCGTGGGCCGACGTGGATGAAAGGTCCTGCGATTCGGATCGGGCCGGGTTCTGGCTCAGTCAGCGCAGCCTGCGCTGCGGAATGACTCCAAGTGCGCGTACCGCGCCGGGGTGACAGTGCTCTGGCATTCCATGCGGAAGGTACGCGGGTCCATGACAGCGGAGTGCTCGTCGGGCAGCAAGCCCCACGGCACGTCACATGCCGGGCAGGTCTCGGGCAGCATGCCTTCCAAGCCGTGGCCGTCTGGCATCGGGTCGCCGAGAACTCCCCGCGGAATCACCGTCGCCATTGCAGAGCCCCCTCGCCGCCACCACGTGAGGCGTCGCCACGAGCGCCTCGAAATGCGATGACCTTCACTTGCGGCAATGTACGTGATCGCGAGCCTGCCCGGCATCGGGAGAATTCCCTATAGCCGGATTCCCCATTTCCGCTGATTCCGGCCTGCTTCAGCACGCCGACCAGGCCGGTCGCCCCGGAGGCCAGCCGCATACGGCCCGCTCGGTCGAGGAGTTGTCCGTGCCCGCCTGAGACTTTGAGCAACTGCGAGACGCCATGGGGCGGAACCTTGAGTGATCAGGCAAGCTCGGCGAGAACGGTGGCGGCAGCTTTCTCGCCGGAACGGACCGCGCCGTCCATGTAGCCGCACCAGACCGGCGACGTCTCCGTCCCTGCCCAGTGGATCGGCCCTGCTGGGGCGGTGAGCGCGTGGCCGTACCTGGTCCACACGTTCGGCCCGAAGATCGTCCCGTAGCAGCCGCCGCTCCAGCGTTCCTGTTGCCAGTCGAGCTCGAAGTAGTCCTTCGGCGAGGCGGCCTTGGGGCCGAAGTACCTGGTCAGCGACGCCAGAACGGCTGTGCGGCGCACCTGTGGAGTCTCCCTGCCGAGGCGGCGGGCCTCGTGGCCTTCAACGAACGCGAGGAGGATTCCCGGCGAGCCGTCTTGCGGGGAGTTGTCGAACACCACGCGCGACCCCTCGCCGTCGCCCGTGGCCTGCCCGGATAGGCCCTCCGCACGCCAGAACGGCTCGTCGTAGATGACCTGGCACTTGATGACCGAGCCCATCGGTGCGCGCTGGGTCAGCTGCTCGCGCCAGTGCGGCAGGGCGGGCTCGTACTCGATCCGCCCGGCCAGCAGCGGCGGCGCGGTCACGATGATCCGCCGGCCTTCGAACTGCGCCGCTGCGGTGGTCGCGGTCACCTTGTCGCCGGCCACCGTGATCTTGCTGACCGGCGAGCTCAGACGGACCGTCGCGGCGCCGAGTCGGTCGGCAAGCCGGGAGGCGATCAGCGCGGAACCGCCCGCGAACCGGTCCTGCTGCGCGCCGCCTGTGGTGTCGATCAGCCGCTGGAACGAGCCGCCGGAGTGGGAGTAGAACAGCAGATGCAGCAGCGACAGGTCACCGGGCTCAGCGGCGAACACCGCCTCGGCGCCCAGCGCGAGCAGGCTCCGTGCTCCGCGGGTGACCGTGTTGCGGCGGATCCAGGTCCCGAACGTCTGCCCGTCCCACTGATCGGCCTTGGCCGCCGTCCACGGGGCGTCCGCTGGGACCGTCTTCGCCAAAGACTCGAGCCTGGCCTGCGCGCGACCGATATCGGCGAGCACGAGCGGGTTGATCCGCGGGATCGTGCCCGAGTACGTGCCGCGCTTGCCGTTGAAGTGCAGCACCTTCTTGCCCGTGTCGTAGGTGGGGAACGTGCCGACGCCCATTTCCGCGGCGAGCGCGAGCACCCGGTCCTGGGTAGGCCCTGCCCACTGGCCGCCCATCTCCACGACCTTGCCGTCGCCGATGTCCACGTTGACGACCCGGCCGCCGACCCGGTCCCTGGCCTCAAGCACCAAGACCGAGCGGCCGGCCGCCGTCAGGTCGCGAGCGGCCGTCAGCCCGGCCAGGCCAGCGCCGACCACCAGCACATCAGCGGACTCCGCCATCTCGACTCAGACGAATATGCCGCGCGGCAGCGTCATGGATACGACCCAGTTCGGGACGTCCACGGTTTCGCTGATCTTGAGATCTCCCGCGACGCTGCACAGGACGTACGCCTCGTGCAGGCTCAGCTCCTGGTCAGTGACCAGCCAGTCGACCATGTCCCTGACCGCGTTCCTGGCGTTCTCCATCATGTCCGGGCCCGTGCCGGTCGTGTGGTAGTAGCCGGCGCTGAGCATCTCAGGGGTCATGGCCTGCTGGGTCGGGTCCGCGGCGGGCACGATCGCCCGCGGGCCGGCGATGACGGTGTTCTTGATCACGCCGAACCGGACGGTCACCGCCATGAGCGTCTCGATGCCGGTCACGCACACCTCGCCGTCGCCCTGGGCCATGTGCCCGTCGCCCGCGGAGAACTTCGCGCCCTCCACGTAGACCGGGAACTGGATCCTGGCGCCCTTGACGAACTGCCTGATGTCGGCGTTGCCGCCCATACCGCCGCTCACGTTCGGCGGAAGCGTGCGGTACATGCCCTTCCTGAGTGGCGCGACGCCGTAGATGCCCATGAACGGCGTGAGCGGAATGCGCGCCTGCCTGCCGGAGTCCGCCCCCGTGAACGACGCGAGCCCGCTGCTCTGCCCGCGATCGAACGTGAACAGCTGCACGAAAGGAGAGCCGCTGTTGTACGGCTGATCCGCCGGGACTGCCCCTGGCACCGGTCCAGGGCTGGGGTCGCTGATCTGCGAGGGCTCAGTGAACTGTGTGAACGCGCCCAGCGTGTCGGGCCGCAGCGCGCCGAACATGCCGAGACCTGGCGTGATCGCCGCGTATCCGAAGTCAACCAGCGGGCTGACGTCCAGGACCTCGACTTCGAGGATGTCGCCCGGCTCGGCTCCTTCCACCGAGACGGGGCCCGTGAGCGGGTGCACGCCGCTGAGGTCCAGCGTCAAGATGCCGTCCGGGGTCAGGGTACGGGCCGCGTCGCCGATGTCGAGCGCGTCGCGGCACATGAGCTGGATTTCCTCACCGGGACGCACCGTCGCGGCGGGCGCCAGGTCCCTGTTCCAGCGGTTGTGCAGCACCTGCCCGAACCCGTCGAGCACCTGGCGTTCGCCGGGCCCGGCCGTAGCCTCCGGGGTACCTGACCCGGCGACGTCCAGCGGCACACCGGCGGCCGCAGGGCCTCCGCCGCCGCCGCCCGCGGCGTCGCTGACGCTCCAGAAGGCGGCCGCGGCCGCGGGGTTGAGCGCGGCCCGCTGCAGCAGGCCGGCCGGGTTACCGGAATGGGCAAAGCACATCGAGGCCACCTCCGAACGCGCCGCCGAAAAGGGACTCGCGATGACACACCGCACGAGCCACCGCTCAATACCATGCACACATACCGGCCGGAATACAACAGCCAGGACGTCTCGGCCTGGCAGGGGAGCGGCCGGTTACCGGACAGCGGCGGCGGACGCGGCTGACCCGGCCTCGATCAGCGCGCCGGGGTAGAACCGGCGCGTCGCGTCGAGCAGCTCGTCGAGCGGCGGCCACCACGGCCCGTGCTCGAGCGACCGCAGCGTCGCGATGATCTGCGCCGGCTCGACCTGGCGCTGCGTGACGGCGGTGACGGCGACCCGGCGCGGCCTGACGGCGCGCAGCGGCCCGAGGTACAGATCGGGCGTGGCCGGCTCGGCGTGCGCGGGGGCGACGACCAGGTAGTAGTCCGGCAGCTCGAACTGCTTGCCCCGCCAGGCAGCGAGCGCGTCGCCCGCGTCCTCCTCGAACCCTGCCGCCGCGCCTGGCCCGGCCGGCACCTCCCACATTGCCTGCCACCGGGCGGCTACGCCGGCCAGCGGGTCATCGGGCACGATCACGTACGTCGACCGGCGTCGCGCAGCTTCCCGCATGGCGAGCGCGCCAGGCTCCCAGCCAGGCAGCCGGGATTCGTCATCATCGGGCTGACCGTCCTGCGGGGCAGGGCCCCTCGCGACCGCGACGTTCGGCGACGCGGCCAGCCTGGACAAGAGCCCTTCGCCGGTCTCGCCGATCAGGACCACCACGGTCGAAGACTCACGACGCATCGTCCCGATCCTAGGCGGTGCCCGCCGCGCACGCCGAACCTTCATGATCACGGACGTCTCTCTGAGGTGCCGCAGAGAGACGTCCGTGATCATGAGGAAGGGACCTTGTCGAGGAAGCCGAGAACCGCGCTCAGCCGGCCGTCGCCATCGGCGACGGCGACGTCGAACCCGACGACCAGCGGCTCGGCGCCATCGGGACCCAGGCCCCAGGTGAACCTGGCCTGCTGGTGATGCGCATCGACGGGTCCTGCGAGCCTGAAGACGTACCCGGGAAACTGACCCTGTGCCGCCGCGATGGTCGCGTCGATGGCGTCGTGCCCGCGAGCCTCGGCCAGAGGGTCGACGTAGCTGGCGTCCTCGGTCCACGTCTGCTCGATCAGCGTGCGCCGTGCGGCCGGGTCGGTCTCGTTCCAGCACGCGAGGTAGCGGGCGATCACGTCGTTCATGGATGTGCCTTCCTGTTCTGGTTGGCCTGCGAACGTGACCCATCGTGCGGAACCGCGGCGGTCACTGTCGATTACGTGTCAGGTAGTCGCCGCTCCTTACCTGGGAGGTAATCGCCGCCCGGCGCGACGGGGACTAGCGTCGGCACAGTGACCACGATCACGCCGCGGGCGCGGCCCGCCAGGCCCGTCGGAGAGCTCCTGCGCGAGTGGCGGGAACGGCGCCGCCTCAGCCAGCTCGACCTGTCCATCCAGGCCGACATCTCTAGCCGGCACCTGAGCTTCGTCGAGACGGGCCGGTCGCGGCCGACGCCCGCCATGATCATCAGGCTGACCGAGCAGCTCGATGTGCCGTTGCGAGAGCGCAACTCGCTGCTTCTGGCCGCGGGCTACGCGCCCGCATACCCGCAGCACGGGCTGAACGAGCCCGAGCTCTCCAGCGTGCGAGACGCCCTGGGCCAGGTGCTCGCCGGTCACGAGCCCTATCCGGCGGTCGTCCTCAACCGGTGGTGGGAGATGGTCGACAGCAACGCGGGCGCCAGCGCGCTCACCGACGGCTGCGCAGGCTGGCTGCTCGAGGCTCCGGTCAACGTGCTCAGGCTCAGCCTGCACCCGGAAGGGCTCGCGCCGCGGATCGTCAACCTCGGCGAGTGGCGGACGCATCTGCTCACGCAGCTGCAGCACCGAGCCCGTTCGCTCGGCGACGAGCGGCTCGCCGACCTGCATCGCGAGCTGAGCGGCTACCCGGGCGGTCAGGACCACGGCGGAGGGGCGGCTCCGCAAGGCGCGGGAGTCGTGCTGCCGTTGCGCTACCGCAGCGGGGACCAGGAGCTGTCATTCTTCTCGGTCACGGCCAGCGTGAGCACCGCGACCGACGTGACCGTGGAGGAGCTCGCGATCGAGGCGTTCTACCCGGCCGATCCCGTGACGGCCGCCGCCCTGCGCGCGCACGCTCAAGATTCGGGCAACCCGGCCTGATCCTGCGGTTCGGGACGAGCTTCGGCAACTACAAGGACGGCATGCCCGCCGCCGGCAGTCTCGACCAGCTGATCGTGGTGGCGCTCTGATCTATGGTCGGTCGCTCGCCGTCCTGATGACGTCGCTGACGGTGTAGGGCGTCACCTGGCTGCCTGACCCGACGGGCGGAACGTCGCGACCAGCTTGGCCACCAGGGTGGCGAGGAAGATCTGCCCGGTCATCGCCTCCAGCATCGCGACGGCGCGGCCGCCGCTTCCTGCCGCCGTGAAATCCCCGTAGCCCAGCGTGGTCAGCGTCGTGAAGCTGAAGTACTGAAAGCTCGAGGGGTGGCCAGGCTGGTGGTTCGCGAAGAAATGCCTGTTATTCAGGTAGTAAATCGCCGCGTAGAGCGCGGAGAACATCAGCCCGATGATCAGGTAGGTGCTGATCGCGCCGAAGATGCTCTGCAGCGTCACGGCCTCCGCCGCGAGGATCTGCCGCAAGATCATCACGACGATGACCAGCAACACCAGCGCGGTCCACGCCGACGCCACGCCGCGCCCGACGAGGCCAGCGTGATGGTTGGCGACGAGAATCATCAGGAGCGAGAGGATGAAGCCGCCCCCGGCGAGAACCCTGACGTACCGCCTGCGCAGCAGGGAGCCCCTGATCCCTAGGAGCCCGGCGACAGTAAACAGCGCGAGCTGGATGTCGGTGATCCACTTGCTGTTGAAGAACGCGGACAGCAGATACGAGGCGACGAGGATGATCAGCAGGAGGCCGTACCTGCGCGTCGGTCCGTCAGGTCCCGCGCTAGCTTGATCCGGCGCTGGCTCGCTGGGGCTGGCCTGCTCCGCGGCCGTGGTCGCCTCCTAGTGAATGGCGCCAGCAAGCCCCGCCGCGCGCTATGTCGCGGCACGCGGCGGGGCCGTTGCTGGGCTGCCGGCCTTAGGGGGCGGCGGTGCCCGCCAGGCCAGCGTTCGCTAAAACTCTCCTGCCACCCGGCGCGGGCTGAGCAGCGCCCAGATGATGAACGCGTCCAGCGCGATCATGAGGATCGAGAATATTGGCGAGTACGGGATCAGCATGAAGTGGGCGACTGCGGCGAGTACCACCACCCCGGCGCCCACATACCTTGCCAGCGGAACCCCGAGAAAGACGCAGACGCCGATGGCGAATACGACGATGCCGAGGATCAGCTCGACCCATCCCCAGCCGTGGTTCGTCCAGTAGTAGTAGTAGCCGGTGCCCGGGTTCGAGAAGACGAAGTGAGGATTGTTCAGGGCTGCCAGGCCGACGATCAGGCCCCAGAGTCCTGAAAGGATCATCAAGGTCGCGCCGACGGCGGTGAACGTCACCACCGCGCCCCGGTGCTCGCCCCCGCGTCGGCCAGCCGGCGCGTAGCCCCGGCCGCCTGCCCGCTCGGTCTCCCGGCCAGCCTGTCCCTCGTACTCCTGGCCGCGAGCCTGACCCTGCTCGTACCCCATCGTGGAGCCCGACGTGCCGGCTTGCCGTTCCTGTGGATTACTCATGTCAAGCCGCCCCCCTCTCTCGCTAGCCGCGGGCTTATGCTCGCGGCCCTGGCCCCGCAGGCGCCTTCATGCATTCCCCTGGCGGCCAGCGAGTACTGCGATCGTCTTGCGTCATACCCCCGTCCAGCCATGTGAACGCACCTGCGGATGCCTATGCCGACGCCAGCCGCCGTGATTCCGCGCCGGTTCGGCCTGCGCGGCGCAGGCCGAACGCGGTGATAGCCATAAGAATGCCGTAAACAAGCAACCAGATCCCGAGCACGGCAATCAGGACGGTGAGGGAAATAGTCGGCCAGAAGAGAACGATCAATCCGGCGCACAGGCTGAGGACACCCGCCGCCGCCGTCAGCCAGCGGCCGGGAAATGGGCCGGCGAACAGGCCGGCCGCGATATCCGCGATACCGTGCAGAATCCAGAACAAACCCACGACGATGGCCAGCACCGCGATCGTGATGTGGTAGTGCCTTATGCAGTACAGGCCGACGATGATCGCGAGCAGGCCGATCAGGACGTGCGCTACCCGCCTGCCGCCGCTCGCGTCGTGCGCCGTGAAGCCGTCGATCAGCCTCAGCATGCCGGCGACGATCAGCGACGCCCCGATCAAGATCGCTGCTATCGCCAGTGTCGCCTTCGGCCACGCGAGCAGCATCACGCCGACGGCGATCGCGGCGAGGCCCGCGGCCATAAACGCAGGCCACGCTGTCCTGGCGAAGTCCGGCTCGAACGCTGCCTCGTCTGCCTCGGACCCCGGCGCGTAGCCGAGCGGCTCCCCTGGTCGCGTTGGCTGGGATGTGCTCATGGCGCCATGCTGCGGGAACCGGACATGGTGATCACCACCCGTGACGGGTGAATGTAGTTCGCAGGCCATAGACTTGGCGGCCGTAGCCGTTTAGCGGGCAGGCCATTGCCCTGGAGGCCGCGCGGCGGGGAGTCCCGGCGCGCGCGTTCCCATTAGTACTTGCGGCGGCAAAATGACCCGATCCGACCGGAGTGTGACCACGTCGTGAAGACCGACGTCGAGGAATTGAGCCCGACCCGTGTACGCCTCACGGTCGAAGTTCCGTTTGATGAACTCAAGGCGAGCCTGGACCACGCCTACCGCGAGGTCGGCCGCCAGGTCAGGATCCCTGGATTCCGGCCTGGACACGTGCCCCGGCAGATCCTCGACCAGCGGATCGGGCGGGGCGCGGTGCTCGAGCACGCCATCAACGAGGCCGTGCCTGAGTTCTACGCCAAGGCGGTCCAGGACGCGCACGTGACCGCGCTCGGCCAGCCAGAGGTGGAGATCACCAAGCTCGACGACGGCGCCGAGATCGCGTTCACCGCCGAGGTTGACGTCCGGCCGAGCTTCGAGATCCCCGACCTGTCCGACGTCCACGTGGTTGTCGACGACGCCGACGTCGGCCCAGACCAGGTCGAGGAGTACCTCGGCGCGCTGCGGGAGCGGTTCGCCTCGCTCCGCACCGCCTCGCGGCCAGCCCAGTCGGGTGACTTTGTCTCTATCGACCTGTCCGCGCAGGTGGACGGCAAGCCGGTGGAGGACGCGCAGGCGACGGGCGTCTCCTACGAGATCGGCAGCGGCACCATGCTGGACGGCCTGGACGACGCGCTGGCGGGCATGTCCGCCGACGAGACGGCGACTTTCCAGACCGAGCTGGCCGGCGGCCAGCTAGCCGGCAGTCAGGCCGACGTGACCGTCACGGTGCGCAGCGTCAAGGTCAAGGACCTGCCCGAGCTGGATGACGACTTCGCCCAGTCCGCCAGCGAGTTCAACACGGTCGGCGAGCTGCGAGCCAACACCCGCAAGCAGATGGAGGCGATGCGCAAGGCCGGCCAGGCCGGGCAGGCCAGGGACCGCGCCATCGAGGCGCTGCTCACCAGGATCGACATGCCGCTGCCCGAGCAGCTCGTCGACCACGAGATCGAGCACCGGCGTGAGTCGTTGCAGAACGACCTCGACCAGGCTGGCCTGACCATGGAGACCTATGCGGAGAGCCGTCAGCTCTCGCCCGCCGACATCGAAAAGGAAGTCGCCGACGAGGTCCGCCGGTCTGTCAAGGCGCGCTTCATCCTTGACCAGCTCGCCGAGCAGGACGACCTGACGGTCGAGCAGGACGAGATCGGCCAGTACATCACCCAGCTCGCGTACCAGTCGGGGGTATCGCCCGATCAGTTCGCCCGGCAGCTGACAAGCTCCGGCCAGCTCGGCGCCGTCGTGGCCGATGTGCTGCGGTCCAAGGCAGCCGACGTGCTCGCGGAGCGGGTGAAGGTCACCGACGAGTCTGGTCGGCCGGTCGTCGTCGGCGGCAAGCAAGACGAGGACGCGGGTACCGAGGACGCCGGCGCGGGGGACACCGAGCCAGAGCAGCCGGCGGCCGAGGCCGAGCCTGCCAAGCCCGACACTGCCAAGCCCGACACTGCGAGGCCCAAGGCTCGCGGCAGGCGCGGCCGCAAGGCCGCCGGAGAGACTCAGACCGCGGCGGAGGACGAAGGCACCGCCGACGCCGGGTAGCCCGCCCGGCGGTGCCGGACGCCGAGGCGTTCGGCCGGGAGCATGCCTGCGCCCAGAGCGAACAGGCCGCAGCGGTGGACGTTGCGGCCTCGCCAGGGAGTTAGGGTCATTTGCATTAGAGCCAATGAATGTCGATGACGCGGACGGCACGGCGAGACGGGCGCACGTGCTGATCACATATCCAGGAGGCACAGTGACCACGTCGCCTGACGACCAGCTGCCGGCGCGGGTGCTCGCGCGGGCCGCGGAAGCCGCAGCGCTGCCGCTCGGTGACGCGCTGTTCCAGCGGCTGCTGCGGCACCGGATCATCTTCCTCGGCCAGCAGGTAGACGACGACCTAGCGAACCGGATCAGCGCGGAGCTCGTGCTGCTGGCGGCCGAGGACTCCAAGCGCGACATCAGCATCTACATCAACTCGCCCGGCGGCTCCGTGAGCGCTGGCCTGGCGATCTACGACGTGATGCAGTACGTGCCGAACGACGTCGCCACGTTCGCGATGGGCATGGCCGCGTCCATGGGCCAGTTCCTGCTCTGCGCGGGCGCCCCTGGTAAGCGCTACGCCATGCCGCACGCCCAGATCATGCTGCACCAGCCCCACGGCGGCATCGGCGGCACTGCATCGGACATCAGCATCCAGGCCGAGCAGATCCTGTATGTGAAGCGGATCCTGGCCGAGCGGACCGCCATGCACACCGGGCAGAGCGTGGAGCAGATCGAGACCGACTCTGACCGGGACAGGTGGTTCACGGCCGAACAGGCCAAGGATTACGGATTCATCGACCACGTGGTGCGCAGCGCCAACGAGGTCCCATCGGAGGGCGCGGTTTCATGAGCATCGACCCACGAGCGGACGACCGCCACGCGATGACGCCACGGCATGGCCTGGCCGAAGCGCGGTACGTGCTGCCGTCGTTTGTCGAGCGGACGCCGTACGGGATCAAGGAGATGAACCCGTACAACAAGCTGTTCGAGGAGCGGATCATCTTCCTCGGGGTCCAGATCGACGACGCGTCGGCGAACGACGTGATGGCCCAGCTGATCACGCTGGAGTCGATCGACCCCGAGCGCGACATCCTCATATACATCAACTCGCCTGGCGGGTCGATGACGTCAATGATGGCGATCTACGACACCATGCAGTACGTCAAGCCGGACATCCAGACGTTCTGCCTTGGCCAGGCCGCCTCGGCGGCTGCCGTGCTGCTGGCCGCGGGCACCAAGGGCAAGCGGATGGCGCTGCCGAACTCGCGGATCCTGATCCACCAGCCGGCCATCGAGAGCGGCTACGGTCAGTCCTCTGACCTGGAGATCCAGGCCAGGGAGATCCAGCGGATGAGGCAGGCGATGGAGGCCGTGCTGGCCAGGCACACGGGCCGGGACGAAGATCAGATCCGCAAGGACATCGAGCGGGACAAGTTCCTCACGGCACACCAAGCCAAAGAGTACGGGCTGGTTGATGACGTACTGACAATGCTGAAGCGCCAGCCCGATGTAGTGTCGTCTTAGCGCGGTTGCGACGGCGCGACGCGTGTGGACGGAAGGCCCGGAGGAAGCGACTACGGCCGTCAGACGAGGTACCGTCTAGGTTCTGCTTGGGTCTCGTCTCGGTCCGGTCATGGCGACAGCCCTAACCGGATTAAGCGGACGTAGCTGGTTCGGATCGCCTACATTGGCGACAGCGGGAGAGGGAGTAATGCGGTGGCACGCATTGGCGAGGGCGCTGACCTGCTGAAGTGCTCGTTCTGTGGTAAAAGCCAGAAGCAGGTCAAAAAGCTAATCGCTGGGCCAGGCGTGTACATATGCGATGAATGCATCGATCTGTGCAACGAGATCATCGAAGAGGAACTGGCTGAGCCCTCCGAGATCAAATGGGACAGCCTGCCGAAACCCCGCGAGATCTACGAGTTCCTCGACTCCTACGTGATCGGCCAGGAGAAGGCCAAGAAGGGCCTGTCGGTCGCCGTCTACAACCACTACAAGCGCATCCAGTCCGGCGGCGAGCGCGTCGCCGAAGACGGCGTCGAGCTGGCCAAGTCCAACATCTTGCTGCTCGGGCCCACCGGCTCGGGCAAGACGCTGCTGGCTCAGACCCTGGCCAGGTTGCTCAACGTCCCGTTCGCCATAGCCGACGCCACCGCGCTGACCGAGGCCGGCTACGTGGGCGAAGACGTCGAGAACATCTTGCTCAAGCTCATCCAGGCGGCCGACTACGACGTCAAGAAGGCCGAGACCGGGATCATCTACATCGACGAGATCGACAAGATCGCCCGCAAGAGCGAGAACCCGTCGATCACCAGGGATGTGTCAGGGGAAGGCGTCCAGCAGGCGCTGCTGAAGATCCTGGAGGGCACGACGGCCTCCGTGCCGCCGCAGGGCGGGCGCAAGCACCCGCACCAGGAGTTCATCCAGATAGACACCACGAACGTGCTGTTTATCTGCGGCGGTGCGTTCGCCGGCCTCGAGAAGATCATCGAGCAGCGCGTCGGCCGCAGCGGCATGGGATTCGGTGCTGTGCTCCGGGTGAAGACCGACCGCACCGCCTCCGACCAGTTCGCCGACGTGATGCCAGAGGACCTGCTCAAGTTCGGGATGATCCCGGAGTTCGTGGGGCGGCTGCCGGTCATCACGAGCGTGCACAACCTGGACCGCGAGGCGCTGATCAGGATCCTGACCGAGCCGAAGAACGCGCTGGTACGCCAGTACCGCCGGCTGTTCGAGCTGGACGGCGTCGACCTGGAGTTCACCGACGACGCGCTCGAGGCCGTCGCGGACCAGGCGATCCTACGCGGCACGGGCGCGCGCGGGCTGCGCGCCATCCTCGAAGAGGTGCTGTTGTCGGTCATGTACGAGGTACCGAGCCGCAAGGACGTCGAGCGGGTCGTGATCACCGCCGAGGCTGTCCTCGAGAACGTCAACCCGACGCTGGTGCCGCGCGACGTCGCTCGCAGGACTCCGCGCGAGAAGTCCGCCTGATCCTGCGCAAGGAACCCGCCCGACCCCCGCGCGACCTGGAGTTACTTGCGCTGCAGTTCGTAGCGCATGCTGATCATCAGGGTCGCGAGCTCGGCGACGCTGGTGTCCCTGACCGGGGACGCGAGGGCGCCGATCGTGTCACTGGTAGCCCAGCCGCAGACGCTCACCATGGTCTGGCCGAGCCAGGCGACCGTGCAGTTGGCTACCCCGCCGCGATGCCCGGCGTTGACCCGCCAGGGGCCGATCTTCGCGGACGGGCCGAGGATGCCCATCATCAGCTGGCCGACCGAGTCAGCGGGAGAGCCGAACTCGGCGGTCGCATCCAGCCCGAGGTACATCACCCAGGCTGGCTTGCCGGTCGCGGGGTCGACGTGGCCTGGCTGGCCATACAGCCCGGACGTCCACGCCGCGGTGATCTTCGCGGCCGCGGCAGCGTCGCCGCTCGTCTCGGCGGACTTCTTCGCGGCCAAGACGAGTCTGTAGCCGACGCCCCCGAAGCGTTGCCGTAGCTGGGTGATGATCGCTGCGTCTCCCGGTTCCGTGGTCGAGCCGACCCGCAGCGGGAGGCCGCCGGCGGTCTTAGGCGCCGGGATGACCAGGGGACCCGCGGACCGCCTCGCGGCGGCTCGGCTGGCGGCCACGCCCCGCTCGGCGATGGTGACCGTGGCCCAGGTCAGCACGACGGCGGCCGCGGTGATGACGGCGAGGAGCGTGAGGGCCCAGGCGGCCTTGACGGGCCGTCGGCCACGGCTCCGGGCGGCGGGATCGGTCGGCCGGTCCAGGCTGGCGGGCGGGGCCGGGCTGGGTGGCGGGGGCGCAGCTGGCTGGCCCGTGCTGGCTAGCGGGGCGAAGGGCGGGAAGCTGACAGTGCCGGCGTGCTGGGCAAACGGCAACGGCCTGACCGGGCGCCTGCCAGGCAATCGGGTGACGAGGGCGCGCAGCGGCCGGGTGCCCACCTGGCTGATCACGGCGTGGAGATCGTCACCACCGCTGGCGTCCTGACGGTCGCGGCTGATGGTCCACGGCCCTGCCAACGGGTCATCACCTCATGTTCGTGACATAGCGTGCGAGCAGCGCTGAGCGTGAGGGTCAATGGCAACACGCGCTAAGTAAGCATATGTTCTGACAGCTATCCTGCGGGGGCATCTCGGGTAGCGCGTGCGCTGCCGCACTGGCAGGTTCGGTTGCCCTCTAGACTCGGCTCACGTGACGACTGCTGAGCTGCGCGACATCGAGCAGCAGATCCTCAGGCGCCGTCCCGAGCACTCGATCAGCCCTTCGCTGGACCGGATCAGGGAGCTCACGGGCTTGCTGGGCGATCCGCAGCGTTCCTACCCGGTGATCCACATCACCGGGACGAACGGGAAGAGTTCCACGGCCCGGATGACGCAGACGCTGCTGCGCACGCGGGGCTTGCGCACCGGCCTGTTCACCAGCCCGCACCTGGTCTCGATGCGTGAGCGGATCAACGTGGACGGCGAGCCGCTGAGCGCCGACCGGTTCGTGGATATCTACCGCGAGATCGAGCCGTACCTGAAGCTCGTGGACGACCACCAGCCGGTTCCGCTGTCCTTCTTCGAGGTCCTGGTGGCTATGGCGTTCGCCGCGTTCGCCGACGCGCCAGTTGACGTCGCCGTGATCGAGGTCGGTATGGGCGGCACCTGGGACAACACGAACGTCGCCGACGGCGCGGTCGCCGTCATTACGCCGATCTCGATCGACCACGCCGAGTACCTCGGCGACACGGTGGCGGAGATCGCCGCAGACAAGGCGGGCATCATCAAGCCTGGCGCCGTCGCGGTGATCGGCCAGCAGCCGGTCGAGGCGGCCGCTGAGCTGCTGCGGCGGGCCGCCGAGGTCGGGGCCGACGTCGCCAGGGAAGGCTTCGAATTCGGCGTGCTGAGCAGAGAGCTAGCCGTCGGCGGCCAGCGACTGTCCGTCAAGGGCCTGCTCGGGGAGTACCACGATCTGTTTCTGCCGCTGTTCGGCGCCCATCAGGCCGCCAACGCGGCCTGTGCGCTCGCGGCCGTAGAGGCATTCTCGGGCGGCGCTGGCTCGCCAGAAGGCGACTGGCAGGACGGTCAGGACGGCGCGGCAGCCGGGCGCCAGCCGCGCCGCACGGCGGCGCTGGACGCCGACCTGGTCGCCGGCGCATTCGCGACGATGACCTCGCCAGGACGGCTCGAGATCGTCAGGCGCAGCCCCGTGGTCCTCGTCGACGCCGCGCACAACCCGGCAGGCATGGCGGCCACCGCCGCCGCGCTCGGCGAGTCCTTCGGCCCGGCGGAGGTCATCGCCGTGCTGGCGGTCAGCGCGGACAAGGACGTGGCAGGGATCCTCGACGAGCTCGAGCCCGCGGCCGCGGCCGTGGTGGTCACGCGGAACTCGTCGCCCAGGTCGATGGACCCCGATGAGCTCGCCGAGCTCGCCAGCGGCATCTTCGGGCCCGACCGGGTGCACGTCGCCGCCAGGCTGGACGACGCGATCGACCGGGCAGTGGGGCTCGCGGACGACGCCGCGGCGGCCATCGCCGGCCCGCTCGCTGGTCTGATGACAGGCGAGCAGGATCTGGGGCAGGCGGCCGCGGGAACGGTCGTCCTGATCACCGGGTCCGTCATCACGGCCGGGGACGCGCGGCTGCTGCTCACCCGCGGCGAAGCAGGAGAGCCAGCGCGTTGAGCACGCTCACCTCCACCGTCCTGGTGCTCGAGGCGGTCGTGATCGCGCTGACCGTCGTGCCCGCGGTGAAACTGGCCGACGCCACCCCCGCGACCGCCGGGGCGGCCGCGGGTTCTGCCGTGCTCGCGGCTATCGTGCTTGCCGCGCTGGCCAGGCGCTGGCTGCCGGTCACGCTCGTGGGCGGGAGCTTGCTGCAGCTCTTGATCATCGCATCGGGCGTCGTGTTGTCGGTCATGTATATTATCGGCGCAATTTTTGCACTGCTATGGGTGACCGGAATCTGGCTTGGTCATCGGGTGGAAAGCTCGTCGTAACGTAGTCGCAACTTCTGGCTTCGCGCCATCAATTTTCCCTGCCCGGAGAGGAACGTGGCGAGGCGGCCGGGTAGGCTCATTTCCTGCGTGCGGTTTTTCCGAGTCTCCCGTGGACGCTCGGACCGGACACGGCAGAAATACCGATGCCGCGGTAGCCGGAATTGGGCAATATGCGGCGAGACATACCTCGCGGGACATAGGGAAGCAGATGAGCAACGCGCTGGCCTTCTTGGGCCGTGACATGGCCGTCGACCTGGGCACCGCCAACACGCTGGTCTACGTCAGGGGACGCGGGATTGTCCTGAATGAGCCATCGGTAGTGGCGCTCAATACCAATACCGGACAGATCGTGGCAGTCGGGCTCGAGGCCAAGCGCATGATAGGGCGCACGCCAGGCAATATCATCGCCGTCCGGCCGCTGAAAGACGGCGTCATTGCTGACTTCGACGTCACCGAGCGCATGCTGCGCTATTTCATCCAGAAAGTTCACCGGCGCGGCGGGCTGGCGAAGCCGCGAATTGTCATCGCGGTGCCGAGCGGCATTACCGGGGTCGAGCAGAGCGCCGTCAAGGAAGCCGGACATCAGGCCGGCGCGCGGCGGGTCTACATCATCGAAGAGCCGATGGCCGCGGCGATCGGCGCCGGGCTGCCAGTGAACGAGCCGACCGGCAACATGGTCGTCGACATCGGCGGCGGCACCACCGAGGTCGCCGTGATATCGCTCGGCGGGATCGTCACGGCACAGTCGATCAGGGTCGGCGGCGACGAGCTCGACCAAGCCATCATCAACTTCGGCAAGAAGGAGTACTCGCTGACCCTCGGCGAGCGGACCGCCGAGGAGATCAAGATGGCGCTTGGCTCCGCGTATCGGGCCGAGGATGAGCCAAGTGCGGAGATCCGGGGCAGGGACCTGGTCAGCGGCCTGCCGAAGACGGTCGTGATCTCGGCCGCCGAGGTGCGGAACGCGATCGCCGAGCCGCTCGCCATCATCGTCGACGCGGTCCGGACGACGCTCGACAAGTGCCCGCCTGAGCTGGCCGGCGACGTCATGGACCGCGGCATCGCCCTCACCGGCGGCGGCGCGCTGCTCCGCGGCCTTGACCAGCGGCTCCGGGAGGACACCGGGATGCCGATCCACGTGGCCGACAACCCGCTCGACTCGGTCGCGCTCGGCACCGGCAAGTGCGTGGAGGACTTCGAGACGCTGCGCCAGGTGCTCGTGCCCGAGTCGCGCCGCTGAGCCAGGAGCGTCGACGTGCGCGACTCCCGACGCAGCAGGATGCTTCTGGCGATCGCGCTGGCTGCCGCGCTCGTCCTCATCGCCGTGGACTATCAAGCCGGCTCGTCGTCGGTGATCACGTCGCTCAGGAACGCGGCCGGATCAGTCTTCGGCGGCGCCGAGCGCGCGGTCGCGACTGTGACCAGGCCGGTCGGCCGGTTCTTCGGGGCCGGCGTGTCAG
>DASUHI010000190.1:0-6900 GCA_036273575.1 Streptosporangiaceae bacterium | reverse complement strand
CCTGCGGCTCGATCGCCAGGGCGCGGGCGAGCGACCCGCTGCTGCTGACCGCCGGACAGCTGGTGCGGGTAGTGGCTGGCGGCTCGGCGGCGGCGATCAGGGACTCCATCCCGCCGCCCTGGGCGACCGAGGTCACCTTCGAAAAGTCCTTGCCGCCGCTGCTGCCGCCGCTCGAGCCGCTCGAGCAGCCGACGGCCAGCACTGCGTGGACACGGGGTGACGCGCAGGAGCGGCGGCCGGCCGGGACTGGCGGCTAGGGCTGACCGCCAGCGGTGGCCGCCATCGCGGCGCCGACGATTCCCGCGTCGTTCTGCAGCGCAGCGGGCACGACCTGGGCGCGCAGGCTCAGCCTGGGCAGGAACTTGTTCGACTTCTTGCTGATGCCGCCGCCGATGATGAACAGGCCGGGCCAGAGCAGCGCCTCCATCTTGTCCAGGTACTCATCGACGCGGTCGGCCCACTTGCCCCAGCTGAGGTCGCCTTCCTCGCGTGCCCGCTCGGACGCCCTCAGCTCGGCGTCCTTGCCGTGGATCTCGATGTGCCCGAACTCGGTGTTGGGTATCAGCACGCCGTCGTAGAACAGCGCGCTGCCGATCCCCGTGCCCAGCGTCAGCATCAGCACGGTGCCCGCCTTCCCCTGGCCAGCACCGAAGCGCATCTCGGCGATGCCGGCCGCGTCGGCATCGTTCAGCACCGTCACGTGCTGGCCGGTCGCCTCGCCGAGGAAGGCGACCGCGTCGACGCCGATCCAGCCGTGGTCGAGGTTGGCGGCGGTCCTGATGACTCCCTGCGACACCACGCCGGGGAACGTGATCCCGATCCGCTCGCGCCAGGAGAAGTGGTCGACGAGTTCGCGAATGACCTCGGCCACCGCGTGCGGAGCGGCGGGCTGGGGTGTGGGCAGCTTCAGGCGTTCGGTCAGCAGCCGGCCGGCCTGCACGTCGACCGGCGCCGCCTTGATCCCCGTGCCGCCGATATCGATGCCAAGGACGCCAGCCATCGTGTCTCCGTTCCGGTCAGATCCCCCATGAGGCCTGCCGTATCGCCGAGACGTCGGCCTCGGCTCCTTCCAGCCTGACGCGCGCCACGCCGGTCCTGGCGAACGTCCACAGCAGCAGTTCTGCTGGCGCGCCGATCACGGTGACGACGGGCGTGCGGGGCCTGACGGTCATCCTGACCGGCTGCTGCTCGCCGGACCTGTCGGGCAGGTCGTCCCTGGCGAACTCGACTCCGACCGGAACCTTCCGCAGCACCAGCCGCGCCCTGGACAAATCCTTCCAGATGAGCTCCGTCATCGCGGGGTCGAGCGCCCGCGGCTCCCAGTCGGGCTTGGCCCGCCGCACGTCCTCGTGGTGCACGAAGAACTCAGAGAAATTGAGGCGGGCGTCCGCGCCTGGCAGTCCGAAGACGGACATCCGCGGCGGTCCCGTCCTGATGGTCTCGACCAGGAGCGGGAATGGCGTCCGCTCTACCATGCCGCGCCGTACGCGGTCGGTGTACGCGGCGAGCGGGCCGCCGAGAATGCCCAGCGCCGCGTCCGGCCGGCGCTCCCGCAGCACGAGGTGCGCGGCCAGGTCCGCAGTCCGCCAGCCCTCGCAGAGCGTCGGCGCGTCCGGGCCTTCCTTGTCGAGCAAGGCGCACAAAGCAAGGCGCTCATCTCGGGCATAAGTCACTGCACGATAGTAGGCCACCGGGGCGCTCCCGTCTTGCCCCACCTGGCGCAGGCTACGGTGACAGGTAGCCTCCGGCAGGAACCGCGAACAGAGCGGCAACAGGACGCGGGGCTGACTGTCGATCGCAGGAGGACCATGACCGGCGGGGACGGCTCGAGGGCCGGCCACCCCAGGAGGGACCTCGCCGCGATCCTGGTCGCTGGCGCGGCCGGGGCCGGCGTGGTGCTGCTGGTGACCAGGCAGCAGCTGGCCAGGGTCGTGGTCGACGCACCGCGCCCGCTGCCGGACTCGGTCACGGCGGTCAGCGCCCAGGACGTGCGTCCGGCCATCGCCGCGCTGGCGCTCGCGGCGCTGGCCAGCCTCGCCGCGGTGCTCGCGACCCGCGGCCTGCTGCGGAGGCTCACCGGCGTTCTGACGGTCGCGCTCGGCGCGGGGGTGGCCGCGACCGCCCTCGGGCCCGTGACGACGGCGGCCGTGCTCGCGGCGGCCGGCCGGGCTGGCGCCTCCCCGGCTACCGGCTCCGGCGCGGGAACGGCGGCCGGGTCGGTGACGGCAGGCAACGGCGGCTCGACCGCGCCAGGCGGGCTCACTGGCTTCCCCGTGCACGTGGTGCTGACGGGAACCGGCTGGCGGGTGGTGATGATCGCGGGCGCGGTACTGATCGTCGCAGCCGGGCTGGCCGTGGTGATGCTCGCCCGCAGGCTTCCCGTGATGTCGGGCAGGTACGAGAGCCGCTCGCTGCCCGCCGCTCCTGGCCAGCGCGACCGGCCCGCCAGGGAGGACGACCCCCCGCAACCCGCGCAGGCGACAAGCATGTGGGAGTCGCTGAGCGCGGGCGCCGACCCGACGACTGGGCCGGATTAGGGGTGTCCGGGAACACGCTGCGAAACCGTATAACGCCGCTGCGCAACCACGTTCAGGGGCGGAGGCGTGCGGGCAGAGGTACCCTCGGTACGATCGGGGACGCCAGGCAACCCACCCGAGGGGGCAGCAGAACCGCGTGAGCGTGCTCGATGACATTCTCGTGGACGTGCGCGCCGACCTGGTCGCACGTCAGCGGGCAGTGCCCCTGGAACAGCTCAAGGACGCGGCCAGCAAGGCGGCGTCGCCGCGCGAGGTGACCAGCGTGCTGCGCGGCGAGGGCGTCGCGGTTATCGCCGAGGTCAAGCGCGCGAGCCCGTCGAAGGGTGCGCTCGCGGCGATCGCCGACCCAGCGGCGCTGGCGGCCGACTACGAGGCCGGCGGCGCAGCCGTGATCAGCGTGCTGACCGAAAGCAGGCGCTTCGGCGGCAGCATGGAGGACCTCGCGGCGGTCAGGGACGTCGTGCAAGTGCCCGTCCTGCGCAAGGACTTCGTGGTTAGCTCCTATCAGCTGTGGGAAGCCCGCGCCTACGGTGCCGACCTGGTGCTCCTGATCGTCGCGGCCCTGGAGCAGAACGCCCTGGTCTCGCTCGTCGAGCGGGCACGCTCGATCGGCCTGGTGCCCCTCGTCGAGGTGCACTCAGAGGCAGAACTCGGCCGGGCGGTGACCGCCGGGGCGCAGGTGATTGGCGTGAACGCGCGGAACCTGGCCACGCTGGCCGTGGACAGGTCGATCTTCGCGCGCCTGGCCCCGCAGATCCCTGACGAGGTGATCAAGATCGCAGAATCGGGCGTGCGCGGCCCGCATGACCTGCTCGCCTACGCCGCGGCGGGCGCCGACGCCGTCCTGGTCGGCGAGAGCCTCGTGATCGGCAAGGACCCGCGGACGGCGGTCGCTGACCTGGTGACGGCCGGCTCGCACCCGGCGCTCCGCTCGGACCGCGGCGGTAGCTCATGACCTCGGCTCTCAGCACCACTGCCGTCCCCGACGCGCGCGGGCACTTCGGGCCGTTCGGCGGCCGGCTGGCTCCAGAGCCTCTGATGTCGGCGCTCGAGGAACTGACGGTCGCGTACGAGGAGGCGAAGGCCGACCCCGGGTTCACCGCCGACCTCGACGCGCTGCTGCGCGGTTACGCGGGACGGCCAACGCTGCTGACCGAGGTGCCCAGGTTCGCGGCGGAGGCGGGCGGCTGCCGGGTATTCCTCAAGCGCGAGGACCTCGCGCACACCGGCTCGCACAAGATCAACAACGTGCTCGGCCAGGCGCTGCTCACCCGGCGGATGGGGAAGACCAGGATCATCGCAGAAACCGGGGCCGGCCAGCACGGCGTCGCCACCGCTACCGCCGCTGCCCTGCTGGGCCTCGAGTGCGTCGTCTACATGGGTGAGGATGACACGAGGCGGCAAGCCCTGAACGTGGCCAGGATGCGGATGCTGGGCGCGCGGGTGGTGCCGGTCACGATCGGTAGCAAGACGCTCAAGGACGCGATCAACGAGACGTTCCGCGACTGGGTCTCGAGCGTGCAGACCACGCACTACTGCATCGGCTCGGTGATGGGGCCGCACCCGTTCCCGATGATGGTGCGCGACTTCCAGCGGGTCATCGGCGTCGAAGCCAGGGAGCAGATACTGGCCGAGGCCGGCCGGCTGCCCGACGCTGTCATCGCCTGCGTCGGCGGCGGCTCCAACGCGATCGGCGCGTTCCACGCCTTCATCGGCGATGCAGGCGTGCGCCTGATCGGGTGCGAGGCAGGAGGCGACGGGCTCGGCACCGGGCGGCACGCCGCCACGATCTCTGGCGGCTCGCCGGGTGTGATCCACGGCATGCGCACCTACCTGCTGCAGGACAGCGACGGACAAACGCAGCCGACGCACTCGATCTCCGCGGGCCTTGACTACCCCGGGGTCGGCCCTGAGCACGCCTGGCTGCACGAGACCGGCCGGGCCGAGTACCGCCCGGTGGCCGACACCGACGCGATGGCGGCCTTCTCCCTGTTGTGCAGGACCGAGGGGATCATCCCCGCGATCGAATCCGCGCACGCGCTCTCCGGCGCGCTCGCCGTCGGCCGTGATCTCGGCCCAGCGGCTGTGCTGCTGGTGAACCTGTCAGGACGCGGCGACAAGGACGTGGACATCGCCGCCCGCTGGTTCGGCCACCTCGACGGGGCAGGCGACCAGTGACGCGGCCCGACCCTGGCGCGTCTGGCTCAGGCCGCGTCGCCGCCGTGTTCGACAGGGCGGCGACCGAAGGGCGCGCCGCACTGATCGGCTACCTGCCAGCCGGGTTCCCTTCCGTGGCCGGCGCCGTCGACGCCGCCACGGCGATGGCCAGGGCGGGCACCGACATCATCGAGATCGGGCTGCCGTACTCCGACCCGCTGATCGACGGACCGGTCATCCAGGAGGCCGTGCACCGCGCGCTGGAGGGCGGCGTACACGTCACGGACGTGCTCCGCACGGTCGAGGCGGTGGCGAAGACCGGCGTGCCAGTTCAGGTTATGACGTACTGGAACCCCGTCGACCGGTACGGGGTCGCTGCGTTCGCGCGCGACCTGGCCGCGGCGGGGGGCTGTGGCCTGATCACTCCAGACCTGCCGCCCGAGGAGGCCGCCGACTGGCGGCAAGCGGCGGCGGAGCTGGATCTCGCCCCCGTGTTCCTGGTCGCTCCGAGCTCGTCGGACGAGAGGATCAAGCTGATCACGTCGGCCTGCGGCGGCTTCGTCTACGCGGCGTCGGTGATGGGGATCACCGGCGCCAGGTCGGCCGTGGGCGACGCGGCAGCGACGCTGGTTGAGCGGGTCAGGAGGCACACGAAGCTGCCCGTCGTCGTCGGTCTCGGCGTGAGCACGGGCACTCAGGCCGCCGAGGTCGCCCGGTATGCCGACGGCGTGGCCGTGGGCTCCGCGTTCGTGCAGCGACTGCTGACCGCGCCCGACGCCGGCGCCGGGGTCAAGGCCGTCGCCGCCCTGGCCGCCGAGCTCGCCGCGGGCGTCCGCGTTGGGCGCGATGCCCGGTTGTGAAACCTGGAGTTTACGTTCGGGTAACTACCGGTCGCGCTTGGTTATGCTGTCCTGGTAACGCTCACCTGGGCCGACGTCGTCCCTCCGCTTCTCCGGCAGTTCTGGCGAACGAGACGACAGGAGCCTGGATGGTCCCACCCCGGACATCACTGACCCCAGATCCTGCGAACCCAGTTCCAGCGAAAACCGGCGGGCTCTACGACCCGCGCTTCGAGCATGACGCCTGTGGCGTGGGCATGGTCGCCGACCTGTCGGGACGGCGCGCGCACAGCACCGTTGCCCAGGCGCTGGCTGTCCTGCGCAACCTGGACCACCGAGGCGCCAAGGGCGCTGACCCGCAGACCGGCGACGGTGCCGGGATCCTTACCCAGATCCCCGACGAGTTCTTCCGCGCGGTCTGCGGGTTCCCGCTGCCGCCGCCTGGCCACTACGCGGCCGGCCTGGCCTTCGTACCAGCTGCCGGGGGCGAGGCCGCCATGCAGCGGGTCGAGCAGCTCGCCGCGCTCGAGTCGCTGAGCGTGCTCGGCTGGCGAGAGGCGCCCTGTAACGCGTCCGCATGCGGCACGGGGGCGCGGGCCGTCATGCCCAGGATCCTGCAGTTGTTCGTCGCCTCCCCGCGCGGTGAGCACGGCATCGACCTGGACCGCAGGGCCTTCTGCCTGCGCAAGCGCGCCGAGCACGAAACCGGCGTCTACCTGGCCAGCCTGTCCAGTTCGACCATCGTGTACAAGGGGATGCTGACCGCGCTTCAGCTCGAGCGGTTCTTCCGTGACCTGACCGACCCGCGCTACACCTCAGCGCTGGCCCTCGCCCACTCGCGGTTCTCGACTAACACGTTCCCGTCCTGGCCGCTCGCCCACCCGTTCCGGTTCATCGCGCACAACGGCGAGATCAACACCATCCGCGGCAACAGGAACTGGCTGCGCGCCCGCGAGGCCATGCTGCACACCGCCGTGATCCCGCGGGACGCGCAGGGACGGGGGATCGAGCGGCTGCTGCCCATCCTCGACGAGTCAGCCAGCGACTCGGCGAGCTTCGACGCGTGCCTCGAGCTGCTGCACCTAGGCGGCAGGTCGCTGCCGCACGCCGTGCTCATGATGATCCCGCAGGCGTGGGAGAACGACACGGCGATGAGCAAGGAGCTGCGCGCGTTCTATCGGTTCCACGCGTCGCTGATGGAGCCATGGGACGGCCCTGCCCTGATCGCGTTCACCGACGGGACGCTGGCCGGCGCGGTGCTCGACCGCAACGGGTTGCGTCCGGGCAGGTACTGGGTGACCAGCGACGGTCTCGTGGTGCTCGCCAGCGAGGTCGGCGTGCTCGACATCGAGCCGTCGCGGATCGTG
>DASUHI010000189.1:0-28441 GCA_036273575.1 Streptosporangiaceae bacterium | reverse complement strand
GGAGGGTCGATGAGCACGGGCCCGAACAGGCATTGCCCGTCTGGGAAGAACAGAGTCGGCACCCCGAACCCGCCGGCCCCCGTGACCCTGCGGTGGCCGGCGAGCACCTCGTCGCCTGTGGCCGGGTCGGCGATCGCGGCGTCGAGGAGCGCTGGATCCTGGCCTATCCTCGCGAGGATCTGCCTGGCTACGTCGGGCACGTTCGGCTTCTCGCCGTCAACATGCAAGGCCCGCCCGGCTGTGGCGTACCAGGCGTCGAGCTGGTCCATTCCCTGGCGTCGCAGCAGCGCGCCGATGCGCATCAGCGACCAGCCGTAGGACCACTCCCGCTCCCACGGGTGCTTCTTGCCTTCCGCCCTGTTGATCTCCTCCAGGCTGAAGAACCGCCAGTTGATCTCCAGCCCTGTCCTGTTCCTGACCTCGCGTATCCACACCGAGGTCTGGTACGCGTACGGGCACATGAGGTCGAAGTGAAAATCAACCGAATCCGGCCGCGATGATCCCATCCCCGCACCGTAACCGCCCCCCACACCCCCCGCCAGCCCTGCGCGGCCAGTCAGGCGGGGAGGTAGTCGGCGAACTCACGGAGCAGCGCGGACTTGGACTTGGCGCCGATGACCTGCTTGACGACCTCGCCGCCGGAGAACAGGTTGATCGTCGGGACCGCCAGCACTCCGTACTTGACCATCGACTGCGGGTTCTCATCGGTGTTCAACTTGACGACGTCGACCTGACCCGCGTAGTCGGCGGCGATCTGGTCAAGCACCGGGCCGACCATGCGGCACGGGCCGCACCACGGCGCCCAGTACTCGACGATGACCGGCCGCGGGCTGGCCAGCACGTCGGCGTCGAAGCTGTCGTCGGTCACTTCCCTGGCAGCACTCATCACGATGTTCCCTTCTCCAGGTGATAACGGTGGTTCAGCTCGCGGCCTGTGCGCAGGCGTGTTCCGGGTCTCCAAGGTGCAGCGCGATGCAGTCATCGCGGCTTCCGTGCGCGCACACCTGGACCAGTCTCCGCAGCCGGCAGGCCAGCGCGGCCAGCTCAGCGATCTGACCCGCGATAGCCGCGAGCTTGGCCTCGGGCGGCCCTGGTGATGTCGTCGGTCGACCTGGCCTCTGCAGGACCCAGCAGGTCGCGGATCTCGGAGAGCGTGAACCCAAGCTGGCGTGCCCGGCGTATGAACGCGAGCCGCCACTGGTCGGGCTCCGTATACTCGCGGAATCCCGAGCCGCGCCGCTCCGGCAGCGCCAGCAGGCCGCGGCGCTGGTAAAAACGCACCGTCTCCACGCTCACCCCAGCCTCGGCGGCGAACTTTCCGATCGTCAGGCCAGCCATGCCGTCAAGCTAGCAGCCGTACTCAGGTACGGAGTCAAGGGAGCGGCCGGCTCCCTTGCTGGCCAGCCCGCTCCGCACTGGTTCTGAATTGCATGTGAGATCGCTGAAAAACGGCTAAATCTCCGCGCCGGGCCGGGTGCCTCTGACCTATCATTGCGTAATTACAGATAGTTACAGCGCGAGCCCGGCGACGCGGGGACGCGGGGATACGACGGCGAACGGGCGGACGATGACACAACCACGTGACGTCGTCGCGCACGTCCCCGCCGCGAGGGTGCCTGGAAGCGGCTCGCCCGCCACATTAAGAGAGCGCGGGACGCCGGCCTTCCGGCCGAGTTCCACGAGCGTCGACGCCGGCTTCTTCACCTGGGACATCACCACGGGCGAGGTGACGTGCGACGCGGTGACCCTGGCGATGCACGGCCTTCCGCCCGGCGCCCCGGTGACCATCGACTCGTTCCTGGCCAGGGTGCCCGAGCCTGACCTGCCGCAGCTGCTCGAGGCCATGGAGGCGATGACCGCCGAGAGCGGCACGTACCAGATCGAGTACCGGGTCACGAGCCCCGACGGCAGCTTGCGGACCATGGAAGCCCGCGGCCGCATACTGCCAGGCGACGACGGCAGGCCCGGCCAGATGATGGGCCTGGTAGTCGACACCACGACCATCCGCGCGAAACAGGACGCCGAGCAGCGCAGGCTCCGCGATGTCGCCGACCGCGCCAGGCGGATGCACGCGTTCACCGCCGCGCTCGCGTCAGCCCTCACCGTCAACGCGATCGTTGAGGCCGCCCAGGCGGGCATCAGCGCGTTCGGCGCCGACAGCCTGATCATGGTGGCGGAGCGTGACGGCCAGCTCAAGGTGGAAGCCGCCTGCGGCCTGTCTGACGACATCGTGGACGCGCTGAGCGGCCTTCGCTCGTACCGGCCCGCCCCGATCTCCGTGGCCATCCAGTTCGCCGCCCCCGTCTACATCAGCTCGCCTGAGGTCTTCGCCGAGGACTTCCCGCACCTAGTCGGCAGGCTCGGTGAGGCCGCGACCCAGGCCTGGGTGGCGCTGCCGGTCCGCGACTCGAGCGGGCAGGTAGGCGCCTGCCTGTTCGGCTTCCCCGAGGCGCATGAGTTCCCCGCGGAAGAGAAGGCGCAGCTCTTCGCCGCGTCCGCGCTGCTCGCCCTGTCGCTGGAGCGGGCCAGGATGCACGAGTTCCAGGGCGCGCTCGCCGCGGAGCTGCAGCGCGGCGTGCTCCCCCGCGGCAAGCTCTCCGCCATGGGCCTGACGATCGCGACCCGCTACTCGCCTGCCACGTCCGGGGTCGAGATCGGCGGTGACTTCTACGACGTCGTGCAGCTTGTCGACGGCAGGGTGGCGCTGGTGATCGGCGATGTCGAGGGCCACAACCTGATCGCGGCGTCGCTGATGGGCAGGCTGCGCACCACCGTGCACGCCTACGCGAGGGAAGGCCACGGCCCTGCCGAGGTGATGGCCAGGGCCAACCAGTGGCTCGTCGACCTCAACGCCGACGATCAGAACCTTGCGCTGTTCGCGACCTGCTGCTTCGTCGTCGTCAACCCGGCGACGAGGGAACTGGCGATCTGCCGGGCCGGCCATCCGCCCGCCCTGGTCGTGCCGCCAGGGGCCAGGCCGAAGGTGCTCGACTGCGACGCGGGGCTGCCGCTCGGGGTGGACGCGGATACCGAGTACACGACGACCCAGGTCATCGTCGAGCCAGGCTCCATCCTGGTGCTGACCACCGACGGCCTCATGGTCGCCGACAGCGCCGACGAGCACAGCCTTAGCTCGCTGATCGCCGTGCTCCCGTTCGGCTCGGCCGACGACCTCGAGGTGCTGGCCGACGACCTGGTCAGCCTGCCGCGCCGGCAGACCAGGCACGGCGACGACGTCGCCGTGCTGCTCGCGAGGGTGGAACCGAGCACGGGCAACGGAGCGGCTCCCGCCGGGTCCTCGAAGACCGGCCCCTAACAGCCGACACCGACAACCGGGACTGACAGACTGCCGGCATGCGCATCTTCGTCGCAGGGGCGAGCGGCGTCATCGGGATCAGGCTGGTACCACTGCTGCTCAAGGACGGGCAGGTGGTCGCCGGCATGACGCGGTCGCCGGCCAAGGCGGACGTGCTCGCCGGCGCGGGCGCCGAGCCGGTCGTCTGTGATGTGTACGACGCGGCGTCGCTGACCGCGGCCGTGACCGGGTTCACCCCGGACGTCGTCTTTCACGAGCTCACCGACCTGCCCGACGCCGCAGGGGAGATCAGCAGCTACCGAGAGCGCAACGACAGGATCCGCGGCGAGGGCACCCGCAACTTGCTCGGCGCCGCGGCCGCCGCGAACGCGCGGGTGATCGCGCAGAGCATCTCGTGGGAGATCCCGTCGAACAACGCCGCCACGGCGGCATTCGAGCGCATGGTCCTCGAAGCCGGCGGGGTGGTGATCAGGTACGGCCAGCTGTGGGGCCCTGGCACGTACTACGAAACAGAGCCGCCCGAGCCACCGCGCATCCACGTCGACGACGCCGCCCGGTTGTCGGTCCCGGCACTCGGCGTCCCGGCCGGCATCACGATCGTCGCCGACGACCGGGCCTTCGGCGCGCCGTCGTGACCGACCTGGCCGGCCGGACCTTCCTCGTCACCGGCGCGAACGCGGGCATCGGATATGCGACCGCGCAGAATCTGGCCAGGCGGGGCGGCATGGTCTGGGCCGCGTTCAGGTCGCAGGCGAAGGGCGAGGCGGCCGTGGCGGCCATCAGGGCAGAAACCGGCAGCGACCAGGTGCTGCCGCTGCGCCTTGACCTGGCCGACCTCGCGAGCGTGAGCCGGGCCGCCCAGACCGTGCTCGAGTCAGGTGGGCCGCTGCACGTGCTGGTCAACAACGCCGGCGTCGGCGGCGTGCACGGCAAGACCGCCGACGGCTTCGAGCTGCACTTCGGCGTCAACCACCTCGGCCATTTCGCGCTGAGCCGGGCCCTGCTGCCGCTGCTGACGGCCAGCGCCCCGGCCAGGATCGTGAACGTCGCCAGCGACTCGCACTACCAGGCGAAGGGCATCAACACCAGCGGGCTGCGTTCTCGCACCAAAAGCATCACGGGTCTGCCCGAGTACGCCGTATCGAAGCTGTGCAACGTGCTGCACGCCGCTGAGCTCGGCAGGCGGCTCGCCGGGACCGGGGTGACCACGTACGCGCTGCATCCTGGCGTGGTCGCCTCGCAGATCTGGCGCCGGGTGCCGTGGCCGGTGCGGCCGATCGTCACGAGGCGGATGCTGACCATCGAGCAGGGCGCGCGGACGTCGCTGTACTGCGCGACGTCCGAGGAGGTCGCCAGCGAGTCTGGCGGGTACTACGACAGCTGCCGGCCGGCCGAGCCGAGCAAGGTCGTCACGCCTGAACTCGCGGCCACGCTCTGGGAGTACAGCGAGCGGTGGACGTCCGTGCCAGGGCCCTGTCAGCCAGAACCGGGCGAGTCGGCGGCCTGATGCGTGATCACCGCCAGTGCGTGAGCGGAACAGGGCCGCCGCTCAGCACCGTCCTGATCGCGAACGTGCTATGCGCTTCGACGACCGAGGGGATCGCGAGGATCTGCCCGAGCAGGAGCTGCTCGTAGCTGCCCAGGTCCGGCACCGCGGCCTCGACCAGGAAGTCATCGTTCCCTGAGATCAGGTAACAGGCGACGACGGCGGGTATAGCCAGCAGCTGCCGTTCGATCTCCGACGACGTCTCCTGGGAGTGCCCGGAAACCCGCAGCCCGATGAAGACCGTCAGGCCGAGACCTGCTCGCGCCCTGCTGACCTCGGCGTGATAGCCGGCGATGATGCCGCTGGCCTCCAGCGCCTTGACTCGCCGCAGGCACGCGGACGGCGACAGGCGCACCTCGTCGGCGAGGTCGACGTTGGCGATCCGCCCGTCTCGCTGCAGCGCCGTCACGATGGCACGATCCACGCGGTCTGGCGTGTGCTCCGGCATGAAATCTAGCCTACAGCCCAGCTGACGCAACATCGTGCCCTAGGAGTGCGGATCCGGCGGCATATTTGCCATCGCGTGCCATCCGATTTCGGCCAGGCTAGAACCATGACACAGGCACCAGTCATCGGCCGGGAAGCATCAGCAGATCTCACCACAGCACGGGGATCCGCGCTGTATATCGGCGCGCTGCTCGGCCCCGGGCTGCTGTTGCTGCCCGGGCTCGCCGCGGCCGAGGCCGGCCCCGCGTCGATCGTGGCGTGGCTCGCCCTGCTTAACCTGTCCGGCTTGTTCGCCGCCGTCTTCTCAGGGCTCGGCCGGCGCATCCCGCAGGCCGGCGGGATCGTGGGCTACGTGACCGCGGGGCTCGGCCCAAGGGCGGGGCGGGTGGCCGGCTGGTGCTTCCTGACCGGCGTCGTCGGCGGCGCCCCGATCGTCTGCCTGATCGGTGCCGGCTACGTCACGACGCTCACCGGCGGCGGCCTGCCGGTGCGCGCCGCGGTGGCCGCGCTGCTGCTGCTGGTCGTGCTCGGCCTGTCAGCCGCCGGCCTGCGGGCCAGCGCGGGCGCGCAGCTCGTGCTCGTCGCGCTGCTGATCACGGTCGTGGCCGTCGCCGTGATCGGGTCCGGCCCGTCGGCACGGGCGGGCAACTGGAGCCCGTTCGCGCCGCACGGCTGGATGTCCGTCGGCCACGCCGCGACGACGCTGATGCTGTCGTTCGTGGGCTGGGAGGCGGTCGCGCCGCTCACGACCCGGTTCGCGAATCCCGCCAGGCAGCTGCCCAGGGTGATCGCGATCGCGCTGGCGGTCACGACCGCGCTGTACCTCGGCCTGGCCATCGCGACCATCGGCGTGCTGGGGCGAGCGGCGGCGGGCAGCGTTCCGCTCGCCGACCTGCTCAGGGTCGCTGCCGGGCCGGCGGGCGGCATCGCGGCGGCAGCGGCCGCCGTGGTGCTCACGATCGGGGCAGTGAACGCCTACCTCAGCGGCGCGACGGCGATGGCGCGCCAGCTCACCAGCCGCCGCCGCAGGCGACCGACTGCGCCAGCCGCCGGGGATCGCGCGCCGGCCCTCCTCGCGGCGATCGCGGCCGCCGGGCTGGTGCTCATCACGGCGTACGGGCTGCGGCTGGTGAGCACGGCGGCCCTGGTCACGCTGCCGACCACGCTGTTCCTCCTCGTATACCTGGGCAGCATGCTCGCCGCCGCGCGCGTCCTGCGCGGCCCCGTCCGGGTGGCCGCCCTGGCGGCGTCGCTCGCCGTCCTCGCGATGCTGCCGTACTGCGGATGGGCGCTGCTGGCCCCGGCCGCCGTAGCGGTCCTCACCGGCGGTCACTCCGCGTGGAGGCGGCGGCGCGCCTCGGCGCGCCCGGTTGATGGCACGGTCAGGAGCGCGAGCGCCGCCGCGCCGAGCGTGGCAACGCTGGCGACCGTAGCCAGCCGCGTGAACTGCGCCGCCTGAGCGAGCAGCGGCCCGGCCGCCGAGCCGATCAGGGTGGCGGCCGCCTCGCAGGTCAGGAACACCGCGCAGACCCGGCCGAGCACCGAGCCCTCGACGGCCCGCTGCACGGTCGTCAGCGGGATGACCTGCGACATGGAGCCGAACATGCCGATGAGCACGGCGGCGGGCAGCGCTGACGTGAGCCCGCCCGACGTGAACAGCACGAAGTAGCCCATGGCCGTCCCGGTCAGTGTGATCGCCAGCAACAGCCGGGGCTGGACCCGGTCAAGGAGCGCGCGCAGGACCGGCGCGCCGACCAGGAACCCGGCGCCCAGACATGACAGCAGTATTCCGGTGTCCGCGGTACCGCCAAGACGCCGAACCCCGAACGCGATCAGGACCGCGCTGAGCGACGCGTTGGCGGCAAGGAAGATGGCGGTGACCGGAACCAGCGCCCAGGCGACACGCTGGTCGCGCAGCGCACGCAATCCGCCGGCCAGGTCGCGCAGCAGAGCCGCGACCGGCGCCTGGCCAACTGCGTGAGCGCGCGCGCCTGCCGCCGGTGACGTCAGCGCGATCGCGCCGGCCGAGATCAGGTAGCTGACCGCATCCACGACGATGAGCCACCTGATCCCTGCCCAGATGAGCAGGACTCCGCCTAGCGGCCCTCCGATCAGCCGCACCACCCCGTCGGTCGCCGCGTACAGCGAGTTGGCGCTGGCTAGGAGGGGCCCGGTGCCGACGATCTCAGGCGTACGTGCCTGGCTGGCCGGCGCGAACAGCACTCCTGCGCCGCTCTCGGTGACAAGAGCGAAGAAGATGATCCACAAGCGACCTGGCCACAGGCCGGCCAGCATCGCCGCGACGGCGCCCGCGCGGACGACATCGGTCGCGATCATCAGGCGCCGCCGGTCACAGCGGTCCGCGCAGACGCCGGCGAACGGACCCAGGACGAGCAGGGGCGCGTACTGCGCCGCGAGCGTCAGCCCGCTGTCTCGCAGCGACCCGGTCGCGAGCAGGACGTGCGCCGGTACGGCCACGATCAGCATCCAGGATCCGATCGAGCTGATCAGGCCTCCGCTCCAGAGCAGCAGGAAATCCCTGACCCGCAGAGCGTTGAACATGACTGCCGCCCGGTGCTCGACTATTCTGTCAGAATAGATCTGCCGATAAGTGCTCTGTCAAGACAGAGGTGCCGATGGAAGACCAGGCGATCGGCCGTCAGCTGCGAGCTCGGCGAACGGCGGCCGGAAGGACCGTCGCGTCCGTCGCCGCTGACGCCGGCCTGTCCGTCCCCTACATCGCCAACCTGGAAAACGGCCGGGGCAACCCGACCACCGCGGCCTTGTCACGCCTGGCGGAGGCGCTGGGCATGCGGCTGGTCGTGACGCTCGTCGCGGACGGCGACGCGCACGACGCGGCGCCGCCCAGGATCCCTGCCTCGCTTGTCAGGCTCGGGCGCACCACCAGGTTCCGGGAGGCCGTCAGCGTCATGGCCGGATCGCTAGGACGAAGCGCCGAGGAGCTGACTCCGGAGATCGTGGCCGCGCTCGCGACGCTGGCGGATGCCATCGGCCAGGACGCGGCGGAGGCAGACTGGTGGCGCCTCCTCGACGCACTGCTGCTCATCGCAGCCCATCCAGCAGCACGGCAGACGCCTGCGCAGGTCAGGCTGTAAGGCGGTCCCTGGTCACGCGCTGCGACGGCCGATCGACGGTTGCTGGCCCGTCGTCTCGAGCCTGATCCTTGCTGACTCGGCCTCCGGCACGCCGAGCCGCTCGAAGATATCCAGGGCCTGCCGGAACGCGATCCGCGCCTCGTGCGGCCGGTCGGTGCAGGCCATCGTCTCGGCGATTCCCTCGAGCGCCTTGGCCTCCTCGTAGGGGTCGCCAATCTGCCTGGCGAGGCTCAACGCGGTCTCGTACGTGCCTGACGCCTCGCCGCAGCGGCCCGAGGCGCGCATGACGTCCGCGATCCCGCGGAGCGCCATCACCTGGTGCGCGACGTTCCCGATGTCTTCGGCGATCAGCCGCGCCTGCTCATAGTTGATCAGCGCCTCGTCGTAGCACTCCGCGGCCTGGTAGAGGGCGCCGAAGTCGTTGAGCACGTCGGCTTCGTCAGGAAGGTCGCCGATGGAGCGGTAGATCGCGAGCGCGTGCCGGTACGCGGCGAGCCCCTTCTCGTAGCTGCCCTTGTAATGGTAAACGCTGCCGATATTGTGATACAGAATCGCCTGATTCTGCGCTCCGCCGATTTCGCCGAAAATCTTCAGCGACTCCTCATAGCTTTTCAGCGCGTCCCTGTGCCGCCCGGAATGCAGCTGCATCTTGCCGAGGTTGTTAAGCGTTTTCGCCTCCCCGCGCCGGTCGCCGGCGTCGCGGTAGAGCGCGAGCGCCTCGTCCAGGCGGTCCATGGCGTCCGAATACCGGCCGAGGTGCCAGCAGGCGATGCTCGCGTGACTGAGCGCCACCGCCTCACCATGTGTGTCGGCGACGTCGCTGCACAAGATCCTGGACTCGCTGAAGTACGCGAGGGCCTCACGGGAACGGGCCGCGCGGTGGTTGACCAGGCCAATCTGGTCGAGGGCCTCGGCCAGGCCACGGCCGTCGCCGAGCGACCGGTAGATCGCCGCCGCGTCCTCTGCCAGGCTCAGCGCGGCCTCGTGCCGTCCGGTCTGCTGGATCACGACGCTGAGCTCGAGTGCCGCGCGGGCGATCCTTGGCTGGTCGTCGAGGCCACGCGCGGCCTGCAGTGCCAGCCTGTGGGCGGCGATCGCCTCGTCCCAGTAGCCGCTGAAGTCGACGAATGCCGCCAGCAGATGCGTGAGGTCAGCGCATTGACGCTTCCATTCATGCCCGCCCGCGTACTGCGCGAGCTGCAGTATGTTCCGCCATTCCGCTTCGAGCCAGGCCACCGCCGACTGGCTGGTGGTCAGCGCCGGGCTCGCCGCCGGCGGGTTCTTGACAGGCGCGGGCGTGCGGTGCCGGTACGGCTGGAGCAGATGGTCGGCCGCGTCCGCGGCGTGCACGTAGAAGTCAAGGAGCCTTCCGACCGCCTGCCGCCGCTCCGGCCCAGTGTCCTCCTCCTCGGCACGCACCGAGGCGAACTCGCGGATGAGGTCGTGGAAGCCGAACTTGCCGTCATCGGCCTGGACAAGCAGGTGGTGATCGCGCAGTGCGCTCAGCGCCTTGTCGGCCTCCGCCAGGGTGCAGCCGCCAAGAGCGGCCGCTGTCTCCTGGCTGATCGTGGCGCACGGACTCACGCCGAGGCACCTGAAGAGCCGCTGCTGGCCGGGTTCGAGTGCCCGGTAGGACAGCTCGAACGCCGCGAGAACCTCAGGGCTCGCGGCGCCCGTGTCGCCGAGCCTCGCGGGCGGCCTCGACAGCTCGGTCATCAGGTCGTCGAGGCTGCGCGGACGAGAATCGGCCTGCGCCAGCCTTCCCGCCGTGAGCTGGATGGCGACCGGCAACCGCCCGCACAACGCGGTCGCCCTCGTCAGTACGTCCTCGTCCTCGGCGCCGGCGAGGCCCGCCATCCGCGCGAACAGCGTGACGGCCTCAGCGGGAGACAGGACATCTAGGGTCAGCACGTCGGCGTCGTCCAGCCCGGGCAGCCTGCGCCTGGCGGTGATGAGGATCATGCTCCGGCCGGCGGCAGGCAACAAGGGGCGTACCTGATCGTGCCGCGCGGCGTCGTCCAGGATCACCACGGCGCGCCGCCTGCTGAGCTGTGCCTGCCACAGCGCGGCGCGCTCGCTGATCGACTCCGGGATCTGCGTCGCGGGCACGCCGAGCATTCTGAGCAGGCGATGTAGCGCGCCAGCAGAGTCGAGCGACTCTGACCCCGGGTCGTGCGCCTGCAGATCGAGGTAGAACACGCCGTCCGGATAGAGATCGGCGACCATGCGGGCCGCCCGCACCGCGAGAGCGGACTTCCCCACCCCCGGCACGCCCTCGATGACGCTGACCCTGGGTTTGTCGTCGTGCTCGCCGGCCAGCAGCTTGAGTTCCTCGCTGCGGCCCACGAACTCCGCAGGCTCGGGCGGCAACGTGTCCCGCTGCGCGTGCTGTCCAGCGCGCTGGGCGCCTGCGCGAACGGCCGGCTGACGGTCGTGGCGCAGGATCCGCTGATGCACCGCGGCCAGAGCCGGGCCTGGCTCGGCGCCCTCCTCGGCCACAAGGCGGCCGCGCGTCTCCCGGTACAGGCTGAGCGCGTCACCTGGCCTGCCGCACCGATAAAGGGCCTCCATCTGGAACCCGACGAGCGTCTCGTCGAGCGGGTACTGGGCGAGCAGGCCCCGGAGTTCGCCGACGAGATCGGCGTGCCTGCCGCGCTCGAGGTCGCACTCAACCCGCTGCAGCATCGATGCCCTGCGCTCTTCCTCGAGACCGTGCCGCATTTGCGCCATCCAGTCGCCGCGGATACCGGCCAGTGCCTGGCCGCGCCAGAGCCCGTCGGCCTCGCGCAGCACCTGAGCTGCGCCGTCATGGTCGCCCCGGTCAAGCAGCGCGCCGGCCTGACGACGGAGCCTGCGGAACTGATGCAGGTCGACAGCCTCGTGATCGACGTCGAGCGCGTAGCCGTTGAGGCGGTAGGCCAGCCGGACGCTGTCCCCCAGTGCCTGCCTGAGCGACGCCCTCAGCCGCGCAACGTAGACGGACAGGCTCTCGCGTGCCTTCGCGGGCGACTGGGCGTCCCAGAGCCTGTCGATCAGGGTTTCGGCGGGGACGATTGTTCCCGGCGTCAGCAGCAGGATCGCGAGGACGCTGCGCTCCCTGGCCGGCCCCAGGTCACGTTGACGTCCGGCCAGCCACAGTTCCGTCGGGCCGAGGACCCGAAATTCCATGATCGTCTTGTGCCTGCCGAATGTGGCTTATAACCATTCTGAGCACTTCAATATCCGCGCTCTAGGCCTATCTCACATGATTTCTTATATGGCTGCAACAAAATGACAAGAAATCCTTTCTCAATGCGAGCGTCATGAAACTTGCAGCGACATTCTTGGAAGCCGGCTGGCGATTTCAGTCACTGTCAGTAATAGAAGTGTCCCGACCGGAGGCGTGCTCCTCACCAGCGCCGCCTGGGTCAGGACCGTCCGGCCGACTGGTGGCAGGCAGGCTCGTGTCCGACGGCGCGGCACCCGCCGCGTGCTTCATTACGTGTGAATCACACGAAGTTATCGCAGGTAAACCGCTCGGGCCGACCTCTCGCGCGGATCGGGCCAAACGCCCTTTCCGCCACCGCCAGGTCGTGTAGTTTTCCGTTCGGAGGGCCTGACAATTTCGTCACCAGTAAGGAGACCTTCTCGATGCACGCTCACAGGTCGTTACGGAATGTGATCACGCGACCCGGTGGATCGGTGCCCAGCGCTCGCCGTGCACCCTCGCCGGGAACGGCTCGCGCTCAGCTGATGCGCAGGATGGCAGTCCCAGCTCTCGTCCTCGTCAGCGTCGGCGCCATCGCCCCGGCGTCGCCGGCCGCGGCTCACGCCGCACCCGCACAACAGGCGAAGTCCGCATGGGCTTGCGCCACCAAGCACCAGCGCCCCTGGATGTACACCGTTCCCGCTGGCCGGCCGTGGATGTACGCCGCGCCGGCGGGCAGGCCGTGGATGTACGGGAAGATCAACGACAGCGTGACGACCCAGCGCGCCTGCCAGAAGACGGCGCGCCAGGCCGCCGCGTAGTCGACAAGCTGCTCGTCTCACCGCACTGCCCTCCCTGTGCTGCCGCAGGCCCGGCTGCCCTGGCGACGTCCTCGAGACGCCTGGCGCCGGGCCTGCGATCAGCGCAGACAGCCCGCGGGCCGCGGTTTCCGCTGCTATGGTCGGCGTCAGTTCGCTCCGCGGACGGCAGGAGGAGGTGACCTGTGCGCGGTCACGGCTGCCGCCTCAGCGGCTACCGCCGGTTGGCTGCCGTCGTCGCCGCGCTCACCGGCGCCCTCGTGGCGACGTCAGCCGGTGACGCCGCGACCGCAAGCCCCGCGGCGCGCGGTGCCGCGCTGGCCGGCGGCGACGGTCATCTGACGCTGGCACGCCTCGAGGCGCGCGCGGCGAAGCTGGCCAAGCAGTACCGAGGCGAACTCGACACGCTCGCGGGCGCCGAGGCCGACGCGACCGCGGCGACCGCTCGGGCCAGGATGGTGCGCCATCAGCTCAGCATCTCTCGCCACCAGATGGCCAAGCTGGCCGTCGCCAGCTACCTGAACGGCGGGACCGACCAGCAACTCCTCGCCCTGTTCAGCGGCCACACCCGCGGCATCATGGACAGGTCGGCCATGATCACATACCTGGCGCGCCAGCACAGCGTCAGGCAGCGCGTCCTGAAGCACCTGATCCTCACCAGTGATAGCGCCGACAAGGCCGCCAGGACGACAGTCGTCCGCCTGCGCAAGATGATCAACGCGCTGGAGCGCCAGCGCGAGACCGTCAAGCACCTGCTAGCTAAGTTCCGCCCGCAGTCCCCCGTGATTGGCGGCAACATCACGCCCCGCATGGCGGCTGTGAAAAACGCGGTCGACCGGCGGTTCGGCCCCTTCTCCGCCATCGGCTGCTACCGGCCGGAGGCCACCGGCGAGCACCCGCTCGGCCGGGCGTGCGACTTCATGCTCAGTACCGGCGGCGTGATGCCGACCGCCGCCAACGTCCAGCTTGGGTACGCGATCGCGCACTGGGCGCAGGCCAACGCGTCCAAGCTCGGGATCATGTACATCATCTACCGGCAGCACATCTGGGACATCAGGATGGCCTCCGCCGGCTGGGTGGCGATGCCCGATCGCGGCAGCATCACCGCGAATCACTACGACCACGTGCACATCTCGGTGTTCTAGATCCCGGCCGGCGAGGCCGGACGCTAGGGCAGGCTCTGCGCGAGCAGCACGCCGGTGAGCACCACGAGCAGGATCGCGGTCAGCAGGATGCACGCCAGCCTGAGCCGCCTGAGGATCCTGGCTTTCCTGGACGGCGGGCCCGGCTGATAGTACGGAGCCCCGCGATAGGCGGGCAGGTCCCGCATGCTGGCCGGCCGTTCGCTCGTGACGGTCGCGGCGCGGCGCGCGGACTCCGATCCAGGCGTCGCCGCCGGCCTCGCGTCGAGCGGGGTGGCGAAATCCTCGGGACGCCAGCGATGCGACCTGGACCGCACGTCGGCGATCATCTCTGGCGGCGGAACGGCCAGCACCGGGCAGCGCGCGTGCGCCAGGCAGTACCGCGTCACTGAGCCGTGCACGGTGCTGGTCAGCCAGTTCCCCCCGCCACAGCCGACGACCAGGACGTCATCGGGCCGGTCGGCGAGGTCCACTAGCACCGGGCCCGCCCTGCCCCGCACCACCATCCCGCGGACGGTCACGTCGGCGGGGACTCCGCCGAGCGCCGCGTCGAACGCTTCCGTGAGCCGCTCCCTGGCGGCCTGTTCCCACAACCTGAGCAGCAAAGGGCACGGTGCCCGACGGTACGCGAGTTCTCCGCCGGCTGGCACCCAGGCCAGCACGGCCAGCAGCGGAGCGCCGGTTTGTCTGGCCTCTTCTATGCCAGCCCGCAGCGCCCCGAGGCTACGCAGCGAGCCGCTTACCCCCGCGATGACTCGCCTGCCGCCGACCGCCACCTGACAAACCCTCTCGCTTGCGGCGTTCGCCTGCCTTCCCATCCAACTCCGGCAGGCCCGGTCCCGCAATACCGATGAGCGTCACATCGAGCTAGCCCCGGCCAGCTCGCCCACCCCGTCAGGGTAGAACGGGGGACTGGTCGCCCCCGGCGCGCGCCAGATCACCCTGACAGGGTTCAGCGCGTCGAGGATGCGCTGCTCAGCGACCTCGTACGCGGCGGCATCGGCGAAGCTTGCGGTGTAGATGAACACGATCTCGTGCTCGGTCGCGCCGCCCCAGGCAAAGATGTTCTCCAGCACTCCGGCTAGCCGCAGGTCCGTGATCTGCTGGCCGATCTCCTCGGTGAGCTCGCGCTGCAGCGTGGCGGCCGCGTACTCGCCGAACTCCACGTGGCCGCCGAGTGGCCTGTGGAACACCTCGCCGTCCGGGTTCGACTCCTCCGACACCAACAGCGCGCCGTCACGCGGCCGCCGGATCAGCGCCATGGCCTTGACCGTCTGGCCCCGCGATGCCATCAGGAATTCGTACCAGTGCGGAGCCTGTCCACGAAGGACAGCTGGGCCAGGAAGTGCCGGGTCCCGCCGCCCTCGTGCCCGTTGTACGGGTAGACCGAGATGTCCTTGACCGGGCCCGCGTAGTGGTTGAAGGCCGCGAACACCGTCGACGGCGGGGTGATGTCGTCGGCGAGTGCGACCGAGAACAGCGCTGGCGCGGTGACGTGCCTGGCGTGGTTGACGACGTCGACGTAGCCGAGCGTCGCGAATACCTGCCCGACGCTGTCCGCGTGCACCCGGCAGTACTCGGCGAGCTCAACGTAGGGTCTCGCGTCGGTCACCTCGAGCGCCCGCTGCGGATGGGCGAGGAACGGTACGTCCGGCATGACCGCGGCCACGCCGCCTGCCAGGTGCGCGGCGGCGATCGCGAGCCCGCCGCCCTGACTGGCGCCCGTGGTCACGACCGGCCGGCCGGCGGCGGCCGGCCACCGCCTGATCGCGTCCACCGCCCGTGCCGCGTCGACGAACAACCGGGTGAAGTAGTGGCTGCCAGGCGACATGATGCCGCGGGTGAGGAAGCCCGACGCGCTTGGTGCACCGCTGTCGCCCAGGTCAGGCGTGTCGGCGCGGCGCCACCCGCCTCCTTGTCCGCGACAGTCCATGATCATGTGCGGGTACCCCGCGCAGCTCCAGCGCAGCCAGTCGAACGGGTCGCCGCGCCCGCCGCCGTAGCCGACAAACTCGACGACGACAGCGCCGCCGTCGATCGCCCGGTGCGGGTCGATCAGCCAGGCCTTGATCGGATCACCGGCATAGCCAGCGAACGTCACGTCGTAGACGGCGGCGTGCTGAATGGCGCGGCCGACGGCGTAGAACGACGGTTCTGCCCGGTGCGCCCGCGCGGCCTCGAGCTGACCGGCCCAGAACTCGGCGAAGTCGGCTGGCTCTGCGACGTCGGGCTGATAACTGCGGAGTTCTGACAGCGGAAGATCGACGAGCATGGCACAGCAAGCTAGCGCAGTCAGCCCTCGACAAAAGCAGCAAGCCCGGACAGCCCGCCGACGACGCGCCGCCGCCGGGGGCGTCCCGTGAGCGTGCTCACCGGAGCGCGTGCGTCCTGTTAAGCGTCCATGGGTTTTCGCTATGACGGCCTGATGTGCCATTTGATGCCCTGGCCGGCCCGCATCCTGGCGACCGCGCTGCCGAAGTCCGCGAGCGGCAGCGGCGCGCTGAGCAGTGGGCCGGCGTCGACGGCGCCGCTCGCGAGCAGGTTGACAGCCTGGCCGAAGCTGCGCAGGATCGCCATCGACCCGACGATCGTGATCTCGTCGTTGTAGACGCGGAACGGCGCGACGGCGATCGCGGCGTCCGCGGGGGCGACCCCGAACACGAGCAGCCTGCCGCCGCGGCCGAGCAGGCCGAGCGCGGTTTCTATGGCCGCGGGCGCTCCGCTCGCGTCGACCGCGACGCCGAAGCTGACCCCGTCGAGATCGTCCGCGCTGCTGACCGCGTGGGCGGCGCCCAGCGTGCCGGCGACGTCGAGGCGCGCACCGACCCGGTCGATGACGGCGACCGAACTGGCGCCCGCGCGCAGCAGTACCTGCAGCAGCAACAGACCCATCGGGCCGGCTCCCGTCACGACGACGGACTCGCCGAGCACGGACCCCAGGCGACGGACGCCGTGCACCGCGCACGCGAGCGGCTCGGCCATCGCGCCGCGCTGACCGTCCACGTGGTCGGGCAGCCGGTACACGTTCGCGGCTGGTACGGCGACGTACTCCGCGAACGCGCCGCTCGTCGTGTCGCCGATCGCGCCCCAGTTCGCGCACAGGTTGCCCCGACCTGCCCGGCAGGGCTCGCACCGGCCGCAGTACAGGGACGGGTCGACGGCGACCCTGCGCCTTCTGCGACGCCTGGCCCCGCGTCGGGCCCGAGGGCCACGACCTGGCCTGCGAACTCGTGGCCTGGAGTGATCGGATACGGCGTCGGCGGGAACTCGCCGTCGAGGATATGCAGGTCGGTGCCGCAGATCCCGCACGCGTCGACCTTCACGATGACCTCGCCGGGCCGCGGGGCCGGGTCGGGCACGTCGGCGACGCGGAAGCTGCCTGGCTGGTCGAGCACGATCGCGCGCATCACTCGATTATCTGGGTCGCCCGCGACCACACCACCTGCCAGCGCCGGGGTCTCATCCGCCTGGGGGTTGTGCGGCGGCGACCAGCTTGCGGCCGAGCGCGTCCATGGCTTGGCGGAGCGGCGGCGAGCCGAGGATGTGAAACGGCGCGGGAATGGTCGCGAGTTGCCTGGCGTACCAGTCAAGCTCGTTCGTCGTCGCGGTGATGCGGGTCCTCCCGCCCTCTGCTTCCTCCATCCGTCCGAGGCTTCTGGGTACCCACCGCGACGTCATCTCGACGGGGGCCTCCACGAGGACCTCCACCTCGTGGGTCCAGCCCTGGGAAAGGTGCTCCTCGAGCGTGCGCAGTGCGTCAAGGTCGGCAGGAGGCGTGAACGTCTCGTGTCCCTGCTCGATCGAGACGATCCGGTCGACGCGCAGGATTCGCTGCGCCTGCCTGGTGTGGGACCAGCCGAGCAGGTACCACCGGCTGTGCCGCAGCACGACGGCCCACGGCTCGATCTCCATGGCCACGTCGTCTGGCCTGCCGAGGCGGTACATCAGCCGCAGCCGCGTCGCCGTGGCGCAGGACTCGATCAGAGCGGTCACCAGTTCCGGGCTGACGGCGGCCGCCTCTGACGACTCGCGCCGCGGAGCGTTGACGTCCCTGATGGCAAGGACCGGGCTAGCCAGCCTGGCCGGAAGGACACGCGCGATCTTGGCGAGCGAACTGCCGACGGGATCAGCGGGGTCGGCCGCGTTCCTGTGCCCTTCGAGGACGGCCATCACGAGCCCGATCGCCTCCGCGGGTGTGAACATCAGCGGCGGCAGCCTGATTCCACGGCCGACGCGGTAACCGCCGTAGGGCCCGCTGACCGACTCGATAGGCAGGTCCGCCTCGCGCAGGATCTCGACATAGCGGCGGGCTGCGCGCTCGGTGACCCCGAGCCTGACCCCCAGCTTGGCGGCCGTGATGCCCGGGTTGTTCTGGATAGCCTCCAGCGCCAGCAGCGCCCTTGCGGTCGGGCTCAGGTCGGGCGCCATGTGTTTCGCTCCATCCCGGAAGGCGATCGTCCGGAAATGACCACGCTAGCGCCCCCCGCCTTCTGCGATCGCCGTTGGGCGAAGACTCAGAGCGCTATGGCGCCGTTTTCTCTACCTCGATAACTTTTGTCTTCGCGCTAGGGCGCGAGGCGTGGAGGCCGGTGATGATCCGCTACACAGAAGATGTCAAGGAGGTCGACGAGAGCACGCTCATGGGGTTCTTCGTCGGCTGGCCGCGCCCGCCGTCGGCGGCCCAGCACCTGGCCGTGCTGCGCGGGAGCTTCCGCGTCGTCCTCGCGATCGACGACCCGCCGGGCCGCGTCGCAGGCTTCGTGAACATGATCAGCGACGGCGTACTCACCGCCTTCATCCCGTGGCTCGAGGTGCTGCCTGAGTACCAGGGCCGTGGCATCGGCACCGAGCTCATGCGGCGCGTCCTGGACTGCGAACAGATGTACTCGATCGACCTCGTATGCGACGAGCCCTTGCTGCCGTTCTACGCCAGGCTCGGCCTGACCGCCATTCCGGGCGCCGGCATCCGCAGGTCCTCGGCCCTCAAGGGCGGGCACCGGTCCGGCTAGCGGTGCGAGGCGAGCACCGAGTGGTAATCGGTTCCGCCGCGCTGGTCAGGGTCGGCGTGCACGAGCGCCGCGACGAGGCCGGGCATCGCGTGCAGCAGGTTGTGCTCGGCGGCGACCGTCACCTCGTGGGCCTGGAGCGCCGTGGACGCCGGGTCTACGACGACCTCGCACTCGGCTCGCAACTGGTGTCCGGTCCAGCGCATCCGAACGTGACCAACCGCGAGCACGCCAGGCGTGCCTGCCAGCACGTTCTCGGCGCGCGCGACGACAGCCGGGTCGACGGCATCCATCAGCCGCCGGTAGATGTCCCTGGCCGCCTGGCGGAGCACGGCGAGGATCGCCACCGTGATGAGCAGGCCCACGACGGGGTCCGCCCATGTCCAGCCCAGCGCCACCCCGCCGGCCCCGACCAGCACCGCCAGCGAGGTGAACCCGTCCGCGCGTGCGTGCAGCCCGTCGGCGACCAGTGCCGCCGAGCCGATCCGCCGGCCCACCCGGATCCGGTACCTGGCGACCACCTCGTTCCCGGCGAAACCTGCCAGCGCCGCCCCGGCGACCGCGACCAGGGCAGTGGCCCGGTGCGGGTGGATGAGCTTGCTGATCGCCTCCCACGCGACCAGGACCGACGACAACGCGATCATCAGCACGATCACGATGCCCGCCAGGTCCTCCGCCCGGCCGTAGCCGTAGGTGTAGCGCCGGTTCGGCGGCCGCCGGCCGATGACGAACGCCACGGCCAGCGGGATCGCGATCAGCGCGTCCGACGCGTTGTGCATCGTGTCGCCGAGCAGCGCCACCGACCCGGACAGCACCACGACAACCGCCTGAACGACCGTCGTGACAGCGAGCGCGGCGAACGAGATCCACAGCGCCCGCATCCCCTCAGCGCTGGCCTCCAGCGACTTGTCAACAGCACTCGACGGTTCATGTGAGTGGGGACGCAGCAGGTGAGCGAGCCGGCCAAACCAGCCAGGCCGGGACTCATGCTCATTGCCGTGCCCATGACCAAGCCCGTGGTCGTGACCATGCTCGTGGTTTCCGGCCTCACCCTGCCGCCGCAGGCGCGGAAGTCTCATGACGCCAGCATGCCCGGCTCCCGCCGCCGAGGCCGCGCCGACCTCAGGCGACCGATCGGTAACGTTGCCGGCGACGATGAAACCAGAAGGGCAGCGATGAGTGAGACGACGCTTTTCACCAACGGCCTGTTTCTCGACGTCGAGACCGCCACCTACCGCGAAGGCGACCTGCGGGCCGACGACGGCGTCATCACCGAACTCGGGCCCCGCCTCCGCGTACCGGACGACACGCGGCGCGTAGAACTTGGCGGCGCGCACGTGCTTCCTGGTCTCATCGACAGCCACGTGCACGTCATGGCGAGCACCGCTGACCTGGCCGACCTGTCCAGGTGGCCCGTCACCTACAACGCGCACCGCACCGCGCGGCTGCTCGGCGAGATGCTGGACCGCGGCTTCACGACGGTCCGTGACATGGCCGGCGGCGACTACGGCACCTGGCGCGCCCTGGAGGAAGGCCTGATTCGCGGCCCCCGCATGTTCTACGCGGGGCGCGCGCTCAGCCAGACCGGCGGCCACGGCGATCACCGCGGCCCTGGCGAGCACTTCCTCGACACCCATCCAGGCAGTTCCGAGATGTCCACGATCGTCGACGGGCCCGACCAGGTCCGCAGGGCGGCCCGCGAGGAACTGCGCAAGGGCGCGCATCACGTCAAGGTCATGGCCGGCGGCGGCGTCGCGTCACCGACCGACCGCATCGACTCCGCGCAGTTCTCCGTCGCCGAACTCGAGGCGGCCGTGGAAGAGGCGAGCGCCGCGCACAGGTACGTGGCCGCGCACGCGTACACGCCGGAATCCATGACCCGGGCCCTGCGCGCGGGAGTCAGGAGCATCGAGCACGGCAACCTGCTTGACGCCGCCACCGCCGGGGTCTTCAGGGAGAAGCACGCCTTCCTCGTCATGAACCTGGTTACCTACTGGGCGCTGCGCACCGAGGGCAAGGAGTTCGGCCTGTCCGACGCGTCCTGGCGCAAGGTGGACGAGGTGCTAGACGGCGGGCTGCGCGCCCTGGAACTGGCCCATGCCAGCGGCATCAGAATCGGCTACGGCACCGACCTGCTCGGCGGGATGCACCGGCACCAGAGCGAGGAGTTCGTCATCCGCTCGGAGGTCCAGGCAGCTATCGACATCATCAGGTCGGCGACCACGGTGGGCGCCGAGATCGTCGGCATGCGGGGCAAGCTCGGCACGCTGGCGCCAGGGGCACTCGCGGACCTCGTCGCCCTCACCCCTGACCCGCTCGAGGACGTCGCGGCGCTGACCGACCCCGCCGCGTTCAGGTACGTCGTCAAGGACGGCACGGTCGAACTATCGAACCCGCGCTAGGCGGGCCGTCAAGATCACAGAGGATTAACGGGACGCGCGGGCGAAGGCGACTCGACGTCGTCATACACGCGCACGGCTGCGAGCAACCCGTCCCCCGCGCGCTCGTAGACGGCGATGCCGGCCTGTGGCGGCAGCTCGTGGCTGCCCCAGCGGACGCAGTTGTACTCGACAGCGCAGCGCACGCCGTCGTCGGTCACGTCGCACAGCTGCAGGCCGATGCCGCCGCCTCCGCTGAAGCGCTCGCGGAAGAACGAGCGCAGCTCGGACGTGCCGCGGTGCACGTTGTCAGGGGCGACGGGTCCCTGGAAGTACCCGTCGGGCGCGAACGTGCTGACGATCGCGTCCGTGTTCCCGGCGGCCAGCGCGACCTGGAAGCGGCCGACCACGTCGCCGGGACGTACGTCGCCGGCGGTGAGGATGGGCGGGCGCAGATGCTGCCGGCCGTCCACGGGCCACTGCGTGCAGTACGTCCTGAAGTCCACGGAGCGGTCATCAGGTGACTCGGCGACGACCGCGATCGGCCACAACTGCTCCTTGTCCCCCACGGTCAGGTACGCGAGGAGCTCCACCACAGCCCGGTCGCCGGTGACCGTAGACGCTACCGTCTCGATCCTCGCGTGCCGCTCCGCGAGCCACACCTGGTTCGACCTGACGAACTGCCGCAACTGCCGGTGCCCCCTGACTTCGCCGGCGTGCGGGTCATGGACGACAACCTGGCCCGGCCACGCGTTGCGCAGCGCGTGCTCATCGCCGCTGTTCAGCGCCGCGAAGAACTGGGCGACCGGGTCAGCCTTGCCCGCCGCGTGGGCCTGTCCGCGCGCGAGCTCCACGGCGCTGGCGAAGTCAGGAAACCACGGCATGTCAACCTCGCTTCCCCTATCGGCTAGCACAGCCGGCCGGCAAGGCGATTCTCGCAGCGGCCAGGCAAACAGGCTCAACCGGATTCCGTCCCGTGCAGTCTCGCGCGGTCGGTGAGCAGCGGGATCAGCTGATTCCGCCGGGTCTCGATGCTGATCATTCCGCCGGGTCGCGGAGGGCACGCCAGAGGTGCGGATCGCCGCGAAGCCCCCACCGGCTCGGCTCGGGCTCGAACAGCGCTCCCATCGTTCCCATCTTGGCAGTGTCGCTGGTTAGCGGCCGGACAGCAGGTCGACGACGGGAGCGAGTTGCTCGCTGAAGGCCCCGTTCACGCAGACGAAGGACGTGCCGACCGTGTCGCGCCGCCGCTGCAGTTCGTCCGCCATCTGGCTCGGGGTGCCGCGCAGGATCTGCAGCGAGTCGTGCGCGACGAGGTCGGCGACGTCGACCTGCAGGAATCCCCGCAGCCACGCGGGCACGTCATCGCCGACCACGAACAGCGGCGCAGCGAACTCGAGCTGGTCAGCGCGTTCCCCGGCCGCCTGCCTGATCTCCGCGGCGAGCGCTGCCACCTCATCGCGGCTCGCCAGTGGGCCGGTGGCGAGCGTGATCGTGTCCGCCTTCGCCGCTGCCAGGGCTCGCGCCCTCGGTCCGCGCGCCGCCATCAGGACCGGCGTGTGCCGGTCGCCGTCGAGCCTGCGCAGCTCGTCGACGGTCTGCTCGACCAGCGCGAGGCGCTCGGCCGCTCCAGGGGCGGGACGGTCGAGCAGCCGCGCCGACTGCTCCACGGCCTCTGGCCGGCCGGTGCCGATTCCGAAGTCGAAGCGCCCGCCCGTCAGGACCGACACGGTGTGCGCGTCCCAGGCGGCCAGCCGCGGTGGCCGCAACGGGCTGGCGAGCACCCAGGTCCCGACGCGCAGCGACGTTGTCACGCCCGCGGCCACCGCGAGCGCGGGCAGCGGCGAGAGCAGCTGGGTGCCGTCGGGCATCAGCAGACCGGAATACCCCAGCTCCTCGGCGCGCCGGGACGTGGCCAGCCATTGATCGTGATCTTGCGGCGTCGCCAGCACGGCGAACCGGAACGGCTTGCCAGTCATACGCCGAAGGCTAGCCGTGCTTAGTCTGGCAGGCAGGAGGTGCGGCATGGAGTCGTTCACGGGGAAGTTCGCGGTCGTGACCGGCGGCGGCTCCGGCATGGGCCGTGAGCTCGTCCGCCAGCTGGCGACGGCCGGATGCTCGGTCGCGGCGTGCGACCTGAATCAGTCGTCTGTCACCGAGACCGGGACGCTGGCGCGGACGGACGCCCGGCCAGGCGTCCGGGTGACGAGCCACACGTGTGACGTCGCGGACGAGGCGCAGGTGCGGCGGTTCTGCGACGAGCTGCTGGCCGAGCACGCCCGCAGCGACGTCGACCTCGTGTTCGCCAACGCGGGAATCGGCGGCGGCGGGAGCTTCGTGACCGGTCCTCGCGAGGAATGGGAGCGGACGTTCGCCATCGACTGGTGGGGCGTCTACAACTGTGCCCGCGTGTTCCTGCCGCTGCTGATCGCCAGCGGCGACGGCGTGCTGGTCAACATCAGCAGCGTGAACGGGTTCTGGGCCACGCTCGGGCCTGGCATGCCGCACACCGCTTATTCGGCTGCCAAGTTCGCCGTCAAGGGCTTTACGGAGGCGCTGATCGAAGACCTGCGCGTCAACGCTCCGCACGTGCGGGTCGCGGTCGTGATGCCAGGCCACGTCGGCACCGACATCGTCGCCAACAGCCTGCGCGTTCTCGGCGTCGGCGACCCGGAGACCATGAGCGACACCGACCTTGAGGCCATCAGGAACGTGCTGGCCCGCAGGGATCCGGTGGCGGCCGGTGCGACGCCCGGCGAGCTGCGGCAGATCCTCACGCGCATGAACAGCGACTTCCGCGACAGCGCCCCGCTGAACCCGGCCGACGCCACGAAGATCATCCTCGACGGCGTGCTGGCCGGCTCGTGGCGGATCCTCGTCGGCGACGACGCCAAGGCCCTCGACGCGGCCGTGCGCGCCAGGCCAGACAAGGCCTACGACTACCCCGAGCTGTTCAGCGCTCCCGCCTAGCGACGGCGCCCCGGATCGTGCCGTCGGCGCGGCGTTAAGACGAAGACTCAGCGCCCTATGGCGCCGTTTTCTCTTCCCAATGCGGTAAGCCTTCGCCCTAACCGGCATGGTGATCTGCCATTCCGCGCCAGGGACGAGCGCGGCAGGGCGGCGCACCACCGCCTCGATCGCGGTGTTCCACTCCGGCAGCCGGTCGACGTCGGTGATTAGGTCGAAGATCTGTTCTGGCGCAGTGTCGATCCGTGCTCGCGTGTCCGTGGAACTCCTGCATGGCGTGCTCCCTTGCGTTGTGACTACTCCGATCGTGCTGCGAGGCAGTCAGGGACCACCTCCGTGAGACCACGGAACTTACCGGGGTGGACGCGGTCCGCGCGCGATGGGTGACCTTCGCCTCTACCCGCGGCCCCGTGCGGCTGGTTCTGATGAATAAAGGTCTGCAACGGGGAGGCCCGCGATGGCCACGGTGAGAGGCGAGATCGTCATCGGCCGGCCGGTACACGTGGTGTTCGACTACGTCGCCGAGGCGGGGCGATGACCGACAGCGATGGGCTGCTGGAGATCGCGGCGAACCTGTCGCGGTACCACCGCGAGCACGAGAAGTACTACTCAGAGGCGCCGCTCACAGACGCGATCTCGTTGCAGCGAGCCGCGCGCAGCCTCATCGCGCTGGCCGAGCGGTGGACCACGGCCCAACCCGTCGCCGAGCCGGCCCCGAGTCCCTTCGCCGGCGCGACCGACCTCAACGACGAGCGCGCGATCGAGTCCAGCGGCGTGCTGTTCATGGAGGGCGGCGGCGAGCCTGCCGAGATCTCCAGGCTCAAGTCCGAGCTGCTAACCGTCGCCGCGAGCGCTGAGCAGAGCGGTTCCTGGCTGGCCAGTGCCATGGAAGCGTCCTGGGCCATGGCCGAGGCGCTGCTGGAGTATCCGCAGCTCGCTGACCTGCTGGCCGAGCGGCACAAGATCATCGGCAACAACTGGCAGAACGCCTGCACCGCCCAGCTCGCCGCGCGGTGCCTCAGGCGGGCCGTGGCGATCCTGGAGAAGATCGATTTCTCACCCGTCTGGCTGCGCAAGGATCTCGCCGGGGAGCGCATCGCTCCCGCTTACCTGTATTCGGCGGCCGAGCTGATCAATCATGCGGCCGACCTGTCGGCGGCAAGCTCGATGCTCACGCACGAGAACGAGCGCAGGTGGCGAATCTTCCACGACCGGGTCGCGCAGATCGCCAGTGCACCCTAGGCGCCGCTCCCTTGGCTGCGCCCGCCCGCGTGGCCCGGCGGCGTCGCACCCGGCTTTCAGATATTCGGAAATATTCGCTTTATCATTAACTGCCAGATCCGGTGCGGTGAATGTCTGGTGAATGACGTCAACCGATTTGCCTCTGGCGGCGTCGCCCAAGTGGATTCGGCCGAAATCGGCCCCGACTGCGCCCAGGGAATGCTTTAGTAGCACGGGGGCGTGCACGGACGGTCTTGCGCCTGACCTGCAAGCCATCACGGTTGCCGCCGAGGGTCTGGCCTTCTCGGCTGGCGCGGCTAGCCGAGAGCTGCGGAAATCAGGGAAATACGCGTGCTGATGAGCTCAGGTGCTGGCACGTGACCGAACTAGGTTCGGTCGGCGAGGCTGACACTGGTGATTCACGGGCCGCGGGCATAGCCCGCGGTGCGGGCGTCATAGCTGGCATCACCTTGCTTGCCCGCGTCCTCGGCCTGGTCAGGACGCTCGTGTTCTCTCAGACCGTGGGCGCCACCTGCCTCGGCACGGCGTACTTCACCGCGAACCAGGTGCCCAATCTCGTCTACGAGCTGGTCCTGGGCGGCGCGCTGGGCAGCGCGATGGTCCCCGTCCTCGCGCGCTCGGCCGAGAGGTCGGCCACCGACCCGACCGCGAAGGCAGAGGTCAGCAACATCACCTCGGCGCTGATTACCTGGACCCTCGTCCTTCTCGTCCCGCTGACGCTGATCGTCGGCCTGGCCGCACGGCCGATCTCCGCGCTGCTGACTCCTGTCAACCCGAGCGCGCATTGCGTGCACGCGGATCTCGTCGCGACCACGACCAATATGCTGCGCGCGTTCGCGCCGCAAGCGCTGCTGTACGGCCTCACCGTCGTGCTCTTCGGCCTGCTGCAGGCCTACCGCAGGTTCGCCGCATACGCCCTGGCTCCGCTGGTCGCCAGCCTTGTGCTCATCGCCTCCTACCTGGCGTTCGCACCGCTGGGCCAGGATCAGCAGCTGTCCACCTTGCCCATGCTGGCCCAGCTCGTGCTGTCGTGGGGCGCGACACTCGGCGTCGCCGCCATGGTGCTGGTCGGCCTGGTGCCGGCCTTGCGGCTGCGGCTGCGGCTGCGACCCGCCTTCAGATTCCCGCCTGGCGTCGCGCGCCGGGCTGGCGGGCTGGTCATGGTCGGCCTGATCGAGGTGATCGTCCAGCAGGTGTCGTCCATTGCGGTGATCGCACTCGCGAACGGGCGCGGCGACACGGGCGCGCTGGTGCTGTTCAATTACGCGTCCCAGGTGTTCAACTCACTGAACGCCGTGCTTGTGGTGTCGATCGTGCTCAGCGCGTTCCCTGTGCTGTCGGCCCGCGACGGATCGGTCTTCGACCGTACGTGCGCGGGCTCCACCAGGGCCGTCTTGCTGGTGGCCTGCCTGGGCATGCCCGTGGTCGGGGCGGTCGCGGTTCCCGCCGCGCACGTGCTAGCCAGGCAGGCAGACCAGGTACCGCAGCTAGTCGCGGGCTTCGCGTGCTTCGCGCCCGGGTTGGTCGGCATGGCGGTTATCGCGAACCTGACGCGAGCGTTGCTCGCTATCGGGCGACTGAAGGTCGCCTGCGCCGCGGTGGCGGGAAGCTCGCTACTGGCGGCCGTGGCGCAGGTGGTGCTTGCCGAGGTGGTATCCACGCACCGCGTCGTGGCTGCCCTTGCCGCTGGCAACACCATCGGCCTGATCGGGGCCGCCGTGCCGCTTGTCATCGTTACCGGCCGTCTGCGCGGCAAGGCGGCGGTCCAGGGAATCGGCCGGACCGCGCTCACGGGCTTCGCGGCGGCGATCGTCAGCACGATCGTGGGCGTGGTCGTGAGCGTCACACTGCCGGCGAGCGGAAAGCTGCTCGACGTCGTCGCCGGCGCTGTGGCCGTCGGGTGCGCGGTCGTGGTCTTCGGCGCCGTCGCCTATGTGCTCGATGACGGCGACCTGCGGGTCGTCATGGCGCGGCTGAAGCAAGCGGCCAGGCTGTGGCCTTCTGGCGGGCCGCCGGATCTCCAGGAACAGGCGCTCCGTGACGCGGGCGCGGGCCGGGCGCTCCGGTTCTTGGCCACGAATCTCACCGCGGTTGCCAACGTCGCGCGCCAGCGTGGCTACGACCGGCTGCCGCGATCGCGAACGGCAGGGCAGGTGTCAGCAGTGAACGGTGCTCATGACCAGGCGAGCCACCACGGCCAGGGCGTCTCGGGCGACCATCGTCCTGCGGGAACGATGAGCCGCCGCGAACGGCAGGTGGCCCTCGGCGTCGGCGTAGCCGCCGGCGTCGCGGGCGGCTACGCCGTCTTCGCCTCATCGAACCAGGCCGGCACCGCGGTCCTGTTGCTCATCGCGCTCGTCTTCCTGCTCACCGGGGTCGAAGGCATCTCGCTGCTGCGCATCGGCAGCGGAATCGGCGCCGGCCTGTCAGAGCGCTGGCGGGCCCGCAAGACCGTCCGACAGGCCGAAGCTGGGGGGACGGCCAACGGGGCGGCCAGCTACGAGGAACCGATGATGGCCGCGTTCACCGAGGAGCCCTAGCTCTGAGCACGCCCCGCGGTGACCGGTGAGCTGGTCCTGTTTATCCCCACTGGCCCGGCTGGTAGTCGCCCGCGGGCTGCTGAGTGATGACGTTCAGCCGGTTGTACGTGTTGATCAGGGCGATGAGTGCCACCAGCGCGGCCATCTGGTCGTCATCGTAGTGCTTGGCGGCGCTGGCCCACGCGTCGTCGGTGACCCCGCCCGCGGCGTCCGCGATGCGCGTGCCCTGCTCGGTGAGCTCCAGGGCGGCGCGCTCGGCCTCGGTAAAGACCTTCGCCTCCCGCCACGCGGCGACTAGGTTGAGGCGCACCGGGTTCTCCCCCGCGTGCGCGGCGTCCTTCGTGTGCATGTCGAGGCAGCCGGAGCAGCCGTTGACCTGGCTGGCCCTGATCTTCACCAGTTCCTGGGTCGCGGCCGGCAGCGTTGAGCCAGTCACGACCGCGCCGGCCGAGTTGAGGTACTTCGCGAACTTCTCCGCCGTGCCGTTGCCGTAGAAACTGAGCCGGGCTTCCATCGTGATCTCCTTGCGGTTACCTGAGGGGTTACACCGCACTAACACCACAGCCCGGCCAGATGTGACTGGCAGGCGAAAGAATCACGCGACGACCGCGGCTACCGGGTCGATAGGGGTGAGCGATCCGAGGCGCCGTTCGATCGCCTCGGCGATCGCCAGGCACCGAAGCTCGGTGTACTTGCCGCCCATGACCTGGACGCCGACGGGCAGCCCGTCGGCCAT
>DASUHI010000188.1:0-13100 GCA_036273575.1 Streptosporangiaceae bacterium | reverse complement strand
TGGGCGCTGCGCGAGGGCGTCATCCTGCGCCGGCTGGACGGCCTGCGGGCCTGACCGCGTCAGGCCCGCAGGCCACCGGCGGGCAGCAGTCGGCGTGCGGCGGCGTCAGCTTTCCGCGCGGCTCGCCGTCGCGGCCTCGTCGAGAGCGCGCCCGGCGTTTCTGGCCTGCCTGATCTCCTCTGCCGCCCGCAACGCCGCGTCAGTCACGTGCTTGTGCTCGGCCGCCGCGGTCAGCGGGTCGGCCTGGTCCGATTCGGGAGCCGCGGCGGCCGCCGGCCCGCCGGCGGCTGGCTGACGTGCGGCCGGCAGCGCCTGGGCGGGGACTTGCTCTGCGCGCTCATCTAGCTGGGCGGCCGCGCGCCCCGCGCCCGCCTGGCGCGTACCGCGCTGCGGTCCCGGCTGGGCGTGCGGGTGCTGCGCGGCTGGACGTCCCTCGGACGCGGGGGCACCGTTGGCAGCCTGCTGAGCCCCGAGAGCCCTGTTGACCTCGTCCTCGAGCGAGCCACGTGACACTTCGCCGGAAACCAGGCCGGTGACCACGTCGCGGATCTCGGTGAGCCGCCTCACCGTCTCGGTGTGCCGGGAGATCAGCAGGTTCAGCCGACGCTCCGCCCCGTCGTGGATGGCCGTCGCCCGAGCCGTCGCGTCGTCGAGCTGCTGCTTGGCCTGCGCCAGCGCGGCGCTCACCGTGGTCTCCGCGTGCTGGTTCGCCTCAGATACCGTCTTCTCGGCCGCGGCGTGGGCGGTCGACACCATCTCTTCGGCCTCGGACCTCGCGGTGGCGACCGCGCGGTCGGCCTGCTCCTGCGCCGCCGTCAGCATCCGTTCCGCGCGCTCCTGAGCCTCGGTCTTGAGTCGCTCGACGTCCTTCGTGACGTCGGCGCGCAGCTTCTCGGTTTCAACCTTGGCCGCCTCGCGCAGATCATTGGCATCGGCCAAGCCGCGCTCACGGTCGGACTTGGCCTCGTCGGCGGCCAGCTTCAGAATCTGACCGACCCGCTCGCTGATCTCCTCATGGGCAGGCCGGCGAGCGTCTTGCCTGGCGTCGGCCACCTCCTGGCGCAGGTGCTCGATCTCTCCAAGGCTCTGCGACAGGCGGCTCTCCAGCTCACGTACTTGGCCCGTCCGCCAGGCGACGTAGTTGTCGACCTGCTGGCGGTTGTAGCCGCGTACCTCGCGCTCCCACTCCATCCCGCCCTCGGGGAGTAGCTCGCTGTGCTCGCTCATGTATCACCTGTCAGGTGCCTCAGGCAGAGCCCGGATGGCTCAGAGCTAGCTGAGCCGACCGCAGGGCCCGGGTCCTGCAACGTGGACTAGTAGGCCGAACATCATGCGGCCGATAGATGTGACGACTCTTGTCCGGAGCGACACCCCAGCGCAACCGAAACAGCAGATTATCCGCATTTGAGGTTTTTCCGTGAGCAAGCCAGGCCATCAGGGCAGATGCCCGGCCGCGATCTACGATGATCACCCGTGGTGACCAGATTCTGGGGGAGGCTCAGGGCATGGGAGGTGGCGGCATGATCGGCGCTCTCGGCGGCGCCGAGCCCTCCATCGACGCGGAGGCGTGGATCGCTCCGGGTGCGGTGGTCGTCGGGGCCGTCCGGATCGGGCCCCGCTCCAGTGTCTGGTACGGGTCGGTGCTCCGCGCCGACGACGACGAGATCGTCGTCGGGCCCGGCTGCAACATCCAGGACCTCTGCTGCCTGCACGCCGATCCCGGTGAGCCGGCCGTCCTCGAGGCCCGCGTCACCGTAGGGCATCACGCGACCGTGCACGGCGCGTACGTCGAGGCTGGCGCCCTGATCGGGATCGGCGCGGTCGTCCTGGGCGGCGCGCGGATCGGGTCCAGGTCGCTGGTCGCGGCCGGCACGGTGGTCCTGACGGGCACGACGGTTCCGCCCGGCGTGCTCTTCGCCGGGGTTCCCGGCCGTGTGATCAAGAACCTGACGGGGCAGGACTACGAGCGGTTCGACCGCACGCCTGAACGCTATGCGCACCGCGCGACCAGGCACAGGGACGCACGCTGGATGACAGGTAATGAGTGAGCATGGTCACGGCAAGCGGTCAGAAATGATCCTCATGGGTCATGCGGGAGGATGGGTTGAACCCGTACCCTGGCAGGCATCCTGAACGGCACGCCTGCAGCGACGGAGGTGGGGCGATGCGGGACGACCTCGACGATCGCCTGCACGATGCCGTCGCGCTGGACGAGATCGACCTTTATTCCGACGTGCTGGGGGCGGTCGCGACGGCCGACAGGCCGCTGACCGACGACGAGATCGACGCGGTGCTCGGGCTCGATCACGCCGCGGGCTCTGTATCGCCTTCCTGAGGGGCGTCCTCCCGTCCGGCCTTCGCGAACATCACGTCGGTATCCCAGTGCGTGAAGCCGAGTGACTCATACAGCCGGATCGCCGGCGTGTTGCTTTCGTCGACGTAGAGCATGACCTGGAACAGGCCGCGTGAGCGCAGGTAGCGCAGGCCGACCAGGGTCAGCGCGCGGCCGAGCCCGGAGCCCCGCTCGCCGGGATCCACGCCGACCACGTAGACCTCGCCGATCGCCTGGTGCTCGTGGTCGCCCTCCTGGCCGTCCTGGCCGTGGATCTTGGTCCAGTGGAAGCCAGCGAGCCTGCCGTCCCGCTCTGCGAGGAAGAAGCCCGCTGGATTGAACCACGGCTCATGCTCGCGCAGGGCGAGGTCCTCGCGGGTCCATGCGCCCTGCTCCGGGTGAGTCGCGAACGCCCGGCGGTTCAGCGCCGTCCACTCGTCCTCGTCCTGGCCGATCCTGAAGGTGCGGACGGTGATCCCGTCGGCCAGCTCAGGCCGGTCAAGCTGGGTTTGCAGCGAGCGGCGCATCTGCCACAGGGCCCTGACCCGGCCGAAGCCGGCCGCGGCCGCGAGCCGGCCCGCGGCAGGCAGGTCGCCGTGCGCCCACAACCGCAGCTGGTGCGGGCCGGCTTCTTTGGTCAGCGCCCTGACCAGGTCCAGCCCCAGATGCCGGCGACGGTATGCCGGGTGGATGACCAGCTCGCCGCTCGGGCCCTCGACGGGGTCGGTCGGATCCAGGTGCGCGTATCCCGAGACGACGTCGCCTGCCATCAGCATGAAGTTGCGAGCCCGCCGGTCCCCGCCATAACGCAGGTGCAGCATCACGTGCTCGGACAGCGGCGCGACACCGTCTTCTTCGGTGGCGAGCCTGACCAGCTTCAGCACGGCCGCGACCTCGTCGCCGGTCAGGTGCTCCGCGATCCTGATCTCGGTCATCTGCTGACCCCGTCGTTCCCCCTGGCCAGCGCCGCGCGCCTCGCCACCCGCACGGCATCGCGGCGCCTGACCGCCGCGCCGGCCCCGCCGCGGCCGGCCGGGCTCGCTGGCTCGGGCTTGCGGCCCTCGTGCTTGGCGGGCACGAACTTGTAACCGACGTTACGCACCGTGCCGATCAGCGCCTCGTGTTCAGGGCCGAGCTTCGCGCGCAGCCTGCGGACGTGCACATCGACGGTCCTCGTGCCGCCGAAGTAGTCGTACCCCCAGACCTCCTGCAGGAGCTGCGCCCTGCCGAACACCCGGCGGGGGTGCTGTGCGAGGAACTTCAGCAGCTCGAACTCCTTGAACGTTAGGTCCAGCGCCGCACCGCGGATCCGCGCGGAGTATGTTCCCTCGTCGATGACCAGCTCGCCTGACCGCACCTCCTCGGCGGCCGGCCCCTGCTGGGCGGCCGCACGGCCGATGGCGAGGCGGATCCTCGCTTCGACCTCGCCGGGTCCCGCCGTGTTCAGGATCACGTCGTCGGTGCCCCAGTCGGCCGACACCGCCGCCCAGGCGCCCTCGCTGATCACCGTCAGCACCGGCGTGCCGGCGCCGGCGACGTGGCGCAGCAGCTCCTTGACGCGAACGAGGTCGCGCCTGGCGTCGACGAGCACGGCATCTGGCGTGGCGACGTCCGGCAAACCAGCGGTGCCGATGGCCCTGAGCACGGCGTCACCCGACGGCGGAGCGACCGTGATGGCATGATCGAGCAGGCTCAGGGAGGGCAGGATCTCGGCCGCAGACTCACGCGAGGCCGTGAGCACGAGCACGTTGCTCACCAGCCGCCACCTCCGGTCTGCGGCGCTCCAACCTGGGCCAGGACCGCTCCAGGCCCGGTGTGCGTGCCGGGCCTGGTTACTTATGAGCGAGGATAGCTGACATGGCGATCGTGACCTTGCGCTACTGGGCGGCGGCGAAGGACGCGGCCGGCGTGGCCGAGGAAAAGGTCGAGGCGCACACCCTGGCGCAGGCGCTGGCCGCCGCGATCGCCGCGGCCGCCGAACGGCCTGGTGATTCCGCGCGGCGGCTGCGCCAGGTGATGACGCGCTCGTCCTTCCTGGTCGACGGGCAGCCCGCGGGAACCAGGCCGCCATCGCAGATCGCGCTATACGCAGACGCGGTGATCGAGGTGCTGCCGCCGTTCGCGGGCGGCTAGGTGAATCACCAGACTTTCCCGGTCAGTGAACCGGGTCGGCACGGCTTCCGTTTACCTTGGTGTGGTGGTTCGCGACGGCGCCGAGAGCCATGAACACTCCAGATCGGCGAGCGACGAAGAGCTAGTACGGGCCCTCTATCATGAGCACGCGGGCCCGCTGCTGCGGTATGCGCTGCACCTGACCAGCGGTGACCGGCAGCGAGCCGAGGACATCGTGCAGGAGACGCTGCTGCGTGCTTGGCTGCATCCCGATGCCATCGTCAGCCGGCCGGCACGGCCCTGGCTGTTCGCCGTCGCGAGGAACCTGGCAGTCGACGCGCATCGTGCCAGGCAAGCGCGCCCGCATGAGGTTGGCGAGGCTGCCCTCGCGCTGACGGCGGTGCCCGACACAGCAGACCGGGCGCTCGAATCGTGGGCGGTTGCCGACGCGCTGAGGTCGCTGCGGCCTGACCACCGCGCCGTGCTGCTTGAGACCTACTACCGCGGCCGCTCGGTCGCGGAAGCGGCTTCTGTGCTTGGCGTTCCCGCGGGCACGGTGAAGTCACGTACCTTCTACGCCCTCAAGGCGCTGAAGCTGGAACTAGAGGAACGGGGGCTTGCGCCATGAGTGACCCGTCCTGCCGGGCCTTCCGGGAACTGCTCGGTGTCTACGTCGTGGGCGCAATCGAGCCAGGCGAACGCGCCGCCGTCGACTCGCATCTGAATCAGTGCTTCGACTGCCGCGAGGAACTCGCCAGCCTCGCGCCGCTGCCCGCACTGCTGCACCGCGTTCCGCTCGGCGACGCGGAGCGCATCATGCTGGGCAGCCAGCCGCCAGACGGGGATACCGAGCCGTCGCCCGGCATGCTCGAGTCGCTCCTGAAGGAAGTCGGCGCCAGGCGGCGGACAAGGCGCGTGCGCGGTTTGTTCGCTGCCGCCGCTGCCGTGCTCGTGGCGGTCGGCGGCGCCGCCGCGGTCGCCGAGGCGATCGCCCCGCACCACCACGCGCGGACCGTCGATATCGCGACCGCGAGCACCGGCGCGCTCGGCGCGACCGTCCGCTACGGCGCAAGCAGCTGGGGCACAAGCATGTCGGTGCAGGTAACCGGCTTCAAGAAGTGGACCGCCTGCGAGTTCTACGTGCTGACCAAGGACGGCCGCAAGATACTGGCCGGCGGCTGGCTGGTGGGCCCGGACTCGCAGGAGATCTGGTACCCAGTGCACAGCCGCATCCAGGAAGCGAACGTGACCGGCTTCGAGATAACGACGGGCGCCGGGAAGAAGCTCGAGATTCCGGCGGCGTGAGGCCAGAGTCCTGACCGCCGCGCCGGGAATGTCGGCCGCCGCGGGCACGTTAACCGGGCGTGATTCCCGGGCTTATCGCAAGCATCTGCGCGCTGATCGCGGCGACGGCGCTTGGTCTGGTGTGGAAGCAGCGCAACGGCCGGATCACCGTAGTGGCTGGCCGTGGGGAATTGGCGGCGGTGCCCGAGTCAGTGCCCATGACCCAGACGACGCAGACCCAGGCACCCCAAACCCAGACGATGCTGACACAGGCAGACATCGGCGCGGCGCTCGGCAGCAGGGCGACGCTCGTGCAGTTCTCGTCCGCGTTCTGCGCGCCGTGCCGCGCCACCAGGCGGGTGCTGGCAGACGTCGCGGGCATGGTGGACGGCGTCGCGCACGTGGAGATCGACGCCGAATCCCGCCTCGACCTGGTCCGCAGGCTCGATGTCCGGCGCACCCCTACCACGCTCGTGCTCGGCCCTGACGGGCATGTCACGCACCGTGCCAGCGGCCAGCCAAGGAAGGCCGACGTGGTCGCCGCGCTGGGGGCGGCGCTGTGACGGCCAGGGGCTTGCGCCTGACGCGCCGGCGCGTCGTGGACTACTGCCGCGTCACCGCCGCGCTCTGACCGTGCTGCTGGCACGTCCAGCCAGCCCGCTCGCGCCGTTCACCTTCTGGCCGGCACCACGGAAGGAACGCACATGCAGATCGATCCACGCGGACCGCGCTTCGGCGCCGTGATCACCACGATCGTGTTCGTCGCGGTGCTGATTACCGCGAGCACCTGGCTGCTGGCCGCTCAGGCGGTCGTGTTCGCGGCCGGCACGGTCTTCGGGATGCGCTATGCCCCGTACGGACTGGTGTTCCGGTGGCTGGTCAGGCCACGGCTCGGCCCGCCAGCCGAGCTGGAGGACGAGGCGCCGCCCCGGTTCTCGCAGGGCCTCGGCCTCGCGTTCGCTGTCATCGGCGTGATCGGCTACGCGACTGGCGTCACGGCGCTCGGCATCGCGGCCGTGGCCTGCGGCCTGATCGCCGCGTTCCTGAACGGGGCCTTCGGCCTGTGCCTGGGCTGCGAGCTCTACCTGCTCATCCGCCGCATCGGACCGGCGCGTCAGACGTCCTGACGCCGCCAGAAACAGGACACGCAAGCAATCAGAATAGGGAGAACTACGCATGAGCCGTTCAGACGTTCTCGTGGACGCCGACTGGGTGCAGGGTCATCTTGACGATCCTGGCCTCGTACTCGTCGAGGTTGACGAGGATACGGCCGCCTACGACAAGGGACACATCAAGGGTGCCGTGAAGATCGACTGGAAGAAGGACCTGCAGGACCCGGTCCGCAGGGACTTCGTGGACAGAGCAGGCTTCTCCAGGCTGCTCTCCGAGCGCGGCATCGGCAACGACGACACCGTCATCCTCTACGGCGGCAACAACAACTGGTTCGCCGCGTACGCGTACTGGTACTTCAAGCTCTACGGGCACAGCAGCGTCAAGCTGCTGGACGGCGGCAGGAAGAAGTGGGAGCTGGAATCCCGCGAGATGGTGACCGACGTGCCCAGCCGGCCCGCCACCTCCTACCACGCGGAGGAGCAGGATCGCTCGATCCGCGCGTTCCGCGACGACGTCGTCGCGGCGATCGGCACGCTGAACCTTGTCGACGTGCGCTCGCCCGATGAGTTCGCCGGGCGCCTGCTCGCGCCCGCGCACCTGCCGCAAGAGCAGGCGCAGCGCGGCGGCCACGTGCCGACCGCGAAGAACGTGCCATGGTCGAAGGCGGCCGAGGAGGACGGCACGTTCAAGTCGGACGAAGCGCTGCGCGCGCTCTACGGCGACGACGCCGGCCTGGACTTCAGCAAGGACACGATCGCGTACTGCAGGATCGGCGAGCGGTCGGCGCACACGTGGTTCGTGCTGCACGAGCTGCTCGGCCAGCAGAACGTAAAGAACTACGACGGCTCATGGACCGAATACGGTTCGCTCGTCGGCGTCCCGATCGAGCTGGGAGACGGCACGTGAGCGGGGCCGTCGAAGGCGCGGGCTGCGGCGCGCCCGCCGGGGGCGTCAAGGTGACCGCGGGGGCGGGCGGCCAGGCGGTCGTCAAGGGCCACGTGACAAGCTCGGGGACACCCGTGTCGTCCGGCTACGCGAGGCTGCTCAACTCCGACGGCGATTTCGTCGCAGAGGTGCCGCTCGGAGAGGACGGCGGCTTCGTGTTCTACGCCGCTCCAGGCGACTGGAGCCTGCGCGTCCTGGCTCCCGGCGGCGTCCGGGTCGAGCAGCCGGTCTCGGCGAGCACGGGCATGATCACCGAGCTCGAGGTCGCCGTCTAGCGGTAACGAGACCGGCGGCGTGCTCGCTGTTCGCTCGCGGTTTCTGTCTGCTCATCTTGTGTTCATCTTCCGGTCACGTTGACCGCCTAGAACGGGACTGGCAGCAGGGCGAAGGCGCGCGAGCAGAGCGAGGGCGGGATGTCGGTAGAGGCGGGTCGCGAGAACCACCCGGCGGAGGCGCCTCCGAGCGTTGCCGTCGCGGGCGACGCGTGCGTCCTGCGGGCCGTCGGCCTGACGCTCGGCTTCGGCCAGAAGTCCATCCTGGGCGACATCAACGTCGAGGTCAGGCGCGGCGCGATCACCGCGCTCATCGGCCCGACCGGTTCAGGCAAGACGACGCTGCTGCGCACGTTCAACAGGATGAACGACAAGGTCACCGGCTACCGGCACGCCGGGGACGTGCTGCTCGACGGCCGGAGCATCTGGCATCCCGGCCTCGAGCTGATGGCGCTGCGAAGGAAGGTCGGCATGCTCTTCCAGCGCCCCAACCCGTTCCCGATGTCGATCATGGACAACGTGATCGCCGGCGTCAAGGCGCACCGGATGGCCAGCAAGGACGGGCTGCGCGCGATCGCGCAGGACCGGCTGAAGGAGGTCGGCCTCTGGGACGCCGTGCACGACAGGCTCAAGGACTCGCCGTTCCGGTTGTCCGGCGGTCAGCAGCAGCTCTTGTGCCTGGCCAGGGCGCTCGCGATCAACCCTGAGGTGCTGCTGCTCGACGAGCCGACGTCCTCGCTCGACCCGGTGTCCACCGAATCGATCGAGGCGCTGATCAGGACCCTGACCCCGAAGATCACCATCGTCATCGTCACCCACAACCTGGCCCAGGCCAGCAGGGTCTCCGACCGGACCATGTTCCTGAACCGGGGTCGGCTGGTCGAGCACGGCGAGACCAGGCAGGTCTTCGAGAATCCGGTCGAAGAGGAAACCGCGAACTATGTCGGCGGACGCTTCGGCTGAGACACAGACCACCCGCCCGGGAGAAAGCCACTTCTCCAGGGCGGGCGTGAGAACCGCGCAACGCGCGGGCCCATCGCACGCAGCCGCGTGCGAGTCGTCTGGCGCATGCGTAAGCATGCACAAGTAAAGGAGTATTCCCCGGTGACCAACCGAATCCGCTTGGCTTGCACAGCGGCTGCTCTGGTCCCGCTGGCTGTACTGGCGGCAGCCTGTAGCAGTTCACCGAATTCGTCCGGCGGAGGCTCCACGCCGACGTCGGCCGCGATGAAGGGCCCGGCGCTGCCGTCCAAGCCTGACAAGACGCCCGCCTCGCTCACCGAGACCGGCAGCACCCTGCTGTTCCCGCTGTTCGGCACCTGGGCGACCGCGTACCAGAAGCAGTTCGTCAACTCTGACAGTCAGCCGATCGTGACAATCACCACGGGCGGCACCGGGTCGGGAACCGGCATCACCGACGCCGCCACGGGGACCGTGAATATCGGTGCGTCCGACGCGTACCTGTCGAGCGCGAACCTGCAGCAGTACCCCGGCCTGCTGAACATCGCGCTGGCGATCTCGGCACAGCAGATCAACTACAACGTTCCAGGCGTGAAGAACCTCAACCTGAACGGGTCTGTGCTTGCCCAGATCTACACCGGCAAGGTCACGAACTGGAACGACCCGGCGATCAAGAAGCTGAACCCCGGCGTCAGCCTGCCCAACCTGAAGATCATCCCGCTGCACCGCGCCGAGAGCTCGGGTGACACGTTCCTGTTCACCAGCTTCATGAACGCCCAGGCGCCGTCCGTGTGGCAGTCGGCCAACGTCAACACGACGGTCAACTGGCCGAGCGTCTCCGGCGCCCTGGCCGAGACCGGCAACAGCGGCATGGTCGAGGGCTGCCAGTCCAACAAGGGCTGCATCGCCTACATCGGCATCAGCTACCTGCAGAAGACCCAGGCCGCTGGCCTCGGCACCGCCTCGCTCGCGAACAAGGCCGGCAAGTTCCTGCAGCCGACCTCGGCGGCGATCAAGGCGGCGGCAGCCGCGCTGACCGCCAAGACGCCGGCCAGCGAGTCGCTGTCGATGATCAACGGCCCGGCAGCCGACGGTTACCCGATCGTCAACTACGAGTACGCGATCGTGAAGACCAGCCAGTCCGACGCGGTCAAGGCCGAGGACATCAGGGCGTTCCTGCACTGGGTCGTCCACGACGGCCAGGACGGCGCCACCTATCTGGACCCGGTGGACTTCCAGCCACTGCCCGCCAGCGTCGTGCAGCTGTCCGACAAGCAGATCGCCAAGATCGGGGCCTAACCTGATGGCTCCGCGCGCATCGGTGCTGAACCCGGAGGGGGAGGCGGGCACCCGCTCGCTTCCCCGCCGGGTCGGCGCGGCCGTCTCCGGCGCGCTGCGCAGCGACGGCACGCTGAAGTGGACCGGCAGGATCGTGGCGCTGATCCCGGCGCTCGCGCTCCTGTTCATCCTGATCACGCTCGTCGTCGAGGCGATCCCGGCGATCCAGTTCAACGGGTGGAGCTTCTTCACCAAGAGCGTGTGGTCGGAGGGCTCGTTCTATCAGCCGACCGTGATCACGAACGGCGTCACCCACCCGCAAGGCGCCGCCTACGGCGCGGTCCCTGAGTTCGTCGGCACGCTCCTGACATCAGCGATCGCCCTGATCGTCGCCGTTCCGACGGCCATCGGCGCGGCCCTGGTGATCGTGGAGCGGCTGCCGCGCAGGATCTCGAACATCGTCGGGATCTTCCTCGAGCTGCTCGCGGGGATTCCGAGCGTGGTCATCGGGCTCTGGGGAGCGCTCACCTTCGGGCCGTTCATCGCGCACGACATCGCCCCGTTCATCGCGCGGAACATGCCGGACGTTCCCGTGCTGCGCTTCTTCCGCGGTGACACGGGCAACGGCCAGGGGCTGCTGATCAGCGGGCTCATCCTGGCGGTCATGGTGATCCCGATCGTCGCCGCCACCGCGCGTGACCTGATCAGGCAGGTACCGATCCTGCCGCGGGAAGGCGCGATCGCGCTCGGCATGTCGGACTTCGAGTGCGCCAGGCGGGTCACGCTGCCGTGGGTTGGCGGCGGCATCGTGGGCGCCGTGGTGCTCGGCCTCGGCCGGGCGCTCGGCGAGACCATGGCGGTGGCCATGACGTGCGGCCTGGCCCTCGGCGCCGTGCCAGGCAACATCTACGCCGCGAAGACGACGATCGCCGCGACCATCGTGCAGACCGTGGAGACGGCCTTGCAGGACTCCACTGGCCTCGCCATCAAGACACTCGCCGAGCTAGGCCTCGTGCTGATGGTTATCACCCTGATCACCAACGTCGCGGCCCGCTTGCTCGTCCGCCGGGTGTCGGGAACGGCGCTGCCCGTCGGCCGGGGATTGTGAGGCTCCCGTGAGCAGTTCAGTTCCGGCAGGACCAGCGCCCGCAGGCAGCACTGGCGAGTTCGAGTGGCCCGCGGTCCCGGCCAGGCGCAAGGTCGCCAACTGGGTCTTCTGGGGGCTGTGCTTCGTCGCGCTGGCGGCCGTGATCGGTCCGACAATCTGGCTGGCGGGCGGGATTATCTACCGGGCCGTCCCCCACTTCAGCTTCAGCGTGCTGACCACGCAGACCACAGGCACGACAGGCGGCCTGGAGAACGCCGTGCTCGGGACGCTGGCGATCACGTTCGGGGTGCTGATCGTCGGCGGCATCGTCAGCGTGCTGACCGGCCTGTACCTTGCCGAGTTCGCCGAGGGGCGGCACAAGGGCATGCTGCGCGGCGGGTACGAGGTGCTGGCCGGCATCCCGTCGATCGTGCTCGGCTACGTCGCCTACGTGACCGTCGTGGTCGGCTTCCTGCACTGGGGGTTCGGGCTGCTGCCCGCCGTCGTCGTGCTGACGGTGGTCGCGATCCCGTACATCGCGAAGGCCACGGAGACGGCGCTCGCCCAGGTGCCGACCGCGTACCGGGAGGGAGCCGAGGCGCTCGGCATCCCGGCCGGCTGGACGCTGCGGAAGATCGTGCTCAAGTCGGCCCTGCCTGGCATCATCACCGGGCTGCTTGTCGCAGTCGCGATCACGGTGGGGGAGACGGCGCCGTTGCTGTTCACCGCCGGCTGGTCGGACCAGAACCCCAGCGGGCAGCTGACGAACTCACCGATCGGATTCCTGACGTATCCGATCTGGTCTTTCTATCAGTACGGGCCTAAATCAAGGGATTTGTCCTACGACTCGGCCTTCCTGCTGTTGTTGCTCGTCCTGCTGCTGATCATCGCAGGGCGGGTCATCATCTGGCGATCCCGGCGCCACGCGGAGTGACCGTGCGGGCACGGAAAATGTCGTCATTTCGCAGGGCCGCGTTGCGCGACACATAACCCGCAGTTCAGCTTCCAGTTACCTGGAGTCCTTAGAACTGAAGAACACACCGGAGCGGCCGGCGGACCGGATCGAGGCAAGGGGCGGCAGCGTGGACTACTCCAGCGGCGACCAGCCGGACGTCGCGGGAGTCCTGGCTGACCGCCTCGCCGCCACGCTCGTCCATCACGAGCCCGGCTGGCGTTTGCCGAGGCCAAGCGCGCTCGCGCGGCGGTATAACGTCAGGCCAGCGCAGGTCGAGCAGGCAGTGAGGGAACTCGCCGCCAGGCACCTGATCAGGCAGCTCCCTGACGGTCAGCTGTACCGGGCGAGCCCGGCAGAGTACCTCATCGCCGTGCAGGGAGTGCAGCGCCTCGGCGCGCAGCTGGACCCGATGGGCGGTCAGGTCACCTGCCGCAAGCGCAAGGTCTCCTGGCGGCGCGTGCCTGAGGACATCGGCTGGGCGCTCGGCATCGCCCCGGCCGAGTCGGTATGCGCGATCAAGTGCCACTGGTCGGTCAACGGGGAGCCCGCGGCGATCTCGACCACCTACCTGACGGCCGCCGCGGCGGGCAGCACGGGCGACCTCGCCGAGGAACCGGACAGGATCGGGTCGGACTACGAGCTGTGCGGCCTCTCCGACCCAACGGGAGGGGTCGCGGCAAGGACTGCGCTCGGCGTCCCCACGGCCCTGCACATGGAGATGCAGCCGCCGCCCTCGTCGATCGCCCGCGGGCTGCGACTCGG
>DASUHI010000187.1:0-21731 GCA_036273575.1 Streptosporangiaceae bacterium | reverse complement strand
TCTTAGCGCGCCGCATCTCATGGCGCACGAATGCGGCGGCCGCGATCAGGAACGCGATAGCGACCAGCAGTGGAGGAGTCAATGCGGCGAGGTCAGCCAGCATCGCCACGCTCCTTCACGGATGTGCGGACTGCGGTTCTGCCTGCGGCCGCCCGGCGTGGCAGCTGCGCGATCTTCTGACCGCAGGCCAGAAGCCCAGCCAGCGCGCGCGATCGCCGCCGACGCGACAGGCCTGTCGCCCGCCGCGGAGCCGGGCTGGCGCCGAGCACGGCAGTCAGCCTACGCCCGCGCCGTCGGCCCGCGGCCGCGCAGGGCGAGGCGAAAGCCGTCGCTCCACATGCCCGACACGCTATGCACACATGAATTTCACACGTCCTTGCTGCGGATATCCACGGGTGTAGCCGCCGCATCGATCGCTCGCGCGAGCGCCAATTCCGCCGCTGCTCCGACGCGTAGGTAATGCGGTCTCCGGGTCGCGCGCGAACGCCTTGTGCTATGCAATGAAATCCTTTGCAGTTGCACAGGCCACGACCGCGTGGCGCACATGTTTTCGCTCGCGGTTCCGGCATCCGGCCACCTAACTGACCTTCGCTCGTTGCCAGGAACGAATTTCGGCTATCCAAGCCGCCCGGCTACCGGATTTCGTCCAGGAAAGCCAGCATCGGCCGTGCCCGTACGGCGTACCCGAACATTGTCGCGGCGCAATCAGCCGCGGCTTTCGGCCTGCCCGAACATTCGAGCAGCGAACTTCCGCGGCGCTGGATCCGGGAAGCAGAACGCCATATAGCCCACTGATGCCCGGCAACTGTCTGTTAGGGGGCAGTAGTGTAGCCTGCCCGTGATCTAGTCCCGCGACCGGCATGACCGGGTATTAGCGTGGTCGCACATCACGACCTGATCACGACCCGGATGCTCCGCCCGAGCCACCCTCGGAGTCCTGCCTTGACCTGCGAAGACGGGGCAATGCTGACGCGCGTGCCGCTGGCCGGGCACGATGCTCAGCACGAAACGGTGTGCCGGCATGCACCGAAAGTCACCACTGTGCCGAGGTGTCCGAGACGAACTTTTCTCATCAACCCTGCACCTGGTTCCCTATTGGATTAGTGTCCCTGCCTGATACCTCGTTCCCGCTGGCGCGCCCTCGCGCGGGTGCCGTCGTGCAAGGAAAGGAGCGCCACTGTGGAGCGCTCGCCAGATGGTTGGCACTCCAGGCGCCGCCCCGCAACTGGCGGCAAGACGCCCTCCGAGAGGGGGCACAGGCGTTCGCGCAGGCTCGCCAGGCGCGTCGCGACGGCGGCCAGCATCGCGGCCGCGGTCGGTCTCGCGGTCCCGGCCTCGATATCAGGATCGGCGTCGGCCAGCCCGCGGCCCACGCTGAAGGAGCTGCTCGCCCAGGCGGCGAAGCTGTCCAGGCAGATCGACAGCCTCAGCCAGCAGTTCGACGCGCTGCGGATCCAGTACGACGAGGCGAAGGCGCAGGTTAAGGTCGCCCGGTTGACCGTGCGGCGGGACCAGCGGCTGCTCAAGGCCGACCAGGCGGCGATCGCGCAGATCGCGGCCGCGGGCTACATGACGGGCGGCGTCAACCCGGCGATCAGCCTGCTGACGAGCAAGAACCCGGAGTCCATGCTGAACCGGGCGTCGATACTCGGTCAGCTGCAGAAGGAGAACGGAGCCAAGCTGCACCTGGTCTCGACCGCACGGGCCGCGGCGCAGCGCGCCAAGCTGCTCGCGACGCAGCAGCAGAGTAAGGCCGCCAAGCTGTCCAAGGCCATGAAGGCCAAGGTCGCGGTCATCCAGGCCAAGGAGAACAAGCTCAACACCGCCGCCTACGCCAAGGCGCTCGAAATCTACAGGAAGACAGGAACCTACCCGCCGATCCAGGTCAACGGCCGGTCGCTCGGAGTTCAGGCGCTCAGGATCGCGATGACCAAGATCGGCGATCCTTACGTCTGGGGCGCGGCAGGGCCCAACAGCTTTGACTGCTCTGGCCTGGTCATGTGGGCGTACGCGCAGCTTGGCATCAGCCTGCCGCACTTCACCGGCGCCCAGTGGAACTCAGGCGTCCACGTGCCGCGAAGCCAGCTCCAGCCAGGCGACCTCCTATTCTTCTACTCGGGCATCAGCCACGTCGGGATCTACGTGGGCAATGGCTTCATGCTGGACGCGCCCACGTTCGGAATCCCAGTGGGCATTCACCCGGTCATGTGGGATGTCTTCGACGGGGGCGTCCGGATCGCCTAGCTCGGCCGGACGATCGGGAACAAGATCGTCTCCCTGATCGACGCGCCGGTCAGCATGATCAGCACGCGGTCGATGCCCATGCCCATCCCGCCAGCGGGCGGCATGCCGTACTCGAGCGCCCGCAGGAAATCCTCGTCAAGCTGCATGGCCTCGGCGTCGCCGCCGGCGGCGAGCAGCGACTGAGCCGTGAGCCTCGCCCGCTGCTCGACCGGATCGACGAGCTCGGAGTAGCCGGTGCCGATCTCGGTGCCGAAAGCGACTAGGTCCCACTTCTCCGCCAGCCGCGGGTCCTCCCTGTGCGCCCTGGTCAGCGGCGAGACCTCGACGGGGAAGTCGCGGTAGAACGTCGGCAGCACCGTCCTGGCCTCGACCAGGTGCTCGTACATCTCCAGGAGCACCTGGCCGGCATTCCACGACGGGTCCATCGCGATCCCGGCCTGGCCGGCCAGCCCGCGCAGGTGGTCTTCGCCGGTGTCGGGCGTTACCTTCTCGCCGAGCGCGGCGGAGACGGCGTCGTGGACACTGACGGACGGCCACTCGCCGCCGATGTCGTGCTCCGAGCCGTCGGGCCGGCGCACCACCGTGCTGCCGAGGCCAGCCTGCGCCGCGCTGACGATCAGGCTCTGTGTCAGCGCGCCGATCGTGCCGTAGTCGCCATACGCCTCGTACACCTCGAGCATCGTGAACTCGGGGTTGTGGGTCGCGTCCGCGCCCTCGTTGCGGAAGTTCCTGCCGAGCTCGTACACCTTCTCCAGCCCGCCGACCATGAGCCGCTTCAGGTACAACTCGAGCGCGATCCGCAGGTACAGGGGGATGTCGTAGGCGTTGATGTGGGTGACGAACGGCCGGGCGTTCGCGCCGCCATGCAGCGTTTGCAGCATGGGGGTCTCCGCCTCGATGAAGCCCTGGCTGTGCAGCTCCTCGCGCATGGCGCGGGTGACCGCGGCGCGCAGTTCGGCCAGCCGCCTGGCTTCGGGGTTGACGATCAGGTCTACATAACGCATACGCACCCGTGACTGCGGGTCCGTCAGGCCAGCGTGCTTATCGGGGAGGGGACGCAGCGACTTCGCGGTGATCGCGAACGAGTCGGCGAGCACGGAGAGCTCGCCGCTGCGCGACGTGATGACCTCGCCGGTCACGCCGATGTGGTCGCCCAGGTCGACATCGGACTTCCACGCCCTGAGCGCCTCCTCGCCGACCCGGTCGCGGGAGATCATCACCTGGATCTCGCCCGAGCCGTCCTTGATCGTCGCGAAGCAGAGCTTGCCTCCGGTCCTGTAGAGCATGACGCGTCCCGTGACGCCTACCTTGTCGCCGGTAGCCGTGTCCGGTGGCAGGTCCTGATGCTGGGCGCGCACGTCGGCGATGGCGTGCGTGCGCGGGTAACCGACCGGATAGGGCTCGACGCCAGCGGCCCTCAGCCGCTCGACCTTGGCCATCCTGATCCGCATCTGCTCGGAGAGGTCAGGTGCCTGCCAAGTGTCTTCGCTCATCTGCCAGAATCTACCGGCGCGTCCGCCCCGCGAGCGACTCAGATTCGGCGGGCTCAGCCGGCGACGTTGCGCTCCCAGACCAGGCGGAGGCCGATCAGGGTGAGCCAGGGCTCGTAGGCGTCGATGATCTTGACCTCGTCGATGACGAGCGGCGCGAGGCCTCCGGTCGCGATCACGGTGACGTCATCGGGGTTGCCGGGGGACATCTCGGCCGCCATCCGGGTCGCGATCCCTTCGATCTGGCCGGCGAAGCCGAAGATGATCCCCGACTGCAGAGCCTCGACGGTGTTCTTGCCGACGACCCGCGCTGGCCTGGTCAGCTCGACCTTCAGCAGCTGTGCCGCACGCCTGGACAGCGCGTCGACGGAGATCTCGATCCCAGGGGCGAGCGCTCCGCCGACGAACTCGCCCCTGGCGCTCACGGCGTCGAAGTTGGTCGACGTGCCGAAGTCGACGACGATCGCGGGCCCGCCGTAGAGGTGCACGGCCGCGACCGCGTTCATGATCCGGTCGGTGCCGACTTCCTTCGGGTTGTCCATCCGGATCGAGACGCCGGTCCTGACGCCAGGCTCGACGATCAGCGCGGGCAGGTCCTCGTAGTACCTGCTCAGCATCTCCCGCATCTCGTGCAGCACAGACGGCACGGTCGAGCACAACGCGATCCCGTCGAGGCCCTGGGCCTCGACCTTCTCGCTCTGGGACAGCAGCCCGCGGAGCGTCACGGCCAGCTCGTCGGCGGTCCTGACCGGGTCGGTCGCGATCCGCCAGTGCTCCACGACCTCCTCGCCGTCGAACACGCCGAGCACCGAGTTGGTGTTGCCGACGTCGATCGTGAGCAGCATGACCTACCGCCCCGATCCGGCCGCGTCGCGGACGTCGAGCCCGATGTCGAGCGCGGGCGCGGAATGTGTCAGGGCGCCAACGGCGAGGTAATCGACGCCCGCGGCAGCGACCGTGGCGGCGTCTTCCAGAAGCAGGCCGCCGCTCGCCTCTAGCCTGGCCAGACCGGCCGTGCGCCTGACCGCCTCTGCCATATCCGCCACGCTGAAATTGTCCAGCAGGATGAGGTCAGCCCCCGCCGCGACCGCCTCATCGACCTGGGCGAGCGTGTCGCACTCCACCTCGACGGGCAGGTCAGGCGCCATCTTGCCGACCGCGTCGAACGCGGCCGTCACCGACCCGGCGCCGGCCACGTGATTGTCCTTGATCAGCGCCGCGTCCGACAGCGACATCCGGTGGTTGACCCCGCCACCGCATCGCACCGCGTACTTCTCGAGCGCCCGCAGCCCGGGCAGCGTCTTGCGGGTATCCCTGATCCGCGCCTTCGTGCCCGCGACGGCGTCGGCCCACCGTGCCGTCAGCGTCGCTATGCCTGACATGTGGCAGAGCAGGTTCAGCGCCGTCCGTTCGGCGGTGAGGATCACGTGAAGGGGTCCCGTGACTGTCATGAGGGTGTCGCCGACGGCGATGCTCTGGCCATCGCTGACGTGGTAGCGGTCTGCGCGAACGATGGGTGCCGCCGCGCGCTGACCGGCTGCGGCGGACCCATCGCCCGCGCAGGCCACATGAAATACGGCCTCAGCCACGTGAAGACCGGCAACCACTCCCGGCCGGCGCGCGACGATGTCGGCGGTGCCGATCTCGGCTGGCGGGATAGTGGCTGCGGTGGTCACGTCGGGGCCGTCGGCGAGGTCTTCTGCGAGGGCCGCCTGGATTACTTGCAGCACCACGGCCGGGTCTAGACCGGCCGACTGCAGCTTCGCTGCCAGCTCCGCGGGAATCTCAGGCACGGTCGGACTCCTGGCCGAGGTGGACGAAGCGGGCGCTGATGCCGTCGTCGTCCATAGCGGGATCGAGGGTCACGATGATGTGGCCTAGCCAGTCATCGCAGGAGTCTGGGTAGTCCTCGCGCCAGTGGCTGCCGCGCGTCTCCGTTCGCAGGGCGGCAGATGCGACCAGCGCCGAGGCGAGCGTGTGCAGGTTGGTTGCCTCCCAGGAGGCCAGGCTGGGCTGAGCGGACTGCAGGTCGCCGACCTTCCGCAGCGCGTCGGCCGCGGCCGCCAGGCCGGGCCCAGACCTGAGCACGCCAGCGCGCTCGGTCATCACATGCTGGATCTGGTCGGTGGCTCCCGCCTCGATGAGGCCAGGAACCCTGCCGTCGGGCGCTGGTGCCTGCCGGGGAGGCACACGTGAGGCGAGGTCGGCTGCGATTCGCTCGGCGAAGACCAGGCCCTCGAGGAGGGAGTTCGAGGCGAGCCGGTTCGCGCCGTGGACGCCCGTGCAGGCGGTCTCGCCGCAGGCGTACAGGCCGCCGACGTTGGTGCGGCCGTGCAGGTCGGTCTTCACGCCGCCGCTGGCGTAGTGGGCGGCGGGGACCACGGGGATGGGCTGACGGACCGGGTCGATGCCGTGTGCCAGGCAACTCGCCCTGATCGTGGGGAACCTGTGGGCCCAGACGTCCTCGCCGAGGTGCGTGCCGTCGAGGTAGACGTGGTCGGTGCCGGTCTCTGCCATCACATTCATGATCGCCTTGGCGACCACGTCGCGCGGGGCCAGGTCCGCCAGCGGGTGGCGGCCGGTCATGAACCGCCGGCCCGCGCCGTCGGTCAGGAACGCGCCCTCACCGCGCACGGCCTCTGAGATAAGCGGCTGCCTGCCGCGCGCGCCAGAACCGAGCCACAACACGGTCGGGTGGAACTGCACGAACTCCAGGTCGGCGGCCTCCGCGCCAGCGCGCAGCGCGATCCCGATGCCGTCGCCCGTGGAGACCGGCGGGTTCGTGGTGGCCGAGTAGACCTGGCCCATCCCGCCGGTCGCGAGCACGACAGCAGGCGTGTGCACGGCTCCGACGCCGTCCTGCTGGCCCTCGCCGATCACGTGCAGCGTGAGGCCGGCGACGCTGCCGTCGCCGGCCAGCAGCAGGTCCAGCGACATGGCGTGCTCGATCACGTCGATGCCCGTACCCTCGTCAGCGCCGGCGCCCGCCTCTGCCAGGGCGCGGAGCAGCGCCCTGGAGACCTCGGCGCCGGTCGCGTCGCCGCCAGCGTGCGCGATCCTGCGCCGCAGGTGCCCGCCTTCCCTGGTGAGCTCCAGCACGCCGCCCGCGTCAGCGTCGAACCTGGCGCCGAGGTCGATCAGGCGGCGCACGGCATGCGGTCCGTCGGTCACGAGCGCGCGGACGGCGTCGACGTCACAGACGCCCGCGCCGGCGGCGAGCGTGTCGGCCAGGTGCTGTTCCGGGGTGTCGCCGGGCCCGAGCGCGGCGGCGATGCCGCCCTGCGCCCACCGCGTCGAGCCGTCGTCCAGCAGCGACTTGGTGACCAGCAGCACGTTGCTGTCCGGCAGGGCGCTGTGCGTGCTCAGCGCGGCCGTCACGCCCGCGATGCCCGAGCCGACCACGACCACGTCAGCCCGCCTGACCCAGCCTGGCGGCGGGGCGAGCAGCCGGCGGGCGATCATCGGGCACGTCCGGCGGGCGCGTTGAAGTCCACCGCGGTGTTGTCGATCAGCCTGGTCTTGCCGACGGTGCCGGCGACCAGGAGCAGGGCCCGGCCGGCGAAACCGGCCGGGACCGGCGAGAACGTCCGCGGGTCGGCCAGGGTCAGGTAGTCGGTCGCGAGCGGCGGATCGGCCTTGCCGGCCGCCGTCAGCTCTTCCTGGGCGGCCGCGAGCACGGCGTCCTGGCCAGCACCTGCTGCCGCCAGGCCAGCGCGCAAGGCCCTGGACAGTGCGAGCGCCGTGGCCCGCTCGTCCGGCGAGAGGTAGCGGTTGCGGCTGGAGGATGCGAGCCCGTCGGCGTCGCGCACGATCCCGACGGGCTCGATCGTCAGGGGGATGTTCAGGTCGGCCACCATCCTGCGAACGAGCGCGAGCTGCTGCGCATCTTTCTCCCCGAAGACGGCGACGTCCGGTTTGACGAGATTGAACAGCTTAAGCACGACGGTCAGCACGCCCTCGAAGAACCCTGGCCTGAACGTGCCCTCGAGCACCTGGCCCATCAGGCCCGGGCTCACCGTGATCATCTGCTCGGCCGGGTACATCTGCTCGTGCGACGGGGCGAAGATGACGTCCACGCCCTCCTCGGTGCAGACGGCCACGTCATCCCCGAGCGGTCGCGGGTACCTGTCCAGGTCCTCACCGGCCCCGAACTGCAGCGGGTTGACGAACACAGAGACCACGAGCGTCCCGTTAGGCGCCGAAATCTGCCTGGCCCTGCGCAGCAGCGCGCGGTGCCCGTCATGCAGCGCGCCCATGGTCGGAACCAGCACCACAGGCGCCCGCAGCGTCGTGCGGCATGCGGCAAGCCCGGCCCTGGTCCTGGCCAGCATCGGGATCATGCGGCTGACCCTGACAGCACCCCGAGCAGCCGCTGTGCGTCCGCTGACGTGAGTGTCCCTGCTGCGAGCGCCCGGTCGGCCGTCAGCCGAGCCAGCGCGAGGTAGGCGCCAAGAGCCTCGGGAGAGGCTTGCGCGATCGCCTCTACGTGGGCCGCCACCGTGTCCGCGTCGCCGCGCGCGACCGGTCCGGTCAGCGCCTGATCGCCGAGTGCGAGCGCGTTGTCCAGGGCCGCGCCGAGCAGCGGGCCGAGCATCCTGGGCGGGTCGGGCACGCCAGCCTCGCGAAGCAGGTCGCAGGCCGCCGCGACGAGCGTGACCAGATGGTTGGCCGCGCTGGCCAGGCCCGCGTGGTACAGGCCGCGCTTGTCCTCGTCGATGAACACGGGCTCACCGCCCATCTCCATCACCAGCACTTCCGCGACGGGCCTGAGCTGCCCGGGAGCCGTGACGCCGAACGAGATCCCGGCCATCTTGTCCACGTCGTCGGCGCGCCCGGTGAACGTCATCACGGGGTGCAGGGCGAGCGGCAGCGCGCCGGCCAGGACCGCGGGTTCGAGGACGGCCAGGCCGTGCCGGCCGCTCGCGTGGGCCATCAGCCGGCCTTCCATCGACACGCCGGTCCCGGCGAGCCCGCTGACCAGCGAGGGCAGCGCGTCGTCAGGAACGGTGAGCAGCACCAGGTCGGCTGCCTCGACCACCTGCTGCGGCCTGGCCAGCCTCGCATGAGGGAGGCTCCGGCTGATCCGGTCGAGCGAGGCCTTCGACACCGCCGAGGCGGCGACTACCCTATGCCCCGCCCTGGCCAGCGCGGCGGCCATGGCGGTGCCGGCCCGGCCGGCTCCCACCACGCCGATGGCCAGCTGCGCCGGGTGCGGCAGGTCCGCGTCGCCGGCGCCGGCCGGTGAGCTCTCGTGGTCTCGCATAGCCGTCCGGTTCCTTAGGACCTGCGCTCCCGCTGGCCGTTGGAGGATGGCAGGTCAGCGTCGTCGTCATCGGGCGGCTCTGGCGCCCTGCAGGCTCGCTCCAGGTATAGCGCGGCCAGCACCAGCGCGATCGCGGCCAGCATCGTGACGGCCGAGGCGAGCGCGTCGTGCCCGGGCACGGGCTTGTCGAGCAGCGGGATCGTGTAGATCAGGAAGCCGAGCGCCAGCCCGCCGATGGCCGCGCCCGCTGCCGAGCTTGCCTTCGCGAGGGCCACCACCCGCGGGACGGCCATCGGCTGGATCGGCTTGGCTCCTGGCCGGCCGTGCAGCCGCGGGCCGATGTTCCTGGCGAAACCGAACTCGCCGATCGCGAGCAGGATCAGCGCGGGAACCGCCGTCCACGGCAGCGGGGCCAGGCTGGAGAACGTGAACTTGACCACGATCCATGCCACCGCAGCGCTGATCGCGGCGATCGCCAGCAGCGACCACGGCTTCGTCGGCTGCATCTGACTGACTCACCCGCCCTGACTCGTTGGTTCCTGCGGCCGCACTGTCAGCCTAAGGTCGTCGCGGCGCCGGATGGTGCCGGCGCCGCCGCTGGCGCCAGGATCGGACGCTCTCCCGGCGATCAACGCGGCGACCGGCCCGAACCCAGGCAGCGTCGCCTCCGGATCGACGTCGTGCCACGGCAGCAGCACAAAGGCACGTTCGTGCGCACGGGGATGCGGCAGCGTCAGGTCCGGGTCGTCGCTGATCTCGTCGTCGACGGCGATGATGTCGACGTCAAGGGTGCGAGGACCCCAGCGGACGGACCGCACCCTGCCCTCCGCCCGCTCCGCTGCGTGCGTGCGGCGCAGGATCTCCTGGCCGGGCAGCGCGCTGACGGCGAGCAGCACGGCGTTGAGGTAGTCGGGCTGGTCAGGACCGCCGACGGGGCTGGTCTCGAAGACGGCGGACACCGCCCGCAGGTCGAGGCCGGGAGCGGCCGCCAGGTCATCGATGCCAGCCTGCAGGGTGGCCAGGCGGTCACCGAGATTGCTGCCGAGGGCGAGCACGACCTGGCGCGGCGGCGCGGTCATCGGGCGTCCCTGCCGCGCCTGATCGTGACGCTGACGTCCCGTACGGGCACGCCGACGGGGGCGTTCGGCTTGTGCACGGTGATCTCGGCGTGCTGCACCAGCTCCTGCTCGAGACAGGCCGCCGCGAGCCGCCCGGCGAGCGTCTCGATCAGCGCCACCGGCTCGCCCGCGACGATCTCGGCCAGCCGGGCGGACAGCGCACCGTAGTCCACGGTGCGCGACAGGTCGTCGCCTTGGGCCGCAGCGCTCGTGTCCAGCCACAGCACGGCGTCGACGACGAACTCCTGGCCGCGCTCGCGCTCGGCGGCGAGCACCCCGTGATACCCGTAGGCACGCAGGCCGGATACGCTGATCCGGTCCATGTAGTTCACGGCAGGCGTTCCTCGAGCAGTCGCGCGGCGATCCTGACGGCGTCGGCGTTGGCGGGCACCGCGTGCACGCGCACGCACCAGGCTCCGGCCATGGCCGCGTACAACGTCAGCGCCGCGGTCGCGTCGTCACACTCGGGGAACGGGCGCGGCGTTTCCTGGCCAGAGCCGAGCAACCTTGCGATGAACCCCTTTCTCGACGCGCCGACGAGCACGGGGAACGGCGCCGCGGGATGATCCAGGCAGCCGATCTCGCGCAGCCTGCTCAGCAGCGTCCAGCTGTGCGCGGGCAGCTTGGCGAAGCCGAGGCCGGGGTCGACGATCAGCTGGGCCGGGTCGATGCCCGCCGCCGTCAGCGCCGTCACCCGCTGCGACAACTCGGCCTGCACTTCCTTGACCGCGTCGGCGTAGACGGCGCGGTCCTGCATGTCGACGCTGTGGCCGCGCCAGTGCATGACCACGTAGGGAACCCCGGACTCGGCGATCAAACCGGCCATCCCTGGGTCGGCGAGGCCGCCGCTCACGTCGTTGACCAGGCGCGCGCCGTCGGCGATGGCTCGCTCCGCGACGCGGACGCGCATGGTGTCGATGCTGACGACGGCGCCGGCCCCGGCGAGCGCCGAGATGACGGGGACAACCCGCCGCAGTTCCTCGTCCTCGCTGATCCGCAGCGCTCCTGGCCTGGTCGACTCGCCGCCGACGTCGACAATGTCCGCTCCAGCGGCTGCGAGTTCCAGTCCGTGGGCGATCGCGGCGTCGGGGCCGAACCACTTGCCGCCGTCGGAAAAGGAATCAGGCGTGACGTTGACGACGCCCATGACCAGGCACCGGGCAGCCGCGGGGAGACCGGCAGGACTGATCGCGGCAGCGGCCATGGGCGTAATCTACGAGACACCGCCAGCCTCGTGGTCACCGGGCTGCGGACCGCCGGCGTCTGCGGGCGTGCGGACCCCCGGTCGCGGATGCCGGGCTGGCGTGACCGCGTTGCGAAGCCTCCTGATTGCCCGGCGCGCCTCGAACTTCGGCCAGACCAGGAACGCCTCGGCCTCCAGCGCCGCGAGCGCGACCCTGATCGTGTCCCTGGTCGAGGTGAAGACCATGAACCTGGGCACCCAGGCGGGCGCGAACTTGGCGTTGAACTTGTACAGCGACTCGATCTGGAACCACCGGGACAAGAAGACCAGGATCTTGCGCCAGGTCCTGCTGATCGGCCCGGCTCCGATCCGCTCGCCGCGCTCCAGCGCGGCCCTGAAGGCCGCGAAGTTCAGCGAGATTCGCGTCACGCCGAGGTCGGAAGCGGCCTTGATGGTCTCGACGATCATGAAGTCGTTCAGGCCGGGCTGCGCCGACCTGTCCCTGCGCATCAGGTCGAGCGAGAGCCCGTCGGTGCCCCACGGCACGAAGTGCAGCAGCGCCCGAAGCTCGCCGCCCTCGACGGCGGTCGCGATCACGCACCGGTCGTCCCCTGTGCCGCCGATCCTGCCGAGCGCCATCGAAAAGCCGCGCTCGGTCGGGTTACCGCGCCACGTGTCGGCCTGCCTGACCAGCCTGGCAATCTCGTCGGGCGGGACGTCGCCTACGCGGCGAACCTGGGCCACGTAGCCGGCCCGGCTGACCCTGGTCACCATCTGCCTGACGTTGCGCATGGCCCTGCCCTGCAGCGAGAAATCGGCGACCTCGACGACGGCCTCGTCACCGAGCTCCAGCGCGGTCAGCTCGCCCTGGCGGCACCAGATCTCCGCGCCTATCTCGCTGCAGCCGATGACCGCGGGAATCCAGGCGTGCCTGGCGGCCATGTCCAGGAACGCGTCGATCGCCCCCGGCCACGCTTCCTTGTCGCCAAGCGGGTCCCCGCTCGCGAGCATGACGCCCGAGACCACCCGGTAGCCGATGCAGGACTTCTTCGTTCCCGACCAGATCACGCTCTTGTCGTTGCGCAGCGCGAAGTAGCCGAGCGAGTCTGTCGCGCCGTACCGGTCGAGCAGCCCCCTGATCTCGGCGGCGTCGGCGACGCTGAGCCGGCCTGCCGGCCTGGCGGGCCGCAGGAACATGAACGCGCTGACGACCACCGTGACGAATCCGAGCGCGCCCATCAGCAGGTAGAAGAAATCGCCGTGGATGTCGTCAGGGGCGAAATGGACAGGACCACCGACGCCGACGAGGGCGAAGAGCGCAGTCTGCAGCCTTGCCGCGTAGGAGTAGCTGGCCGGCACCTCGGCCGGCCCTGACAGGTAGCCCACGCCGATGATCAGGGCGGCGGCTAGCAAGCCGGTAAGGGCCGTCAGGGCGCGCCACCGGGTCCGCGGGTCACCGACGGCGTAGAACTCGGCGCTGAAGTACGCGCCCGCCACGACGAGCAGCAGGAGGATCACGAATCCGATGCCGACCCCGAGCGCCATGGCACGGTGATGGCCAACCAGGTAGATCGCGTGCGCCAGGCTGATGATCGCGCTGATGGTCAACAGCGCCATGACCTCTTGCCACGCCCGGTGCTTTCGCCTGCGCAGCCCGTACGACAGCATCAGCAAGAGCAGGCCGATGATGATGTCCGCGGTCCTGGTCAGGACCGCGACGGTGCCCGGCACGACTACCGGCAGCCGCTGCAGCCTGGCGTGCAGGTGGCTGGTCGGCGCGGTCACGCCGAGCGTGACGTCCGCGATGCCGAGGAGGAACACCATCAGGCCCGCGGTGACCGGAACCCAGCGGCGCTGCTGCCGCCGGTCGGCGACCCTGACCGCCGGCGGGCGCGGCGGCGGCTTCTCGTCGGCCGCGACCTTCTGGACGGCGTGCTTCTGAGGTGAGGCAGTCTCTTCCGAGTCCTCGGTGAGGCCCGTCATATCCGACATCTGAGTGCGGCCCTGACTCACGGGCACAGCGTAGTGATAAACGACTGCGCTTGCGGACGAATCCATATGGGGTGCCTCGAGAAGCTCTGGTCACCCCTAGCGGCGGGCCATGAGCAGGCTCATGGCCTCCGCCCTTGTGCCATCCGAGCTGCGGAAGCAGCCGCGGACCGCGGATGTGACGGTCTTGGAGCCCGGCTTGCGCACGCCCCTCATGGCCATGCACAAGTGCTCGGCCTCCACGACCACGATAACTCCGCGCGGCTCGAGCACCTCCATCAGCGATTCGGCGATCTGGCTGGTCATCCGCTCTTGCACCTGCGGCCGCCGCGCGTACACGTCGACAAGCCTGGCGAGCTTCGACAAGCCCGTGATCTGGCCGCGCTCGTTCGGTATGTAGCCCACGTGGGCGTACCCGAAGAATGGCGTGAGATGGTGCTCGCACGTCGAGAAAAGCTCGATATCGCGGACAAGCACCATTTCGTCGTGATCGGCGTCGAAGACCGTCGTCAGGACGTCCTTCGGGTGCTGAGCTAGCCCGGCGAACTGTTCCGCGTACGCCCGCCCGACCCGCCCGGGAGTATCCCTGAGGCCCTCGCGATCGGGATCCTCTCCGATCGCGAGCAGGATCTCCCGTACCGCCCGCTCGATCCGCTCAAGATCGACTGACTGGTTCACGTGTCTGGCTTGGTCAGCGCGGCCGCCCGCCCTGCTGATCACCGGGCTCGACGCCGAAGGGGTCGGGCATCGGCGCGATGCCGCCCGGGTATCCGCCCTTGCTCAGGTTCGGTGCCTGGCCGTTGCCGCCGAGCGGCAGTTCCTTGCCGTCGCTGGCCGCGGTCAGCGCGAGCTCCTTCGGCGTCAAGACCGGCGGCCGGTCAGAGGGCATCCGCTTGCCGTAGCCGGTGTAGGAGCCGCGGGACGGGCGCTTCTGAACAGGCGCGAAGATCTCGAGCACCTGGTCCCGCGACAGGGTCTCGTGCTCCATCAGGTTCAGCACCAGCGAGTCAAGCACGTCCCTGTACTGCACAAGGACGTCCCACGCCTCGTCGTGCGCGGCCTCGATCAGGCGCCTGACCTCCTCGTCGATCGCCGAGGCGATCTCCTCTGAGTAGTCACGGGCGTGTGACATCTCCCTGCCCAGGAACGGCTCTGAGTCACCCGTGCCGAACTTGCGGGCGCCGAGGCGCTCGCTCATGCCGTACTCGGTCACCATGCCGCGCGCGATCTGCGAAGCCTTCTCGATATCGTTGGCGGCGCCGGTGGTCGGCTCGTGGAATACGAGCTCCTCCGCGGTGCGGCCGCCGAGCAGCATCGCCAGCTGGTCCATCATCTCGGCGCGGCTGACCAGGAACTTGTCCTCCGACGGCGCCGCAGCCGTATAGCCGAGCGCACGGCCGCGCGGGATGATCGTGATCTTGTGCACCGGGTCGGCGTTCGGCATCGCGTGACCGACGAGCGCGTGACCGCCCTCGTGGTACGCGATGAGCTTCCGCTCCTTCTCGGAGAGCAGCACGCTCTTGCGCTTGGGCCCGGCGGTCACCCGGTCGATGGCCTCTTCAAGCGAGTACATCGTGATCTGCGTCTGATTGGCGCGGGCAGTGAGCAGCGCGCCTTCGTTGATCACGTTCGCCAGGTCCGCACCGGTAAAGCCGGGCGTGCGCCTGGCGATCACGTCGAGTTCGACGTCAGGGGCGAACGGCTTGCCCCTCGCGTGCACCCGAAGGATGCCCTTCCGGCCAGCCAGGTCAGGCTGCGCAACGACGATCTGGCGGTCGAACCGGCCAGGGCGCAGCAGTGCGGGGTCGAGGATGTCCGGGCGGTTGGTGGCGGCGATCACGATCACGCCGCCCTTGGTGTCGAAGCCGTCCAGCTCCACGAGCAACTGGTTCAGGGTCTGCTCGCGCTCGTCGTGCCCGCCGCCGAAGCCGGCGCCGCGTTGCCGGCCGACCGCGTCTATCACGTCAACGAACACGATCGCCGGGGCGTTGGCCTTGGCCTGCTCGAACAGGTCACGGACGCGGGAGGCACCAACGCCGACGAACATCTCGACGAAGTCAGAACCCGAGATGGAGTAGAACGGCACGCCAGCCTCGCCGGCCACCGCGCGGGCGAGCAGCGTCTTGCCCGTTCCTGGCGGGCCGTACAGCAGCACGCCCTTGGGGATCTTGGCGCCGATGGCCTGGAACTTGGCCGGCGTCTGCAGGAACTCCTTGATCTCCTCGAGTTCCTCGATCGCCTCGTCCGCGCCCGCCACGTCGGCGAAGGTCGTCTTCGGCGTGTCCTTGGTGATCAGCTTGGCCTTGGACTTGCCGAAGTTCATGACCCGCGAGCCGCCGCCCTGCATCTGGTTCATGAACACGAAGAACAGCAAGAAGATCACGATGAACGGCAGCCAGCCGAGCAGCACGTTCAGCAGCGAGTTGCCCTGCGGGTTCTTGACGTCATAGCCGCCCGGCAGATTGCCGGCGTTGTTCTGCCTCTGCAGGATGCGGGAGATCGCGTTTTCCTGGTTGCCCACCCAAGTGGCCTGAAGGTTGTTGTTCTGCTTGGTGGTGACCTGGATGACCTGGGTCGGCACGTTCAGGATGGCCGACTTGACCTGACCGGTCTGCACCAGCTTCACGACCTGCGAGGTCTGGACGGTGCGGTACTGGTTCGAGCCCGTGAACTTGAGCACGACGACGAGCAGCACGAAAACAAGCAGGATGACCAGCATCCAACTGCGGAAGATGCGCTTCAGATCCATCGAATAGCGGCCCGGCGAGCCGGGCCGGTACCTCCTGCCGAGCCTCGTGTCCCGCCGCCTTCCGGCAGGAGCGCAGTCCGTCCGAGCATTCCATGCGCGGTATTCCCGATCTCACGCACATAACGCGAGAGAACCGACGGTACACCGCGCCGACTCGCACCGGCACGTAGGCGGCACTTCAGGAAGCCGCGTGCCCTATGCTCCGCCTCTACCCTATGTAAACGCTATTCAACTTCTGATGTGTTCCCCTCCGGATCCGCTGTGTTCCCGGTCAGATCGGCCGAAGCCCCGCCGGAGTACGCGTGCGGGGCGAGCGTGCCGATGAACGGCAGGTTGCGGTAGCGCTCGTCGTAGTCAAGGCCGTACCCGATGACGAACTTGTCATCTATCTCGAAACCCGTATAGGCCACCTCAACCGGCATCTGGGCAGCGGCCCGCTTGCGCAGCAGCACGCAGACGCTGACCGAGGCAGGGCCCCGTGACTGCAGGTTGTGCACCAGGTAGGACAGGGTGAGGCCGGAGTCCACGATGTCCTCGACGACGAGCACGTGCTTGCCGCTGATGTCCGCGTCGAGGTCCTTGAGTATCCGGACCACGCCAGAGGAGGTCGTGCCCGAGCCGTAGGAGGAGATGGCCATCCAGTCCATGCTGACCGGCAGGTGCATCGCGCGCGCCAGATCGGCCATCACCATGACCGCTCCCTTAAGCACCCCGATCAGGATCAGTTCGCGGCCAGCGTAATCCGCGTCGATCTGCCCGGCGAGCTCGACGATCCTTACCTGTAGCTGCTCCGGGCTGATGAGCACCTCGAGCAGGTCCGCGCCCATGTCAGTGGCGTCCAACGCGTCTCCGTCCAGTGAGCGGGTCAGCCGGTCGTGAACTGCAGCCTGCCATATCGCCGTACGCACCGTATCCCGCCCGGCAGGTCAGACCAGCGCTGACCGTGCCAGGCCGTCACGAGCGCGTCAAGCTGGGCGATGTGGGCCGCCGTGAGCGAGCCCGCCGGGGTTCCGGCCGCAATCGCCGCGCGCCTGAGCAGCCTGGTCCTGATCGCGGCGGGCAGCGCCGCGAGCGCGGTGACCTCCATGCCGCCGTCGGCTGCCAGGAGCCGGTCCGCGGCGTCCGCGGCCACGTCGTCGAGCGCGTCCGCGTCGGCGCGCAATTGATCCGCGGTCCTGGCTAGCGCCTCTGTGACGCCGGGCCCAAGCAGCTCCTCCATCAGCGGCAGGATCCGCCGCCGCACCCGAGTCCTGGCGTAGGCGTCGTCGGCGTTCTGCGGGTCATCCCATGGCCGGAGGTCCTGGGCTGCGCACGCGGCCACGGTCTGGGCGCGCCGCAACCCGAGCAGCGGGCGCAGGTAGCGGCCGGAGGCACCGGCCATCCCCGCGAGCGACCGCGCGCCCGACCCCCTGGCGAGTCCGAGCAGTACCGTCTCGGCCTGATCGTCCATCGTGTGCCCGAGCAAGACGGCCGTAGCGCCCAGCTCGACCGCCGCCGCCTCGATCACCGCGTACCTGGCGTGCCTGGCGGCGGCCTCTGGCCCGGGGTACTGGCCGCCCGCTCCGCGGCCGGCCACGTCGGCGCGCACGCACGCGACCGGATCGAGCCCGAGTCCGCGCAGGGTAGCGGCCACCCGCCAAGCCTGCTCGGCGGAGCCTTCCTGCAAGCCGTGGTCTACCGTGACGGCTCCGGCCCGCACGCCGAGCCTCGGGGCCTCGAACGCGGCGGCAGCGCCGAGCGCGAGCGAGTCAGGGCCACCCGAGCAGGCAACCAGCACAAGCGGCCCGCCAGGGCCACTCTCGCGGCTGGTCAGGCCGGTCAGGCTGCGGCGAACGCCGAGCCTGACAGCCGCGACGGCCGGATCGGGGCCCATCGCACGTCAGCCGGCCTGCCGCTCCGTGCCGTTGCCGCCAAGCCCTTCTGGCCGGCTTCTCGCCTCAGGCCCTTCGTCTGACAACGCTTCAGGTGCCGCGCCGTTGCCGGATGTGCCTTTCTTGGCCGGGCCGTCCTGCGCCGGACCCGAGGCGGGAAGCTGCGCGGCGCCGAAGCCGGACCGTCCGACCCGCTCGAGCCACAGGCGCGGGCTGGCGAGCTCCTCCTTGGCGGGCAGCGTCTCAGGGGACGTCCAGACGCGGTTGAAGGTCTCCATCCCGGCCTCGCCCACGACGGCCCTGACGAACGCGGCGCCCTGCTGGTACTGCCGCATCTTCAGGTCGATGCCGAGGATGCGGCGGATCGCCTGCTCCAGCCGGTTCCCCGAGGTCCTGCGCGCGTTGAACTTGGCCCTGATCTGCTCGACCGAAGGCACCACGGCCGGCCCCACGGCGTCCATCACGTAGTCGCCGTGCCCTTCGACGAGCGTCATCACAGAGGTCAGGCGGTCGAGGATCTCGCGCTGCCGCTGGCTCTGCATGGCCTCGATCAGGCTCGCGCCGTCGCCGCCGCGAACCGCGCCGCTGACCGCGTCGGCCGCGGCGCGCAGCCGGTTCAGGATGGAAGCGGGATCGAGGTCGGAGGCGAGAAGGAACTCCGTCATTTGCTTCTGCACGTACGGGCGCAGCCACGGCACGGATGTGAACTGGGTCCTGTGGGTCTCCTCGTGCAGGCAGACCCAGCGCCGGAAGTCGCTCGGATCGACGCCTAGCTCCCGCTCGACCATCACGATGTTCGGCGCCACCAGCGTGAGCCGCCCGGGCGGCGCGTTCTCGGCCGGCTGGTCCGGATCGGGTGGCAGGAAGAGCTCATACTGGCCAAGCACCCGGCTGGCCAGGTACGCAAGGATCAGGCCGGCCTGCATGCCCGTGACCCGCGAGCCGACCGCCGTCAGCATCGAGCCGACGGGCGGCGCGGCGCCGATGTCCTGCATGTGCTCGACCAGCGGATCGAGTACCACCTCGAACCCGGTGATGTTGGCCTTGATCCAGCCGGGGCGGTCGACGATGGCGACCTTGCCGCCGTCGTCGTCGCCGGGCAGGCCGGTCACCTCGCGCACCGGTTCTGCCACGGCCGCCGCCTGCTGGCGCAGTTCGGCCACCACCCGCCTCGCCTCGGCGAGGCTCACCTGAGGCCCTGGCCTGACCCACCGGGTCGCGGTGGAGGTCGCTACATTCCAGTCGATCATCTGGGAGCTGCTCACCCCTCCACCGTACGTGGCCGGCCAGTGCGCCGCAGCCGCAGCTAGCCGCTGCTAGCCGCAGCCGCAGCCAGCCAGCGCGGTGGCGAGCTGGGCGAGGGTCGACTCAGGCTTGCCGCCGAGCCGCACCGGGATGTCGTTGCCCATGAACGCGAACGCGAGCAGCTGGCCGTTCGCGGTCGCCGCGACGCCTGCCATCGTCGCCACGTGCGTGAGGTTGCCCGTCTTCGCCCGCACCATCCCGAGGGCCGCCCGCCCGAACGGGCCGAAGAAGCTGCCGGGACCAAGCGTCCCTGAGAAGCCGGCCACCGGCAAGCCGGTAAGCACCGGCCGCAGCCCGGCGCCCGACCTTGCCGCCAGCCCGATGAGGCTGACCAGGGCCCGCGGCGAGATCCTGTCCATCGGCGACAGCCCGCTGCCGTCGTGCAGGCGCAGGCCGTGCACCTTGAGCCTGGCGACCACGGCCATGACCCCTGCCGCCGCGCCGGCGAACGTGCCAGGCCGGCCGGTGGCGATGGCCACGTGCCTCGCGAGCGTCTCGGCGATGACGTTGTTGCTCTCGGTCAGCATCTGCTGCACGATCGCGGCGAGCGACGGGGACCTGACCAGCGCGATCACCCGGGCGGCGTGCGGCGCCCGGCCCGCTGACGGCTTGCCGCGCACGGTGATGCCGTCTTTGCGCAGGAGCGCGGCGAACGCACGGGCGGCGTCCCGGCTCGGCGTCAGCGACCTCGGCCTGAAATTGCCGGCGTCGTCGGAGTCCTGCGGAGTGCCGTGCGCGGTCAGCCGGCCCTGGTCGACTTCGAGGCCGGTGATGGGGGTGACGTTGCCGCTCGAGACGTAGTTGCCCGGGGCGCCGAGCGGCTTCCAGCCGCGAGCCACCGCAGGGCCGCCGAACAGCGACGCATCATAACGCAGAGTGACCGAGCTGACTCCGTTCGCGCGCAGCGCCCGGGCGGTCCCGGCGGCCAGCACGCCCAGCGTCGCGGGCTGCGGGTAGTCGCCGGCCGGGTACGGGTGCACGGCGAGGGTCGGATCGCCGCCGCCCAGGAGCACGATCTGCTCGCCGCCCGCGCCGGGTTTGCTGCCGACGAGCACCCGCGTGCTGAACGTGGCGTCTGGACCGAGCGTCTCGAGGGCCGCGACCGCCGTGGCGATCTTCGTGGTCGACGCAGGGGCGAAACTACTGGCGGCGTCTTGCTTGTACAGCACCTGTCCCGTCGACAGGTCCGATACCAGTGCGCCGACGTGCGGGCCGAGGCCGCCGGACTTGACCAGCCCGTCCACCCTCGCGGTCACGCCAGCAGCGGTAGCGACGCCAGAGTCCGCGCCGCCCGCCCCTCCCGACGGCGAGCCGGTCGCGGCGCGAAGGACGGTTTCCGGCCTGGCCGGGCTGCGCCCGGCGACGGCGGGAAGCTGGAAGAGCGCGAGCCTGTGCGGCATCAGGTGCGCGACCGCGGCTCCGGCACCGATCGTGAACAGGCAGAGCAGCGCCAGCGTCAGCGCCATCATCCGCGCCAGCCGGTTCACTGTCTGCTCTCCTTCGCCTGATGCGGCCTTCGACAGGCGCTGTCACCGAGGGTATACATCACGGAGGGGTATACACCAAGGCAGTCAGGCAATCATTCCACCGGGCAGGGAGACTAGGCCGTGGAGTTCGACGTAGTCATCGAGATCCCCAAGGGCCAGCGCAACAAGTACGAGATGGACCACCACACGGGGCGGATCAGGCTAGACCGGATGCTGTTCACGTCCACCAGGTATCCCGCTGACTACGGATTCATAGAGAACACGCTCGCCGAGGACGGCGACCCGCTCGACGCCCTGGTCCTGCTCGACGAGCCGACCTTTCCTGGCTGCGTGATCAGCTGCCGCGCGATCGGCATGTTCAGGATGCGGGACGAGAAGGGCCGCGACGACAAGGTCCTGTGCGTCCCCGCGACCGATCCCCGGCACGCGAACCTGCGCGACATCGCCGACGTCTCCGAGTTCGACCTGCTGGAGATCCAGCACTTCTTCGAGGTGTACAAGGCGCTCGAGCCGGGCAAGGAGGTCGAGGCGGCGAGGTGGGTCGGCCAGCAGGCTGCCGAGGACGAGATCGAGGCCTGCAGAAAGCGGCTCGCCAGGGATCAGGGGGGTGGCCCAGGTGGCTGATCCCGGGACACCAGCGAACCGGCTCGAACAGCTGGACTTCACCGATGACGACGCCCGCATCCTGAGCGGGAGCCCGCTGCTGCGGGAACTTGACGACGAGGACGCTCAGCACTTCCGCCCGCACACGCACGTGGTGCTGCTCCCGCGCGGCGACAAGCTGTTCGACGAGGGCGACCTCGGGGACAGCGTGTACCTGGTGATCAGCGGCAAGGTCAAGCTCACCAGGATGGCGCCGGACGGCAGGGAGAGCCTGGTCAGCGTGCATGGGCCCGGCGACATGTTCGGCGAGCTGGCCATGTTCGACCCGACCTACCGCACCTCAACGGCGGTCGCCGTCACCGACGCGAGGCTGGCCCAGATCGCGCACGGTGACCTGCGGGCCGTGCTGGCGACCAGGCCGCCGGTAGC
>DASUHI010000186.1:0-18305 GCA_036273575.1 Streptosporangiaceae bacterium | reverse complement strand
CCGGCGAGACGAGCAAGGCAGGCGATCGCCAGGTCCGCCGCGATCACGGCGGACTCCAGCTCGACCAGCACGTCGCCCGTCGCGGTCACGCCGGGAAATCGCGACACCGCCTGTTCCGGCGTCATCAGCTGACACGCGCCGCCGGCCGCCGTCATCGCGGCCATGACCTGCGGCATCTGCGGCCCGAACGTGAGCTGCGGCGTGGGCTGCAGGAGCTGCTCACAGCCGGCGGACTCGAGTTCCGCCCATGACTGCCTGGCCCGCGCGGCCAGGGACACGTAGAAGGGGTCGTCGTAGCCGAGCCGGAAGATCCGGCAGGAGCCGTGCGACCCGCCGCTCATGTGGCCGGCCGGCGCCTGGTCGAGGACGAGCACCTCGCGTCCGGCGCGCGTCAGTGCCCAGGCGGCGGAGAGGCCGACGATCCCACCGCCGACCACCACCACATCCGCCTGCGACGGAACGTGCGTCACCGGTACGCCGTCGCCAGCCCGATCACCAGCCCCGGGCGCGCCACTCGGGGACATGCGGGCGCTCGCTGCCGATCGTGGTGTCGCCGCCGTGGCCCGGGTAGACCCAGGTTCCGTCGGGAAGCTCGGCGAAGATCCGGTTCTCCAGGTCGGTGATCAGCGCGTTGAACCGCTCGGGGTCCTGGTCAGTGTTGCCAGGACCGCCGGGGAACAGCGAGTCACCTGTGAACAGGTGCGGACCGCTGGCTAGCGCGCCTCCGGCGTCATAGTTCAGCGCGATGCTGCCAGGCGTGTGTCCGCGCAGGTGGATGACCGAGAGCTGAGCGTCCCCAACGCCGATCGTGTCGCCGTGACTGACCAGCCTGACTGGCGGCACCGGCATCCCGGCTGCGTCGTCGGTGTGCGCGACCGTCGCGGCGCCGGTGGCCTTCGCCACCTCGGCCAGCGCCTGCCAGTGATCGCCGTGCCGGTGCGTGGTCACGATCGTGGCCAGCGGCGTGTCGCCGATCAGGCCAAGAAGCGTGTCGGCCTCGTTCGCGGCGTCGATCAGCAGCAGCTCGCCGGTGTTCGTGCACCGGAGCAGGTAGGCATTGTTGTCCATGGGGCCGACCGCGACCTTGGTGATGGTCAGGCCAGGAAGCTCCCTGGTCTCCGCCGGGCCGCCCACGGTTACGTTGCCGGTGTAGGTCATGGTGTCCTCTCGGTAGGGCCGTCAACTCAGGATGTCATCAGTACGGCGGGACGGCTGGGAGCGGCCCTTCTGGGTCGGCTGTCAGGCCGGCCCCGTCGCCGCGGCCGAGCAGCCACGCGAGCAGCTCATGACCGGGCCCCGAGATCGCCAGCCCGCCGTCGTCGGCTCCTGAACTGCCCGGCCGCAGCAGGTACTGCCGCCCGCTCGCGGTGTCCGTCAGCACCGCCGACGGCGCTGCCGGGTTGGCCGACATCTGGCCGATCACCTCGTAGGTCATCGTCGCGAGGAACCAGTCAGGCCAGTTCGCTGCCGTGAAGCCGCCCGCGACGTCCACGTGATGGATCTCGACCTCGGTCAGCCTGCGCTGCAGCGTGTACCAGGCAGGGTGCGCGGGCCCGCGCAGGCCGCGGACCTCGGCCGCCCACGCCTCCTCCGACAGCTCGCGCGCCAGCTTCACGAACGCCGCCGACGAGCTCTTCACGTCCTCGATCAGATCGGCCGCCGGCCGACCCGCGCCGGCCTCGATCTCCTCGTCCCGCGCGTGCTGGCTGGCGTACTGCGGCGTCTCGATGCCGGTGCTCGCCCACGTCAGCAGGTTGCCGAGGCCGTCGGCGTTCCTCGCGATGTGCGTGAGCACGTGGCCCCGGCTCCAGCCTGGCAGCAGCGACTGCTCGCGCATCTGCTCGTCACTGAGCTTGGCCGCGGTCGCCATCAGCTCGTCATCGGCCGCCGCGATCCTCGCGATGGTCAGGTTCACGGAGTGCGCCCCGGCTTCGTCGCTCACGGCTGGCCTCCTCGTCGTTGCACACCCGACATCATCGCGCACATGCCCGGCGCGCCGGAACCGCCGCGGCGCTCGAGCTGGCGTCAGCGCAGTGCGGCGACCGCCCTGCGGAACGCCGCCAGGCTCGCGGGCCGGCCGGCGAGCTGCGCGGACTGCCATCCGCTGACGTCAGACCAGACCAGCCCTATCAGATGGTGCCGCCGGGCGGCGGCGAACAGCGCGGTGATCGCGCGCGGCTGTGTCTTGCCAGCGGCGACCGCGGTCGCGGCGAGGTACACGGGCTTCCTCGTCACGCGCCTGATGTCGTCCAGCTGCCGGCCGAAGGCCATGTCGAACGTCTGCCCGGGACCGAGCGAACCGTCAAGGCCGATCCAGTCGACATAAGCGTCACCCGGATACCACTCGCTGGCAGGCGTGGCTACCTTTCCAGGGACCTGCTGTTCCAGGTGCGACGGGTCCCATGACCAGATCACATTGCCGGCGCCCTCCTGGCGGAAGACGTCGTGGACCCGCCGCCACGCCGCGATGAAGGTGGCCGGCCTGGTGTGCGGCATGCCCCATGGGTTCCACCAGGCGTTCATGTCGTGGCCGAACGAGAGGACGACCCGGCAGCCGAATGCCCTGACTGCGTCCGCGTAGCGGCGGACCAGCCAGTTGTACCGCCCGCCCGCGATCCGCCGCAGCGAGATGCCGCTCGGGTCTAGCTGAGCCAGCGGCAGCGCGCCGAGCGCGGCGACCTGCTGCGCCTGGTGCGGGTTGAACGGGCGCGTGAACGAGCTAGAGTACGCGACCAGCCGGATGTCGGCGCCCGTCGCGCGCCGGAAAGCCCTGACCTGGGTGATCACGCTCCGCCTGACGGCGATGCCGGCGAAGGGTTCACGCACGATCTCGCGCCCGCACCTCGCCGGAGTCCTGGCCGGCGCGGGTGTAGCGAACGCAGACGGTGACAGCGGCGGCACCGTGGTGTGATGTGTCGCGACGACGAGCGCGCCGAACATCGCGGCCGCGGCGAACGGCATCACCAGCGTTGCCACAGCGGCCCTGTTCACCCGCAGCCCCTTGACTGGGGGGCGAGAGGCGTCGCCGTCCAGACCTCGGTCCTGGATCCTGGGTGCCCGAATCTCGCCGCGAGCCGGAGGCTGGCGCTCCTGCGGAGCATGTGCAGCACCGTTGCGTCGTAGGCGTGCGCGTAGCGGGCGCCTGCCGTTCGCAACACGGCAACAGAGACCCGGCCACAGGAAATGGCGTCGGATATCTCCTGCTGCTGGCGGGGAGATGGCCGGAAGATGCCGATCCACCAGTGCGCAGGAACCGCGGGCAGGTAGTACTGCTCCACCCGGCCGGCGCCGTCGGAGACGATGTACGTGCCGGGCCGGTGGCTGCGGTCGATGGCGCTCACCATCCTGGCAGTCTGGGCGAGATCGGATCCGCGGAACTGCACCTGCTGGAAGGTCCCTGGTAGCAGCACCCCCATGGTCACGGCGACGAGCGCGGCCGCGGCCGCCCGCCGCCCCCACCATCGCCGGCGCGCGAGCCACTGAGTGCCCGCCGCCAGTCCGTATCCCGCGCCGATCGCTGCGAAGGGCAGGCCATACCCGATGTTCTTGTCCAGGGAGGTCAGCTGGTAGATGCGGGCCTGGTCGATGGGCGCGAGCAGGCCGGCCAGCAGCAGCAGGCACAAAACCAGAGTGCTGGCCGGCGGCTGCCTGGCGGCTATGCTCACCGCGATGCCAGCCAGGGCGAGCAGGAGCAGCGCGCCGGTCATGACGAGGGCGCGCAACATCACGCTCGCCGGCGAGCTCGGCGAAGTCCAGCTCACCGACCGGAAGACCGTGGTGACCACGACGCCCTGCGCGTAGTCCCTGCCGCCGAGCATGAGAAGGCCGAAGTCGGCCACCACCACCGTCGCCGCCACGGACGCTGCCCTGCCGATGGCCAGCCTCTTGCCCTGGCCCCAGCAGTGCAGCGCGATGATGCCGAAGACGACGGGATCCCAGGCGAGAGTCGCGTACTTGGTCACGTTGGCGGCCACAAGCGCGAGCGCGCAGGCGGGGAGCCAGCCGAAGCCACCGTCGCGGACGCGGGCAGCCGCCCAAGCGGAAAGCACGAGGAGGAACAGCGACAAAGGCCCGAACGTGGCCAAGGCGCCGTAGTGCACGACAAGCCCGGTGACCGCGAACAGCAGCGCGGCGAACAGCCCGGCCAGGCGGCCGACGATCCGCACGCCTGTCAGGTACACCAGGATGGTGGTGGCAAGCATGATCACGAGAGACAGCGCCCGCGCCCCTGGCAGGCCGCCGGCGGAGTCGGCCGCGGCGGCGAGCGGCGGATACGCGACCGGGGCACCGGAGAACCAGCCGGGGAAGGCAGGCACGGCCGCCTGGTGCAGCCAGTGCGCCCACTCCGCGTGTCCCGCCTCGATGTACAGCGCCTCGTCGGTGAACGGCGCCGACGCCCAGAGCCAGGGCAGCGTCAGCGCGGCCTGGGCGGCCAGGATCGCCCATAGCGGCGTGGAACGGCGCAGCCTGCCCGCGCCCGCGCGGCGTCCGCCCGTCCCGGTGCGAGCGCCTGGTGCGCCGCGAAGCGGATAGGCCGGCCGGGCCGATGTCTGCGATTGGTCCGGATTAGGACTAAAAGATGCTTTCATGAAAGATCTTCGTTATTACACCACGGCCGGGAGTCCGTTGCCGTGCGGTCGGGCAGAACGAGACGGTGTTGTGTGTTATGTAAAAGAAGAGCAGCCCTTGCGGACGGCAGCGAGCTCCCGGCGACGCCGCCCCGCGCTTATGCGCGGCTCACTGTCAGTGGGTCCGGTTACCATTGGGCGCGCGCCATCTTGGCCAGTGCTCCCCCGTAGTGTTGCCGCCCGTACCAGGAGAAACAGAGCGCACAGTGGCAGAACGTCTGGTAGTCCGCGGTGCCCGCGAGCACAACCTCAAGGATGTCTCGCTGGACCTGCCCAGGGATGCCATGATCGTCTTCACCGGGCTTTCCGGCTCGGGTAAGTCGAGCCTCGCGTTCGACACGATTTTCGCCGAGGGCCAGCGCCGGTACGTCGAGTCGCTGTCGGCGTACGCCAGGCAGTTCCTCGGCCAGATGGACAAGCCCGACGTGGACTTCATCGACGGGCTGTCACCGGCCGTCTCGATCGACCAGAAGGCCGCAAGCCGCAACCCGCGGTCTACCGTTGGCACCGTCACCGAGGTCTACGATTACCTGCGGCTGCTCTTCGCCAGGGTTGGCAAGCCGCACTGCCCGGAGTGCGGCCGCCCGATCGCCAGGCAGACGCCGCAGCAGATCGTGGACCGGGTGCTCGAGTTCGACGAGGACACCAGGTTCCAGGTGCTCGCGCCCGTCATCCGCGGCCGCAAGGGCGAGTACACCGAGCTGCTCCGCGAGCTGCAGACCAAGGGTTACTCGCGCGCCAGGGTTGACGGCGTCACGATCAGGCTCGACGACGCCACCAGCGGCACGGGCCGGCTGCCAGCGCTGAAGAAGTACGAGAAGCACACGATCGAGGTCATCGTCGACCGGCTCTCGGTCAAGGAGTCGGCCAGGCGGCGGCTCACGGACTCGGTGGAGACCGCGCTCGGCCTGTCCGGCGGCGTGGTGGTGCTCGACTTCGTCGACCTGCCAGAGAACGACCAGAACCGGGAGCGGATGTACTCCGAGCACCTCGCGTGCCTCTACGACGACCTGTCGTTCGAGGAGCTCGAGCCGCGGTCGTTCTCGTTCAACTCACCGTGGGGCGCCTGCCCTGACTGCACCGGCCTCGGCACGAGGATGGAGGTCGACCCCGAGCTCGTCGTCGGCGACCCCGACCTGTCGCTGGCCGACGGCGCGATCGGCGTCTGGAGCGGCGGCCACGTCAACGACTACTTCCTGCGCCTGATGGAGGCGCTTGGTTCCTCGCTCGGGTTCAGCGTCAAGACCCCGTGGGCGAAGCTGCCAGCCGCGGCGAAGAAGGCGCTGCTGTACGGCTACGGCGACCAGGTGCACGTCAGGTACAAGAACAGGTACGGCAGGGAGCGGTCGTACTACACGAACTTCGAGGGCGCGATCCCGTACATCTCGCGGCGGCACGCGGAGGCGGAGAGCGACTCGAGCCGCGAGCGATACGCGGGCTTCATGCGGCAGGTGCCCTGTCCTGCCTGCCATGGCACGAGGCTCAAGCCGCTGACCCTTGCCGTCACCGTCGACGGACGGTCGATCGCGGAGTACTGCGCGCTCCCGATCGGCGAGCTGACCAAGCTGCTGCGTACGCTGGAGCTGTCCGAGCGTGACCAGCAGATCGCCGGCCGGGTGCTCAAGGAGATCAACGCCCGGATGGGCTTCCTGCTCGACGTCGGGCTCGACTACCTGACGATGGACCGCGCGTCAGCGACGCTGGCGGGCGGCGAGGCGCAGCGGATCAGGCTGGCGACCCAGATCGGGTCCGGGCTGGTCGGCGTCCTGTACGTGCTTGACGAGCCGTCGATCGGGCTGCACCAGCGGGATAACCACCGGCTGCTCGACACCCTGCTGCGGCTGCGCGACCTCGGCAACACGCTGATCGTGGTCGAGCACGACGAGGACACGATCAGGGCGGCGGACTGGGTCGTCGACATCGGGCCGCGGGCCGGCGAGCACGGCGGGCAGATCGTCGTGTCCGGGCCGCTGCGCGAACTGCTGGACAGCGAGGAGTCGCTGACCGGCGCGTACCTGACCGGCCGGGAAGCCATCCCGGTTCCCGCGAAACGCCGCAAGGTCTCCAAGGCCAAGGAAGTCGTGGTCAAGGGGGCGTCCGAGCACAACCTGCAGGGCATCGACGTCGGGTTCCCGCTCGGCACGTTCATAGCGGTCACGGGCGTGTCGGGATCCGGCAAGTCCACGCTGGTCAACGACATCCTGTACGCGGCGCTCGCGAAGGAGCTGCACGGCACGAGGATCGTGCCTGGCCGGCACGTCAAGGTGATCGGGATGCAGCAGCTCGACAAGGTCGTGCACGTGGACCAGGGCCCGATCGGCCGGACGCCGCGGTCCAACCCGGCGACCTACACCGGCGTGTTCGACCACATCAGGCGGCTGTTCGCGCAGACGACCGAGGCCAAGATCCGTGGCTACCAGCCGGGCAGGTTCTCGTTCAACATCAAGGGCGGCCGCTGCGAGGCGTGCTCGGGCGACGGCACCATCAAGATCGAGATGCAGTTCCTGCCGGACGTCTACGTGCCGTGCGAGGTATGCCACGGGGCCCGGTACAACACGGACACACTCGGCGTGCACTACAAGGGCAAGACGATCGCCGACGTGCTGAACATGCCGATCGAGGAGGCCTCGGAGTTCTTCGAGCCGGTGCCAGCCATCCACCGGCACCTGAAGACGCTCGTGGACGTCGGCCTCGGATACGTCAGGCTCGGCCAGCCCGCGCCGACGCTGTCCGGCGGCGAGGCGCAGCGGGTCAAGCTCGCGTCCGAGCTGCAGCGCCGGTCGACCGGCCGGACGATCTACGTGCTCGACGAGCCGACGACCGGCCTGCACTTCGACGACATCCGCAAGCTGCTCGGCGTGCTCGGCCGGCTCGTCGACGGCGGCAATACAGTCATCGTCATCGAGCACAACCTCGACGTGATCAAGACCGCCGACTGGGTGATCGATCTCGGCCCCGAGGGCGGATCGCGCGGCGGGCAGGTCATCGCGACCGGCACGCCCGAGCAGGTAGCCAAGGTGGGGGAGTCGTATACCGGGCAGTTCTTGACCAGGATTCTTTAACGGGACGCTCGGGGGCTGTCAGCCCGGCAGCTACTCAACTTCTACAGAAAGCCTTCGCGGCGCATGACGCCTGTGACCGCCGATGTAGTCGACGTCTTCTGCGGTGGCGCATGTGGTGTTGATGGCGTGGATTCGGGCGCCGGAGGGGCGCATCAGGCGGGTGGTGGCCGTGCCGATGCCGCCGAAGCCGAGGATCGCGCACACGGCGCCGTCTAGCGTGAGGACCGGTTCTGCCTGGTTGAACCCGCCCCCGCCAGACCGGCGTGGCGCTGCGGCAGGCGCTTGGCCCGCGCCAGGGCCATGGCCATAACGTGCTCGGCCATCGGTTTCGCGTACGCGCCCACGTTGCCCGCAGCGGCACGGTCTCGGGCCTCGCCGCTCAGTGCGTCGGTGTTGATCCTGGCGTATTCCTCGTCGGCCGGGTAGGTGACGACGACGAGACGTGACATTGGTGGAGAGTGCCCCACCCGCGGCGGATGATGACGTCCGGGTCCGCCCAGGCGAGCCTGATGGGATGAACACAGGTCGGATGAACACTGAGGAAGGCCGTCCGCGCAAGATGACCGAGGCCGAGTTCCGCGAGCTGTACGAGCGGCTGCGCGCCGGGCTGATGTGGCACAAGTCCGACCGGCGCGGCGCACTCAACTATCTGACGCCGCGGCAGACCCTCGCCGCGGCGAGCCAGGTCAGGCACGGGAGGTCCGTGTCGCTCGCGGCGCCGATCGAAAGCCACGCGGCGCAAGACAACCCCCATCCGGCCGTGCATGAGATGACCGGCACCGCCGCCGACGCCGGAGACGACGGCCTGTCCTTCGGCACCGACCGGATCTCGATGAACGTGCACGGCAACGCGGACAGCCACATCGACGCGCTGTGCCACGTGATGTTCGACGGCGCCCTCTACAACGGCGTGCCGGCCGAGGCGGTCGGCCCGTCCGGCGCCGCCGAGCTGTCGATCGCGGTCGCCAAGGACGGCATCGCCGGGCGCGGCGTGCTGCTCGACATTCCCGCGGTCAGGGGCACGAACTGGCTCGAGCCTGGCGACTTCGTGACGGTGGCCGACCTGCACGCCGCTGAGGAACGCCAGCAGGTCAGCTTCGGCCAGGGCGACCTGCTGTACATCAGGGTCGGCCATCGGCGCCGCCGCAATGAACGAGGTCCATGGGACGTTGCCGCTGCGCGGGCCGGGCTGCATCCGTCCGTCATGCCGTTGCTGGCCGAGCGGCGGATCGCCGTGCTCGGCAGCGACAGCAACAGCGACACCGCGCCAAGCGCCGTGCAGGGCGTCGACTTCCCCGTGCACGTGCTCGCGATCAACGCGCTCGGCCTGCATCTGCTCGACTACCTGCAGTTCGAGGAGCTGCTGCCGCTCTGCAGCCAGCACGGCCAGTGGTCTTTCTTCTGCGTGATCGCGCCGCTGCGGTTGCCGCGCGGCACAGGGTCTCCGGTCAACCCGATAGCGACCCTGTGACGGTAGCGGAACCCGCTCCGTCGAGCCGGCCGCGGCACGTGACGAGGCCGCCAGAGGGCACCAGGCCACGATCGTGCCTGTTGATGTTGGCGACGACGAGCGACGTCCCGCCGGCGAGCGTGACCCGCCAGGACGCAGGGACCACCCAGAGCGGGGCGCACAACCCGCGATCCACGCCGGCCGGCCCATCCCGGTATTCGGCCCGCAGCGTGCTGACGCCCGTGAGGTCGCCGGGGTGCATGCCGGTGCCGGTGCCGCCCGGACTGGACCTGGCCACCGTGCCGATGCCGGGACTGAGCACGGCCACGCCGGTGACCGGATAGCCGACCGTCGCTGTGACCTTCCGGCCGGCCAGATCTAGCCCGCTCACGTGCAACGGTCCGGTGAGCGTGCACGGCCGCGAGGAACGGTCACCGATCAGCAGGGTGCCGAAGTCGTTGCCCGCTCCGGCCCCGCCGCCAAGGTAGCTCAGCTCGAGCTGCCCGGCCACGCAGGCCGGCGACGTCCTGACGGCGACGACCACGTCGACCTGGCGGCCAGGCTCGCTGTCGGGCAGCCCCGCTGGCGGCGACTGGAACACCACAGAACCGAACGGCGCCGCCACGTCGTCGACGCCGCCGTCGACGTAAACGCTAAACCGATGGTGCCGCGCGACCGCGGCGGCTGTGACCGCGTCCATGCCGATCAAGCTGGGCGTACGCGGGCCGCGAGGATGTCTGCCCGCCCCGGACAGGGCGAACAGGTCCGAGGCGATGCCGAAGCCCAGCACGGCCGAATGGCCGAGCGCGGTCACGACGCCGCGATCGCAGGTGAGTTGCGTGACCGCGACGCGGCTCACCTGGCCGGACGGGTAGCCGAAGGCCAGGACCTGCCGGTACGGCAGCTGCCGGCCCGGCTGATCGCACCGTCGGGTGCCGCGCGTCACCGGTCCGCCGCTGTCGATCACCGCTGCGAGCCCGGCGGCGGCGCGCGCACGAAGAACGACGCGGAGGGCGAGCGGGTGAGCGCCAGAGCCGTACTGGCAGATGGCAGCGACGACGGGGCCAGGCCTGAGGAGGCCGCCAGGTCCTGCCGGCCGTCCAGGCGGAGCTGGCGACGGCGCGTCTGCCGGACATCCGGGGGCGCCGGCTGGCCCGCCGCTCCCGCTGCCCCCGCAGCCTGCCGCCAGCATGACACCGACCGCGACGGCAAGTGCCCCGGTTACCTGCCGCACCATGTCGGTCGCCTTCCTGGCAGCGGCTGCGCCCTCCGCTTGGTGCGCCCCGATGCCGTCCTGTTTTCTCAGACGGCGCCGGCGGACGAGAGGTTGCGGCGAAGTAGCCTGCTGCGGTGGAGATCAAGACGGTCGCTGGCCCGGCGTTGGCAGAGGTAGAGACCCCGGAACACCCGGCGCTGCTGCTCGCGCTCACCCACGGCGCTGGCGGCGGAGTCGCCACCAAGGACATCCTCGCCGCCAAGAAGGCCGGGCTGAACGCGGGCGCCGCGGTGGCCCTGGTGACGCAGCCCTACCGGGTCAGGGGCGCGAGTGCGCCAGGTTCTCCCGATCGGCAGGACGCCGCGTGGCTGGAAATCATCGCGGTTCTGCGCGAACAGCACCCGGGGCTGCCGCTGGTGCAGGGCGGCCGCAGCAACGGCGCGAGGGTCGCCTGCAGGACCGCGCGGGGGGCAAATGCGGCGGCGGTGATCGCGCTGGCCTTTCCGCTGCACCCGCCGGGCAAGGCAGACGATCCCGCGCGCTCCAGAGCTGGCGAGCTGCGCTCCACCGGCGTGCCCGTGCTGGTGATCAACGGTGAGCGAGACCCGTTCGGGATCCCCGACGCCAGCGACGCCGCAAAGCTCGTCGTGCTCGCGGGCCAGGCGCACGCGCTGTCCGGCCAGGCGGACGTGATCACAGCGGAGGTCGGGGCGTGGCTCGACCAGGTCTCGCGCGGACGGGACTAGCCCGATAGGGCCACAAGAGGGGGTGCTGCGATCCCTGCGTGATGGCCGGCCAGGCGTTTTTGGGTGGCTTGGCTGGCGGGATGGCAGCCGGCGGGCTGCGATGGCCGCCGGGTCAGCAGGTTAGGCCGCTGACGAGGTCGATACGGGCCGGGTAATCAGATCGGTGGGGCGGTGCGGGGCGATGGTGTCGCCGCCGGGGAGCAGCTCACCGGTGTCCTCGAAGACCACGATGCCGTTACAGAGCAAGCTCCAGCCTTGTTCGGGGTGGCTGATGAGGGTTCTGGCCGCCTCGTGATCCGGGTCGCTAGCACTCGGGCACGGGGGCGAATGCGGGCACATCCGTGCGCCTCCTGATTAGTTGTGGGGGAGTGATCATCACGATCCCAATCTGCCAGGTCTTCGCTCGGCGACGACATGGCACATTGTGATGGTTTTCGGACAAGTTATTTGTAGCTTTCCTGGTGGATTCCAGGTGGCCTGTAGGCCTCGCGGGTCCACTACCCGTAACAACGTCCGCCCGAGCCCCCGGAAGTCCCATGATCGGATAATTTCCGTATCGTGGACCGGCCGGCCGGAGCCTCGGTCAAGGTTAGTGCGGGCTGTGCGCCGTCAACGGCTCCGGATCAAGTCCTACTCGTTCCGGACGCGGCGGTATGCCGGTAAGCCTATGCGTTTCGCGCAGCGTAAGCAGGCGTTCAGCCTCCGTGTTGAGCGCGTGTACCGCCGGAGTTGCCATCGCCTTGCGCTTGAAGATCCGGTCGTCATAGCCACGCGGCCCGATTTCGGCGCGCACGGCCGCGTACGCGGACCGCATGACGTCCGTGAGCGCCGCGTCCAGCCGCTTCGCGAGCCAGTACTGCTCGGCCAGGGAGGCCTGGGTCGCCTGGGCGTTCCTGTACTGCTTCTCTACCGACTGCGCCTCGCTCAGCAGCTCGTCGAAGTTCGCGGCGAGCGCGACGTCTGCTAGGTATCTGGCCTGCGCGTCTTCGCTGGCCTGCTTGCGTCCTGCGATCACGGCGGCCAGCTTAGCGGACCGGGGCGGGCCGGTCGCTCACGCCAGGCTCTCCAGCCAGCTCTGATGCAAGTCGGAGTACTCGCCTCCGCTGGCGAGCAGGTCCGCAGGCGAGCCGTCCTCGGTCACCTGGCCGTGGTCGAGGACGAGCACGCGGTCCGCGATCCGCACGGTAGACAGCCGGTGCGCGATGATCACCGCGGTACGGCCCGCCAGGACGGTCTGCAGCGCCTGCTGCACCACCCGCTCGCCAGGAAGGTCGAGCAGCGAGGTCGCCTCGTCCAAGATCAGCACGCTCGGCGCGGCGAGGAACGCCCGTGCGAACGAGATCAGCTGGCGCTGCCCGGCCGACAGGCGGCCGCCTCGCCTGCCCACCTGGGTGTCGTAGCCGTCCCGCATGGCCGTGATGAACTGGCCGGCCCCGACGGCTTCAGCCGCCGCCTCGATCTCTGCCCTGGTCGCGCCGGGCCTGCCGAGCTCGATGTTCTCCGCGATCGAGGCGCTGAACAGGAAGTTCTCCTGCGTGATGAGGATGACCTCGCGGCGCAGGTCGGCGTCGGCGATCGAGCGCACGTCCATCCCGTCGAGCAGGACCTGCCCCTCGTCAGGGTCATAGAACCTGGCGAGCAGCCTGGCGATCGTCGTCTTGCCCGCCCCGGTGGCGCCGACCAGCGCGACCGTCTGTCCGGCCGGGATCGTCAGGTTCAGCCGCGGCAGCACCACTGCCTCCCGGTAGCCGAACCTGACCGACGACAGCTCGAGCTGCCGCCCCTGGTCCGTGGCCGCCGGCCTGCGCGGCAACGCGGCCGGCTCGCGAGGCTCGGGCACCGACGGCGGTTCCTGAAGGACGCCGGAGAGCTTCTCCAGCGCCGCGGCCGCTGACTGGAACGTGCTGTAGAACTGCGAGACGTCCTGCAGCGGCTCGAAGAACCGGCGCAACAGGAGCATGAACGTGACGAGCACGCCGACCGGCATCGCGTGGTCGATCACGCGGATCCCGCCGTATAGCAGCACCGCGCCGACTGCCAGATTCCCGATCAGGGTCACGCCGGGGAAGTACACGGCGAGCAGGCGCATGGAGCGCAGCGACGCGTCGGCGTATTCCTGGTTCAGGCCTGCGAAGATCGTGTCGTTACGGCGCTCCCTGCGGAAGGTCTGCACCGCGCGTATTCCGTTGAATGTTTCGACGAATTGAACGATGACCAGTGCGATGGTCTCCCTGGTCCGCCGGTAGGCCACCGCGGACTCACGCTGGAACCATGCGCTCAGCCAGGCCAGCGGCAAGAAGCCGGCCATCACCGCGAGCGCAAGGGGCCAGTCGAGGAGCAGCATGCCGGTGCCGACGAAGACTAGCGAGAAGGCGGCGTTCAGCAGGGAATCCAGGCCCTCGTCGAAGAGCTCGGACAGCGCGTCCATGTCCGAGACCTGGCGGGAGATGACCTTTCCTGAGGTGTACCGCTCGTGGAACGCGACGGACAGCCACTGGAAGTGGCTGAAGACGCGGGCGCGCAGTTCCCTGACGACCTGGCTGCCCATCCGGCCGAGCACCGAGATGAACGACGCCGTGGCCGTCGCCTGCACCGTGATGGCCGCAGCGAAGCCGATAACCACGATGATCATGGGCAGCGCGTCGTGGGTCTTGACCAGCGCGGGTATCCGGTCCACGCCGACGCCGATCAGCCAAGGCCCGGCCAGGCCGGCGAGGTTGGCGATGAGGACGAGCAGCACGATGAGGCCTACGGTGCGGCGGTGCGGGCGCAGCAGGCTGGCCAGCAGCGCCCGGCTGCGACGGCGCAGCAGCAGCGAGAGGCCCTTGGACACCTCCGTGGCGTCCTCGGCCGCGATGCCGCGCCACGCCTGGGCTACTGGCTGGCTCATCGCATCGCTCCGGTCTCCGCGTCCGTGCTCATCAGGTACTGGTAGCGCACGCTGGTCGCGAGCAGCTCGTGGTGGGTGCCGATCGCGGTGATCTCGCCGCGATCGAGCACCGCGACCCTGTCGGCCAGCGCGACCGTGGACGGCCGGTGCGCGACCACCAGGGCGGTCGACGTGGTCAGCACCTGGCTGAGCGCGGCGGTGACCTTGGCCTCTGTGTGCACGTCGAGCGCTGACAGCGGGTCGTCGAGCAGCAGGACCGACGGACTTGCCAGGATCGCCCTGGCGAGCGCGATCCGCTGCCGCTGCCCGCCCGACAGCGACATGCCCTGCTCGCCGATTCTCGTGTCCAGGCCCCACGGCAGGTCATCGACGAACTCGGCCTGGGCGGCGGCCAGCGCGGCCCTGACCGCGTCCTCGGTGGCGTCAGGGACGCCGAGCGCCACGTTCTCCCTGACGCTCGCCGAGAACAGCGTCGGGTCCTCGAAGGCGCAGGCGACCACCGTGCGGAGGGTGGCCAGTGGCAGCGTCTTGATGTCGGTGCCGTCCAGCGTGATCGATCCGCCGGTCGCGTCCGCGAGCCTGGCGATCAGGTAGAGCAGGGTGGTCTTTCCCGAGCCGGTCCCGCCGACCAGCGCGACGGTCTCGCCAGGGTGCAGGTCCAGGCAGATGTCCCGCAGGACTGGCTCAGCCGAGCCCGGGTAGCCGAAGGTGACGTGACTCAGCACCAGGTGACCCGACCGCTGGGCGTTCGGGCGCGGCCTCGGCACAGCTGGGCTCGTGATCGCGGGCTTGGTGTCGAGGATCTCGTAGACGCGCTGCGCCGCGGTGGCGCCCTCCTGGCCGAGCGCCAGGATGTAGCCCATCGCCTCGATCGGCCAGACAAGCTGAAGGACCAGGGCGACGAACGCAACCAGTCCGCCGGTGGTCAGACTGTGGCCGGCCACCGCCAGCGCGCCGATCATCAGGATCGCCGCGATGGCCGCGTTGGGCACGAGGTCCAGGCTGGCCCAGAACGCTCCTCGCAGGCGCGCCTTGCGGACCTGGGTCTCGTAGACGGTAGCTGCGAGCCTGGAGTGGTTGGCCGCCGAGTGCTCGCGCCGGCCGAGGGCCTTGATCACCCGGACGCCGGCCGCGGCCTCCTCGACGCACGTCGCCAGGTCATCCTGCTGGTCCTGGACACGCCTGGACAGCACGCTGTAGCGACGCTCGAACCACAGGCAGAGCGCCGTCACGGGCGCGAACAGCGCGGCGATGAGCAGGCCGAGCAGCAGGTTCAGCCTGATCAGCAGGATCACGATCGCGACGAAGCTCGCCGAGCTCGTGATCATGAAGACGATGCCGAAGCTGAAGAACCGCCTGATCGCCGACAGGTCGGTCGTCGCGCGCGACAGCAACTGGCCGGACTGCCACCGGTCGTGGAAGGCAGGCTCGAGCCGCTGCAGGTGCTGGTAGATCACGTCACGCATGTTCTGCTCGAGGCCGGCCACCGCGGTGGCCTGCGCCCATCGCCTGAGCACGTTCAGGGCCACCTCGGCGACGCCGAGGCCGATGGCCGCCAGCCCGATCGGGATCAGCAGGCCGTGGCCGTGTCCAGGGGACCCGGCGGATGTCGCGATCGGCCCGTCGATCGCCCACTTCGTGAGCAGCGGGATGACGATCTCGGCGCCGGCGCCGAGGAGCGCGGCGATGAGCATGAAGAGGATCTGGCCGTAAAAGGGCCGCAAGTACTCCTTGACCCGCCAGAGAGCCGCGCGGGGAGTCAGCGTGACCGGCTGTGTCACCGGCTGATGGGGACCCGAGGCATCGCCGCGACGCGTTGCCGCTGGCAGTGGGGCTGCTGCGGCGGAAGGGGCTCGCTGTTGGCTCTGGATGCCCGCGGGAGTTTCAGCATCCTGGGTAGCCACTAGCCGGATGGTAGCCGGGCCTACGTTAACTGTCACTTTGTTTTCCCGTCGTCCATGGGTGGCGTAGCACGCGGTGTATCTGGCAATCTGGCGAAGCGCGTCGTTTTGGTCGGGGGAGGCCACGGCGTGGTCGGGAGGTACCCATGGAAGTTGGCAATTCCTGGGACAGGCCTGTGCCGCTGGCGGCGCCCGTGCTAGCCGATGCCGAGACCGACGTGCCCGTCGCCTACGATGACGGGGTCCGCGCGATCGTCGAGATAGCCGCGCAGTTCACGAGGACGACCTGGAACGCGCCCACGACTTGTCCGGAATGGCGCGCCGCCGATCTGGCCGGGCACTTGCGGTGCGTAGCCGAGGATTACCACGAGTATCTGGACGACGCCCCGGTCAGCCGGCTGTCCCGGCTGATGGCCACGGGCGCCCAGCCGCAGTCCATCGCGCGCAAGCTTGCGAGGCAGAACGCCGCCGAGCTCGCCACCCTGCCTGATGTTCCGCCCGCGGAGCACATCGCGGCGTTCGCCAGGTCGGCCTCGCGCTACGCGGCGAGGATTGGTCCGCTGCGCACGCTGCCCCACCACAGCTACCGCGGCCAGGTGATCTCGGTGACCGGGATGGCCGGGATCGCCTGCGTGGAATGGCACCTGCACGCGTGGGACCTGGCCAGCGCGCTGGGGATCAGCTATCGGCCGGCCGACCCAGGCGCGGTACTGACCGCGTGGCTGTCCGGCATCCCGATGCTGCTGCCTAGCTACGAGCCCGACCCGTGGCTGGCTGTCCTGCGCGTGTCAGGGCGGTTGCCGGGGTTATCGGGTTCTCGCGGCCGGTTCCCGTGCCCTTTTTGAGCGGCGACTGTACCCCTTTGGGCGGTTCCCTGGCCTGCGCTGCGATGATGGCGAGCAGGAGGGAAAGGGGCTGATCACCGGTGGCATTCGATGTGAGCAGGGTTCGTGCGGCGTATCCCGCACTGGCTGACGGTTACGCGTACCTCGACGGGGCCGCAGGTACGCAGGTACCGGCCGCGGTGATCTCCGCCATCGGCGACGCCTACCGGGCCGGAATCGGCAACACCGACGGCGCGTTCCCCGCGAGTGCAAGGTCGGACGCCATCATGCGGCAGTGCCGCGGGGCGGTCGCCGATCTCGTCGGGGGCGAACCGGCCGGCGTCGTGCTCGGCCCCAACATGACGACCCTGACGTACCGGATCGCCGCGACCCTCGCCAGCACGTGGCGGCCCGGCGACGAGGTGATCGTGTCGCGGCTCGATCACGACGCCAACGTGCGGCCGTGGGTTCAGTCGGCCGGGCGGGCCGGCGCGGTAGTGCGCTGGGCCGAGGTCGACGCGGCCACCGGGGAACTGCCTGCCGAGCAGTACGCGCGGCTGCTCGGCGACCGGACCAGGCTCCTCGCCGTCAGCGCTGCGAGCAACATCATCGGCACCAGGCCGGACGTGGCCGCGATCACGGCGATGGCGCGAGCGGCCGGCGCGCTGAGCTACGTCGACGGCGTTCACGCAACGCCGCACGGCCCCGTCGACGTCGGCGCGCTGGGCGCGGACTTCTACGTGACGAGCGCCTATAAATGGTCGGGCCCGCACATCGGCGCCCTGATTGCGAGTCCCTCGCTGCTCGAAACGCTGCACCCCGACAAGCTGGTGCCGGCACCCGACGAGGTGCCGGACCGCTTCGAGTACGGGACGCCTCCGTTCGCGGACCTCGCGGGCGTCACGGCCGCGGTGGACCATCTGGCCGGGCTCGACAACGCCGTGACCGGCACGCGGCGGCAGCGGATCCTGACCTCGATGGCCGCCGCCGAGGAGCACGAACAGCGGCTGTTTGGCGAGCTGCTCGGCGGCCTCGACGGGATGCAGCACGTCACGACGTACGGCAAGGCGGCTCGTCGGACGGCGACGGCATACTTCACCGTCGCCGGGTACACGCCGCGCGAGGTTGCCTCGCACCTGGCAAGCCGGCGGATCAACGTGTGGAACGGCGACAACTATGCCTGGGAGCTGACCGGAGCGCTCGGCATCAGGGACTCCGGCTGCGCCGTGCGGGCCGGTCTCGTGCACTACAACGACGACTCGGACGTGTCCCGTCTGCTGGGGGCGGTCGCCGAACTCGGCTAGGCGGAGGGCGCTATCACGCGCGGCCTCACCGATCCCGTCACATTCCTTGCAGGAATCACACCGGTCACTCAGGCCTCTTAGAGATGTAAGATCAAGATCTGACCTGTGTATGGGTGCGACACCCATTGCATGCAGAGGTGATGGGTGACCCACCGATGCCGTGGACTCCTCACGGTCTGGCGGGTAACGGCCGCTGCCGCCTGCCCCGATCCTGATCGCCGGGCCGGCCGGTCACCGAGTTCTTTATGCTTGAAGACATGGCCGTTCAGCGGATGGACAACGTC
>DASUHI010000185.1:0-16119 GCA_036273575.1 Streptosporangiaceae bacterium | reverse complement strand
CGTGTGGATGCTGGCCATCGGCCACCGGGCTGCTTGGCGGCAGCGTCACTGACCGCGGCAAGGACGGCTGAGCACCGCAGCTGGCGCCTGCCGCGCGCCGGCCTGGCAGGTGCAGGACACGGCGCCGCGGTTACGGTAGAGCCCGTGACACTGGACGGCAGGCTGCTCGTCGACGCGCACGTGCACGTGGCGAGGCTGCGCACGCTGTCCGAGGACTGGCAGGAGTGGGCGCGTGCGTTCGGCGCGCAGACGCCCATGCACGAGCTGTTCGACGCCGACGGAGTTCCGGTCCCTGCCGCACTGGACGAGCACTTCGCCGGGCAGGGCGCCGACCACGTGCTGCTGTTTACCGAGCACAGCCCCAAGGTCACCGGCATCCAGCCGATCGAGGACGTGCTGCCCGTGGTCAGGCAGAACCCCGGGCGGTTCCGCGCGGTCGCCAACCTCAACCCGCACCTGCACTACCCGGTCGCCGCGGAGCTGGCGAGGCAAGTTGACCTCGGCGCGATCGCGGTCAAGATCCACCCTGTGCACGGCGGATTCGAGGCCCGCGACCGGATGCTGTACCCGGCTTACGCGTGGGCCGAGCAGCGCGGGCTGCCGGTGATCGTGCACTGCGGCACGTCCACGTTCGCCGGGTCGGTCAACTTCTACGCGGACCCGATCCTGCTCGACGACGTGTTCAGGGACTTTCCCGACCTCGTTGTCGTGCTCGCGCACGGCGGCCGCGGCTGGTGGTACGACCAGGCCGCGTTCCTTGCGCAGATGAAGCCGAATGTCTGGCTCGAGGTGTCCGGGCTGCCGCCGCAGCGGCTGGCGAGCTACTACGGCAGCGCGCTGCCCAGGCTGGCGGAAAAGATGATCTTCGGCACGGACTGGCCTGGCGTGCCAGGCGTGCAGCAGAATGCCAGGACCCTGGAGAAGACCTTGCTCGAGGCCGACTGCTCGGCTGAGCAGGTTGCAGCCGCCCTCGGCGGCAACGCAGCCCGCGTCTTCCATCTCAGCTGATCGGGCCCGCCGTTCGCTGACCGGCTGATCCGCGCCAACGGAGGCTCACCTTGGGAGGCTAACGTTGGAGCGTGAGCGCGCCAGGTGAGCTACCTCGTGGGCGCGGCACCCGCGCCGCGGTGCTCGCCGCCGCGCTCGACGTCTGCCTGGTGCTGGCCTTCGTGTTGATCGGGCGGGCCAGCCACCACGACGGCGGCAGGCCTGCCGGGTTCGCGCGTACCGCGTGGCCGTTCCTGGCCGGCCTGGCGGCCGGCTGGCTCGCGACCCGCGCGTGGCGCCGGCCCGTCGCGCTACTGCCAGCCGGCGCCGGGATCTGGTTGTGCACCGTCGCGGCCGGCATGGCCCTGCGCGCGGCGACCGGCCAAGGCGTGGCGGTCGCTTTCGTCGGCGTGGCGCTGGCGTTTCTCGGCGTGTTCCTCTTGGGATGGCGGACACTGGCGAAGCGAGAGGTGCTCAGTCCCACCAGAAGCAGGTCGGGGCGCTGACCTGACGGGAGCCGCAAGCCGCCCAGCACGGTTCCGCCGGCGGCCGGCAGGCTGGCGTACGGCACCCGGCCGGCCTTCCTGGTCCGCGCACACCCTGGTACGTGCACACTGAGATCATGCAAGCCGACGTCGTCGTCATCGGAGCCGGCGCGCTCGGCTTGTCCACGGCGCTGCACTGCGCGATCGCTGGCCGCTCCGTCGTGGTCGTCGAGCGCGACACGGCAGGCTCGCGGGCCTCGGGCCGCGCGGCGGGCCTGTTCAAGTCCGTGCAGGCCGATGCGCTCAGGACGCGGCTGGCCAGGCGCAGCATCGACCGTGCGGTCCGGTTCGCCGACTGGACCGGCGTGCCGCTGGCGGTGACCAGGACGGGCAGCTACCTGATCGCGAGGACCGGGGCGCACCGGGACTACCTGCGCACCGAGGCAGGCCGGTCCGCCGGATGGGGCGTCGACCTCCGGCCGGCCAGCGGCGCGGAGATCGCCGACGCCGTCTGCTACTACGACGACACCGGCAGCACCGAGTTCGCGCTGTGGTGCCCGCAGGACATCTACATCGAAGAGCCGATGGACCTGATCAGCGGCTATCAGGTCGCGGCGCGGCTGCACGGCGCCGAGCTGTTCGAGCACGAGGCCGTCACCGCGATCACGGTGTCCGGCGGCCGCGTCGCGGGCGTGCAGACCGAGCAGCGCTCGATCAGCGCGCGGGCGGTCGTCGACGCCGCCGGAGCGTGGGCCAGGCAGGTAGCAGCGCTGGCTGGCGGCGCCGTGGCGGTCGCGCCTGTGCGGCACCAGCTGCTGATCACCGAGCCTGGCGGCACCAGCGAGGCCGATCCGATCGTTCGCGTCGTCGACGCGGCCGTCTACCTGCGACCTGCCCGCGGCGGCCTGATGGCCGGCGGCTTCGAGCGCGGCCCGGTCGCCTTCGACGTGGACGCGCCGCCCGACCAGGTGCCGCTGGACCGCGCGGTACTCGAGGGCCTGACCGATCAGGTGGGGCGTGAGGTGCCGGCCGCGCGCGGTCAGGTCGCCGAGCACCGCGGCGGCATGTTCACGATGAGCCCGGACGGCATGTTCGTGCTCGGGCCGGTGCCCGACGTGCCGGGCCTGTGGGTCGCTGCCGGCTGCAACGGCTCAGGATTCTCGTCTTCGCTTGCTCTTGGCGAGGAACTGGCCGGGCAGATCACGGGGTCGGCGGATCCCAGCGCGCTCACCGCCCTCGCTCCGGCGAGATTTGGCCCGCTGACTGACAACTACCTGATCGAGAATGGCGTCTGGCAATACGAGCACTACTACGACCAAGGCAGCTAGACCAAGACAATGCCCAGGAGGCCACGTTATGTCCGCTCGGCTCAGCATGGCAGCGCTGGCGAGGATCGCAGCAGCGGCCGGCGTGGTCGCAGTCCTCGGGTCGGCATCGGCGGGCTGCTCGGTCGCCAGGAAGATTGACCAGATCAAGCACACGGTCGACAGCAACAGGGCAACCATCAAGGCGTTCACCGACGGCCTCAAGTACAGCAAGTCCGCTCCGTTCCAGGCCTCCTACGTCACGACCGGCGACCAGCCCACGACCATTACGTACGCTGTGCGGCCGCCGGAGAGCATCTCCTTCGCCGAGACCGCGACCGGCGCCGACACCAGCTCAACGCGGCTGATCAGCAACGCGTCTGGCCAGTACTCCTGCTCGCAGTCCGCAGCTGGCGCGCGGTGGACGTGCGACAAGCTCCGCAAGGCGAGCGCGATCGCGCAGAGGCAACTGTTCGCGCTCTACACCCCGGACCACTGGGTCACGGTCCTGCACGTCTTCGCGATCGGCACGGGCCTCGCGGGCAACAAGGTGACGACGTCGTCGAGAACCGTGAACGGATTCGCGATGCACTGCATCGACCTGTTCACCAAGGGCGAGGGCACGTCGGTAATCTGCACGACCAAGCAGAACATCCTCGGCTACGTCAAGGTCGCGTCGACGAGCTTCGCGATCAAGAGCTACACGTCCTCCCCGCCGGCGTCGGCCTTCGCGTTGCCGTCCGGCGCGACGATCACGAACCAGTGACGGCGCGGGCGTCGAGCTGACGTTGAGCGTCGGCCAGCACGGCACCGACCGCGCTCCCGAAGTAGACGTCGCAGTCGTGCCGGGTCTCGCCGGCCCGCGCGTTCGCCGCCAGTCCGGTAAGCGCCTGCCGGAGCGCCGCCACCGGGTCGGGCGTCGGTCTTGGCGCCGTCGACCGCCCTGCCGCGCCCCACAGCCAGAGCTCGACGCCGTCGCTGACGTCCGCCGCGCCGAGCGTCACCGTGATCACGCTGGACGCGCCGCCCTCGTGATGCAAGACCAGGTGCGTGACGTCGCCGGGTCCGGCGTCCGCGGTCACGGCACGCACCGGCCCGAGGCTCGCCCAGAGCAGCGAGACGAGGTGCGGCGCCAGGTCCCAGAGCGCTCCCTTCTCGCGCCTCCACGGGGTGTTGAACGGGCTGCCCGCCGCCAGCGCCGACCCTAGCCAGACGGCCTGTCCGCCGGTCCACGGCTGACTTGCCACCGCGGCGAGCCATGCCCTGACGTCGTCCTGGAAGCGCCCGGTGAAGAACACCACGGACGCGACCCCCGCCGAACGAACGGCGGACACGAGCGCGTCGGCGGCCCGCTGGGTGATCGCGATCGGCTTCTCGAGCAGCAGGTGCTTCCCGGCGGCCGCCGCCTTGGCGGCGAGCCCGGCCTGAACGTCGGGCGGCATCGCGAACGCGACGGCATCGACGTCGGCCAGCATGTCATCGAAGGCGCGATACGGGACGCAGTCGTGACTGCCCGCCAGCTCGCTTGCCGCACGCTCGTTCCTGCCCCACACGCCTGCGAACCTGATGCCCGCGGTGGACGCGAGAGCGGGCGCGTGGACGATCCTCGCCCAGTGACCGGTACCGGCCAGGCCCATGGTCAGCACACTGCGACCGCCCGCACCGGGAACGATGCCATGCCCCTGACCGGCGCAGGCAGCGCCGTCAGCGTCGCGCCCTGCTCCGGGACCAGTTCGAGGTTGGTCATGTGCTCGAGCAGGCCGGCGGTGATCTCGTGCGAGAGGTCCAGGATCACCTAGCGGGTCACCTCGTCGAGGGCACCAGCGAAGGCGTCCGCGATGTGGTTCAGCTCCGCCTCGGTGATCACGAATGGCGGCGAGATCTGCAGCGCGACCCCGCGCAGCAGCCGGGTGATAACGCCGCGCTTGCGCACGGCGCTGACCAGCCGCTGCCCGATGTCCGGATCCGCCGCCCGGTAGTCCTCCGCGATCTCGACGGCGGCCAGCAGGCCGGTTCCCGCCCGGACCGCGGAGACAGCCGGGTGCGCGGCCAGCGGCGACACGACCGCGGCCAGGACCGGCTCGAGCGCCGCGACCCGCTGAACCAGCCCCTCGCGCTCGATGAGGTCCAGGTTCGCCAGCGCGACGGCGGCGGCTGCCGGATGCCCTGAGTAGGTGTAGCCGTGCCGGAACACCTCGGTCGAACCCGGGCGCCAGAACGGCTCGGCGACCTTGGGCCCGGCGATCACCGCGCCGATCGGCAGGTAGCCGGAGCTGAGGCCCTTGGCGCTGGTGATCAGGTCGGGATCGAGGCCGAAACGCTCGCTCGCGAACCACGTGCCCACCCTGCCGTAGCCGGTGATGACCTCGTCGGCGACGAACAGCACGTCGTGCCGCCGGCAGATCTCCCTGACCGCCTGCAGGTATCCGTCGGGCGGCGGGTAGACCCCGCCCGCGCCGATCACGGGCTCGCAGAAGAACGCCGCGACGTGGTCGGCCCCGAGCGTCTCGATGGTCTTCTCCAGGGCCGTCGCGTCGTCCCACGGCACCTGCTCGACCTGGCCGACCAGCGGGGCGTACGTCTGCGTGAGCAGCGGAATGCCGCCAAGCGACGTGCCGTACGCGTTCATGCCGTGATACGCGTGCGTCCTGGAGATGATCACCTGGCGGCCAGGCTCGCCGACAGCCCGCCAGTACGCCCTTGCGAGCTTGCCGGCGGTGTCGACGGCGTCGGAGCCGCCGCCTGGGGTCAGGAAGATCTTGGCGCCTGGCATCGGCGCCAGCTCGGCGACGCGCTCGCACAGCGCCTCGACAGGCGGGTTGGTGTAGTACTCGAACGTCTGGAAGCCCGCGATCTGCCGCATCTGCGCGGCGGCCGCCTCGGCGAGGTCGGTCCGCCCGTACCCGACGTTGCAGTACCACAGGCTGGCCAGCGCGTCGGTGTACGCGCGCCCGTCAGCGTCGAAGACCGTGCAGCCTTCGCCCCTGACGATGCTGATCGCGTCGCCCGCAAGGGCCGCCATGTTCGCGAACGGGTTCCAGAAGGCGCTCTTGTGCGCCGGATTGATCTGCCCCATGGTTCGATCATGGCAGAGACTTCGATGACAGCGGGCAAGGGTCCGCTAGACGGCGTGCGGGTGCTCGACCTGACGTCGGTGGTGATGGGACCGCTCGCGACGCAGATCCTCGGCGACCTCGGCGCCGACGTGATCACGGTGGAGAGCCGGGACGGCGACATCAACAGGACGATGAGCAGCGGTCCGGTGCGCGGCCTGTCCGGCGTGTCGCTGAACCTGCTGCGGAACAAGCGCAACGTGCGGATCGACCTGTCGAGGCCGGAAGGCAGGTCGGCCGTGCTGCGGATCGCGGCCAGCTGCGACGTCCTCGTGACGAACCTGCGGCCGGCCTCAGTCCGCCGGGCTGGCCTGGACTACCAAGCCGTCGCGAACGTCAGGCCCGACATCGTCTACTGCCAGGCGACCGGGTTCGCGTCCGACTCGCCGGAAGCCGACAAGCCTGCGTTCGACGACATCATCCAGGCCGCCAGCGGCGTGCCCGACCTCATGAGGCTCGCCGGGCTCCCGCCCGCACTCGTGCCGATGCTGCTCGCCGACAAGGTCTGCGGCCTCGTCATCGCCTACGCGGTGACCGCGGCGCTGTTCCACAGGGAGCGGACAGGCGAGGGCCAGCGGGTCGAGATCCCGATGCTCGACGCGATGCGGGCGTTCACGCTCGTCGAGCACGGCGCCTCGGCGATACCGCGGCCGCCGCGCGGCCCGGCCGGCTACCCGCGCATCCTGACCCCGCTCCGGGCGGCGGTGGCCACGGCAGACGGCTGGATCGCGCTGCAGCCGCACCGTGACGAGCAGTGGAAGGCCCTCGTGCTCGCCGCCGGCCTCGACGAGCTCGCCGACGACGCGCGGCTGTCGGTCAGGAGCCTCTGGCGCGAGCCCGGCTTCGGCTACGCCACGCTCGGCCGCGTGCTCGCGACGAAGACCACGGCCCAGTGGCTGGCGTTCTGCGAACAGCACGGGATTCCCGCCGCTGAGGCCGCGGGCATCGACGACATCATCGCCCTGCTCCCTGACGCCGAGCACCCAGACGCCGGGACCTACAAGCTGATCCCGCCGCCCGCGAGGTTCTCGGCAACGCCGCCGTCGGTCCGCCGGCCAGCGCCGCTGCCAGGCCAGCACACGGCCGAGGTCCTTGCCGAGGCCGGTTTCACCGAGGACGAGATCGCCACCCTCATTGATTAGCCAAGCTAACCTTTTGAATATGACTCCTGGGCTGATATGACCACCGGGCGTGCGATGTCGTTCGGCGCGATCGCCGCCGACTATATGACCGCCTGCGGCCGAGCCCGCCGAGAGAAGCAGTCCGCTGGCTGCTGCCAGCGGACTGCGCTCTGGCAGTCGACCTCGCGGCGGGAACCGGCCTGTTCACCCGGGCCCTGCGGCGCGAGGTCAGCACCGTCGTCGCGGTCGAACCCGACGCCAGGATGGCGTCCGTGCTGCTGGCCCGCTCCTCTGGCGTGCACGTCGTCTCCGGCCGCGGCGAAGCATTGCCACTGCGGACCGCGTCAGCTGACGCTCTGCTGGTGTCTTCTGCCTGGCACTGGATGGAGCCCGTGAGCGCCGTGCCGGAGATCGCCAGGGTGCTGCGGGACGGCGGCAGGTTCGGCGTGATCTGGACCAGCAGGGACCGCTCTGTAGACTGGGTCGCGGACCTGGACAGGCTGCGGGAGACGCTCGCGAACGGCGAGTACCGGCGGTACCGGCGCCAGGTCACCCTTCCCGACGACGGGTTGTTCGCGGGGGCGGAGAACGCGTCGTTCACGTTCACCAGGCGCATGACGGCGGACGACCTCGTCGCGATGCTGGGGACCTACAGCGGGCTGATCGCCGCGAGCCCGGCCGAGCGCGCGAGCGCGCTCGGCCAGGCCAGGGCGGCGCTGATCGCCAGGTTCGGCGACATCACGGAGATCGACGTCCCGATGAGGTCCGTGTGCTGGCGAACTAACAGGACAGGCCAGTGAGCCACTCCGTGACCTTTGCGTTGAAGAGCTCTGGCTGGTCGATGTTGCACGAGTGCCCGGCGTCGGGGATCACGACGAGTCTGGCGCCTGGCACCTTCGCGGTCACGTAGTCGGCCGCGCCGAGGAACGGCGTGTCGTCCGCGCCGACAACGACGAGCACGGGGACGTCGACGCCGGGCAGCGCGTCGATGACCCGGCCGTCCTGCTGGGTGAGCATGCCGCGGGCCGCCCTGGCGCTGCCCAACTGGCCGGCCTTCTCCAGGCGCGCGGCAGTCGCGAGCGATCTGTCGTTCCAGTTCTGCCGCGCCTCGTCGTTGCGGAACCCGGGTCCGGTGTCGCAGAGCAGCAGGGCCGCGACGCGTTCAGGATGCTCCAGCCAGTAGCCAAGCGAGAGGTAGCCGCCGAGCGACAGGCCACCGAGGATCGCCCGTTCCGCCCCGCGCGCGTCGAGCAGCGCCCCCATGTCGTCCAGGCATGCATGATGCGTGTACTCGGCCTGGTCGTCGGGAGAATCGCTGTGCCCGTGACCGCGCATGTCCCACGTGATCACCTGACGGTCCGCCGACAGCGCAGCCGTGTTGGGAACCCACATCTGTGCCGACGCGCCGAAGCCGTGGGTCAGCAGCAGCGGCAGCGCATCCCCGTCATCTCCGTGTACGTCGTAGCTGATGCGGACGCCTCCGCGATCCAGATAGGGCACCGTCACTCCTTCAGCTGCGCTTGGTCAGCCAACACGAACGTCGCGGAACGGGATCCCGACGCTGACGTCAGGCTCGCGGGGCAGGCCGAGTATCCGCTCGGCGATGATCGAGCGCTGGATCTCGTCTGTGCCGCCGGCGATCGAGATCGCGGGTACCGAGATCGCGATCTCGGTGATCGTCCCGCCGAGCAGCGACTCGGGCCCGGCCAGCAGCCCGGCCGTCCCTGCGATCATCGAGTGCACCCGTGCGGCCTGCTTGGCGATCTTGCTGCTGGCCAGCTTGCCGAGCGAACCTTCCGGCCCAGGCCGCTGCCCGGCTGCCCTGGCCGCGGCAGCGCGCTCGGCCATCCACCGCGCCGACCAGGACAGCTCGATCAGCTTGGCGATCTCCTGCCGCACGAGCGGGTCGGCCGACCTGCCGAGCGCCTGCGCCTGCGGTATCGCCAGGTCTGGCCGCCCGGCTCGCTGCGGGTACCATTTGTGCGGCTCGGCGGCCGCGGTCCGCTCGGCGATGGCCTCCTGCCACGCGCGTCCTGCGGCACCCGCGGGCACCGGCGGGAACGCGGCGAGCCTGCGCTCGTGCGCGAGCGTCGCCCTGGCGATCGCCCAGCCGCCGCCCGGCTCGCCGATCACGTCGTCAACGTGTGCGTCGTCGAAGAACACCTCGTTGAACGAGCTGTGCCCGTTCATCTGCCGGAGCGGCCTGACGGTCACCCCCGGCTGGCGCATCGCCAGCACGAACGCGGTGATGCCATGGTGCTTCGGCACGTCCCAGTCGGTCCTGGCGAGCAGCAGCCCGAAGTCCGCGGTGGCCGCGCCCGTCGACCACAACTTCTGGCCGGACAGCCGCCAGCCGTCACCGTCGCGGACGGCGCGCGACTGCAGGCCCGCAAGGTCGGAGCCGGCGCCAGGCTCGCTGAACAGCTGGCACCAGCTGATCTCGCCGGTGACGGTCGGCCTGATGAACCGCTCCTTGAGGTCGTCACTGCCGTGCTCGATGAGGATCGGCGCGACCAGCATCATGCCGACGCCCTCCGGCGGCCCGGGAACCAGGGAGCGCCTCATCTCGTCGGCGACAACCCGGCCGAGCGCACCCGACAGCCCGCGGCCGCACCACTGGTCTGGCCACGTGGGACACCCCCAACCGCTGTCCGCCAGCAGTGCTCGCCACTGCGCGAGCGGCATGCCGGGGTCCCAGTGATCCTCGATCCAGCGACTCACCTCGGCGCGGACTTCGTCCGCGCCGAGGTCACCGGCCGGCTCTTTCACTGACCCGCGAACCGAGGCCGCCGCCGTTCGGCGGCGGCTTTCACGCCCTCGGCGAAGTCGGCCGTAGGCCAGAGCTTCCGCTGCTCGCCGAGTTCCCTGGCCGTCGCCGCCCGGATCCGGTCCGCGAGCCCTTCCCGCATCGTCGCTCTGATCGCGCGGACCGCGAGCGGCGCCGCCGCCGCGATCTCCGCGGCCAGCTCACGTGCGGCTTCGCGCAGCGTGTCAGCGTCGGCCAGCAGGTCGGCGAGGCCGATGCGCACGGCCTCCTCGCCGCTGATGCGCCTGCCCGTGTACAGCAGCTCGGTCGCTCGCTGCTGGCCGGCAACGGCGGGCAGCGTCACGGTCAGCCCGAAACCGTGGTGCAGGCCGATCATCGCGAAGTTCGCGCTGAACCGCGACTGCGGGCTGGCGACGCGGAAGTCTGCGGCGCAGGCGAGCCCGAGCCCGCCGCCGACGGCGGCGCCCTGCACGGCAGCGACCACCGGGAGCGGCGCCTGGAACAGCCGCAGCGCCTGCGCGTAGAGCTCGCTCGCGCCGCCGTCCGACCCGATCCTGTTCGCGGTCGACCGTCCGGTGAAGTCGGCGCCCGCGCAGAAGTTCTTGCCGGACGAGCACAGCACGATCGCGCGGGCGCCCTGCTCGTCGAGCCACTCATAGGCGTCCGCCAGCGAGCCGATCAGCGCGGCGTCGAAGAAGTTGTTGGGCGGCCGGCCGATCTCGGCAGTCCCGACGAACTCCGAGACCGCGGCGGCTACATCTCCGAACGTTTTGCTCGTCAGTGCGACCACCTCCGAAGGACATCGTGTCATCAATGGTTCAGCGGACACAGCGTGCGGAGGACTGCTGGGTCATCTTCGCGAAGACGGACGAGTCGACGGGCAGCAGCGGCCCGGTCGCGGCCCTGCGGCCGCACTCAGTCTGGCAGCCGCTCGCGGCGCGAAGCGCCGCATGCGGTGGAGGGGTGACGTTGCGGGCCCGGCGCGGTCGTCCGGACGTACCGGGCGCCGCGCCGGGAACTCAGGAGACCGGGTTCAGCCGGTGCGCGATCAGCGCCGCCTGCGCCGCCAGGTGGTCCGTCGCCTCGGCCTGATCGGGGGCGACCTGGCTGACGATCTTGGCGGTTTGCTCGGCGAGCCGGGCGACCAGCGCGGAAAGGTCGCGAAGCGCCTCAGAGGGCTCGTTGATGTCGATCTTGGAGAACGGGAACGCGACTGTTACGCGCGGATTGCCCGTGCTCACCACCGGGCGCTCTGTCTTGCTCTTTACCTCGGCCGTGCTCTTTACCTCGGCCGTGCTCGTTACGTCGGCCGTGTCCTTTACGCTGCCATTGGGTGTGCTCATGCAGCCAGCCTCCGTCGCGGGCCACGCGCGCGGGCAGGGCCGGACGTCCCTATCCGCTCAGCGGAAGTCCCGGCTGCGGGCGGCCGCGACCACGCGGAGCTTGCGCAGGCTGGTCGCGAGCAGGCTGACGGCCCCGTCGAGCCGTTCCACCCGGCCGGAGATCAGCAGCGCGCTGGCATCCACGCCGATCTTTCTGTGCCGTTGCCACACGTCGGGCGGGCAGATGATGTTCGCCATTCCCGTCTCGTCTTCCAGCGACAAGAAGACCACCCCGCGGGCGGTTCCCGGCTGTTGCCGGTGTGTCACGAGGCCGCCGACGGTCACCGCGGCTCCGTTCCTCGCGTCGCGCTGGTCCGCCGCGGGGGTCACGCCGCGTTCGGCGAGGCCGTCGCGGATGTGCTCGATCGGATGGGTCGCCCCGTAGGTCCCGGTCGCCCACATGTCTGCGAACGTCACCTCGGCCGGCGTCATCGGCGTCAGCGCCGGCGCCGCCATGCCCATGGCCGTCCCCGGCAGGTGCCCGGCGCTGATCGTGGCCGCCGCGCCCGCCGCCCACAGCGCCTCGCGCCGCTCGAGTCCGAAGCAGCAGAACGCTCCCGCGGTCGCCAGCGCCTCGAGCGCGGGCGGCGACACGATGGTCCGCCTGGCGAAGTCCTCGAGGTCCGCGTACGGCTGTCCGGCCACGATCGCGGCGGCCGCGTCCTTGCCGAGGTTGCGCACCTCGGACAGGCCGACCCTGATGGCTGGCTGGTGCGGGACTGGTTTCCCCCCGGACGGCACCGGCCTGACGGGGTCGGCTGGCTGGTGAGTCCCGTTAACGCCGGAATGAGATTCGAGTGTCGCGAGAACGCCGCTCGCGTTGACGTCGACGCCGCGGATCTCCACGCCGTGCCTGCGCACGTCGCTGATCAGGCTGGCGGGCGAGTAGAACCCCATCGGCTGGGCGCGGAGCAGCGCCGCGGTGAACGCCGCCGGGTAGTAGCACTTCAGCCACGCGCTGGCGTAGACCAGGTACGCGAAGCTGATCGCGTGCGACTCGGGGAAGCCGTAGCTGGAAAACGCGAGGATCTTCTCGTAGATGTCCTCGGCCACGTCGAGGGTGATCCCGCGCTCTGCCATGCCGCTGAGCAGGCGGGCCCTGAGTTCCTCGATCCGCTCGGGCGCGCGCTTGGAGCTCATCGCCTGCCGCAGCCGGTCGGCTTCTGCCGGGCTGAACCCGGCGCAGTCGATCGCGATCTGCATCATCTGCTCCTGGAACAGCGGCACCCCGAGCGTCTTGCCGAGCGCCTGCTGCATCGAGGGGTGCGGCAGGTACGGCACCTCGTCGCCGCGGCGGCGGCGCATGTACGGGTGCACCGAGCCGCCCTGGATCGGGCCAGGGCGGATCAGCGCGACCTCCACCACGAGGTCGTAGAACTCGCGCGGCCGCAGCCGCGGCAGTGTCGCCATCTGCGCGCGCGACTCGACCTGGAACACCCCGACGGTGTCGGCCTCGCAGAGCATGTCGTAGACCCCGGCGTCCTCCTGCGGGATCGAGTGCAGGTCCCATCGGACGCCGTGGTGCTCGGCTACGAGCTCGAAGCAGTCCCGCAGCGCGGTCAGCATGCCGAGCCCGAGCAGGTCGAACTTGACCAGCCCCGCGTACGCGCAGTCGTCCTTGTCCCACTGCAGCACCGAGCGGTTCGGCATCTGCGCCCACTCGACCGGGCACACCTCGCCGACCGGGCGGTCGCAGATCACCATCCCGCCGGAGTGGATGCCCAGGTGCCTGGGGAGCTTCTGCATGCGTTCAGCCAGCGCGATGACCGGCTCGGGGACGCCAGCATCGGGCGGAACCGGCTGTCCCGCCGCGTACGAGCGGGGGCCGACCTGCTTGGACCAGGCGTTCTGCTGCTCAGGCGAGTAGCCGAGCGCGCGGCCAGCGTCCCTGATCGCCATCCGCGGCCGGTACGCGATCACGTTGGCGACCTGCGCGGCCTTGCCTCGGCCGTAGGCGCCGTAGACGTACTGGATGACGTCCTCACGGCGCTGGTGCTCGATGTCCAGGTCGATGTCGGGCGGACCGTCCCGTCCTGTGGACAAGAAGCGCTCGAACAGCAAGCCGTGCTGAACGGGATCGACGCTGGTGATGCCCAGTGCGTAGCAGACCGCCGAGTTCGCGGCCGAGCCCCTGCCCTGGCAGAGGATGCGCTTCTTGTCGCAGAACTCGACGATGTCGTTCACGATCAGGAAGTAGCCGGCGAAGCCCAGGTGATCGATGACGTCGAGCTCGTGCTTGATCTGCAGGTACGCGCCGGGAATCCGCTCGGCGTCTGGCCGGCCGTAGCGCTCGGGCGCCTTGCGTTCGACTAGGGCCCGCAGCCAGCTCATCTCGCTGTGGCCCGGTGGCACGGGGAAGTCGGGCAGCTTCGGCGCGATCACCTCGAAGTCGAACGCGCACTGCATCGCCAGGTCAACGGTCCGTTCCAGGACACCCGGGTAGCGGCGCAGCCGGTACGCCATCTCCTCGCCGGTCCTGATGTACGCGGTGCCCGACGCGGCCAGCCAGCCGTCCATGTCCTCCAGGCTGCTGCGCGCCCTGATCGCCGCGAGCACCTGCGCCAGCTTCGCGTCGGCCGGGCCGGCGTGATGGACGTTGTTCGAGGCGACCACCCCGAGCCGTTCCTGCCTCGCGAGCTCGAACAGCGCGTCGTTCCGCTCGTCGTCGCCAGGCTGGTCATTGCTGATCAGCTCGACCATGACGTTGTCGCGGCCGAACATCTCGGTCAGCGCCCGCAGTTCCGCCCGCGTCGCGTCCATTGAGTGATCTGAGGTCCCTGACAGTTCCTTAACCAGAGCCGAGGGCACCGTTCCCTTGCGGCAGCCGGTGAGGATCACCCAGTGCCCGTCGTGCGCCGAGGCGAGTTCCGCCAGGTCATACACCGGCCTGCCCTTTTCACCGCCCGCCAGGTGTGCCGCGCTGATCACCCGGCAGAGCCGCGCGTAGCCCTCCGGGTCGCGGGCCAGCACGAGCAGATGCCGCCCCGCCGGATCAGGCACCCCTGCCCGCGGCGTGCCCAGCGGCCACCGTTGTGCCCGTTCCGCCTCAGCGACCGTCAGCCCGACGCTGACCAGCCGCCGGCTCGGCCGTGCCCCGGGCGGCGGCTCCCCCTGCGCTCCCGGCGGCTCCCCCGGCCTCGCCGGCTTCTGCTCGTTCGGCAGTGGCCCGGCGTCATAGTGCGCTCCCGCTCGCCAGCCGCTCGCCGGGCCCGTGCCTGCCCGCCGTGCCGCGACGATCGCCGGAGTGACAAGAGCCGGGATGTCCAGGCTGAGCTCGGCGCCGAACACCGTCGCGACGTTGCTGCCGGCCCCCTCCTCGCTCGCCAGGAACCGAGCGGCGCTCTGGGCGAACTGCGGCACTCCGTACATCCCGTCGTGATCGGTGATCGCGACGGCGGTCAGCCCGCACTCGGCCGCCTCGGCGATCAGCTCACCGGGGGTCGAGGCACCGTCCAGGAAGCTGTACGCCGAATGACAGTGCAGCTCAGCCCACGGAATGGCCTTGGCTGTCGCCACTCGCCGTCCCCGCGTCCCTGACCCGGCCGAATCCTGCCCCGCAACCGGCAGCCGGGTGACCACTGCCTGGTCATCCCGGCCCTCGTCCTCACCCTGCCCCTTGCTCTCACCCTGCCGCCACGACAGGCGGCGCTCGAACTCCCGCCACGGCACTGGCGGGTTATCCCAGCCCATAGCGTCTCCTACGCGGCATGGCAGTCGGGTTCGATGTAGTAGGTGCGGCCGGACGGAGTCACCCAGGCGAATGTGCCGGGTACTGGCTGGACGAGCTGCCAGCCCAGCCTCTGCTTGACCTGGTGGTGGAACCTGCACAACCCGCCAAGGTTGCACGAGCAGGTCTTGCCGCCCTTGTCGAACGGCACCGAGTGGTCCAGGTCGCAGCGCCAGACGGGCTGCCGGCAGGTCGGGAACCGGCAGGTCACATCCCGCGCGGTGACGAACTCGCGCAGCCGGGGCGGCGGCTGGTAGCTCGGACTTGCCTGCTCGTGCGCGCACCCGCCCGCTTCCGCGTCGACCACGGCCCGCAACCGGGCCTTCTCCGCGGCCCTGGCGGCCGCGCGGAGCGTCCGTTGCAGGATTACCGGCAGACCCGCGCCCGCGGAAGAGTTCACCTGCCCGGGAGAGACGGTCACGGTGACGCGCTTCACCAGCGAGGCTTCGCCGCTGCGGTCGCCGGCCCCGGCGCGATCGCCGGCCTCGCGCAGAACCCTGGATACCGCCATGGCCCTGCCGTTCTGATCGGTCACGATGACCCGCCACTCCACGGCCGCGTCGCAGGCGGCTACGTCCGCGAGGTATCTGGCCTGCTCCGCGGTGACCGGGCCAATCCGGCTCAGCTGCCCTGGCTCACCCGATTCCCCGGTCAGCGTCGACGACGGCACCACCAGGTCAAGCAACCCGCCTCCGGCCGGGCGGAGGTTCTCCATGACGACCGGTCCAGGCGGCACCACCGGTTGCACCTCCGGCCACGCCGGCGGCGGCCGCGCCTCGATTCCCTGATCCGCACCGACCTCGCCAAGCTGATCACCCATCAGCCGCGGTTGGTCGTCACCGGGCGGCGGATCTGGGTCGGAGCCCACAGGTTCTGGCGGAGGTTCTGCCAGCGGTTCCGGCGGATCGGGCCGGTCGGGCGGCCTCCCGGCACCAGGCTGGCTGGGCTGGCCAGGTTGGCTGGGCTGGCCAGGCTGGTTGGGCTGGTCGTGTTGGCTGGGCTGGTCGTGTTGGCTGGGCTGACCAGGTTGGCCAGGTTGGCTGGGCTGGCCAGGCTGGCCGGGGCCGTTACCCGGCGGTTGCGGGGCGGGCCGCGCGTTCGGATGGCCCCGATCGTGCCGGCCGGGCCTTGTCTCTGGGTCCCCCGGTGCGTTTCGGCCGGCTCGTGTACCCGGGTCACCTCGTGCGTTTCGGCCGGATCGTGTGTCCGGGTCGCGCCGGCGGCTTGAGGCCG
>DASUHI010000184.1:0-5989 GCA_036273575.1 Streptosporangiaceae bacterium | reverse complement strand
GTTCGCCTCTCCCGACTGGACCCTCGACCATGCCGCGCAGACCATGGTCGCCGGCGGCTTTCGGCACCTCGTCGTGGTCGACCAGGGCGAGGTCACAGGCCTGCTGTCGATGCGCGACATCGTGCGATGCTGGTCGGGCGCGTCGTCGAGCGGCGAGCAGAACACGACGGTCGGGTCAGGCGCGCGGGCCGGCGAGTAGCCGGGCGAACCTGATCAGCGAGTAGCCGAGCCCGGCCCGCGCGACCGGCGCGACCGCTGCGTAGGCGAGCCTGGTGAACGCGGGCCGCAGCGCTGCGGGAACGAGCGCCACGAGCGCCTCGGGCAGCACGATCCGCTCGGTCCAGCGGAACTCCGCCCCGTTCTCGCGCGGCAAAACCTCGAACACGCCCTCGCCGCGGACCACGCGCCCGGTGTGGCTGACCGTGCAGCGCCTGGGCGGATCCCACTCGGTGATGACCATCGTGTCGGTGAAGCCGGCCCGGCCGATGCCCGTGCGTCCCGTGACCGCCGCGCCCAGGCCATGCCCGCCGCTGGTCGTCGTCGCCCAGATCCACCGCCGTTGTGCCGCCCAGTCGACGGCCAGGTCCCAGACAGCCCGCGGGTCGGCAGCGACGGTCGCCCCGGCGGAGATTGTCAGGCTGGCGGGCACCAGGCTCACGCTACCGCTCCCGCGCGCCGGCCAGCGCAGTGCCCGTTGCCATGAGGAGATTCTCTGGCGAACCTGGCGGTAGACACCCTCTGACGGGTCGCCTAGCATTGACTGTATGGTCAGTCAGCACGCCTCCGAAGCCGTCGCGCCTCCCGTTCCGCTCGACCAGGCCGCACTGGCCGAAGCGCTGAAGCCGTTCGGCGAGAGCCGGATGCTGCCGCCGGACGCCTACACAAACCCGGCGGTCTTCGAGTGGGAGCAGCGGCATTTCTTTGGCGGCGGCTGGCTGTGCGTGGGCCGCAGCGACCAGGTCCCGGGCCCCGGCGACCAGCGGGCAGAATCGGCAGGCACCGGCAGCGTCCTGCTCACCAGGGACGAGGACGGCGTCCTGCACGCGTTCGCGAACACGTGCCGCCACCGCGGCCATGAGCTCCTCCCGTGCGGCGCATCGGCCAGCCAGAACGTCATCATCTGCCCGTACCACTCATGGACATATAGCCTCAACGGGACGCTGAGGGCAGCTGCCGGCTTCAAGAGCCAGCGCGGGTTCCGCGCGAGTCAGTGGGGCCTGACCGAGCTGCCGTGCGTCGAGTGGCACGGCCTGATCTTCGTCGACGGGTCAGGACAAGCAGCGCCCCTCGGCGCCGCACTCGGCGCGCTGGACGAAATGCTCGCGCCGTACGAGATGAGCAGGCTGGTCGTCGCGGGAACGCACGAGTACGACTCGGCAGCCAACTGGAAGATCCTCACCGAGAACTACCACGAGTGCTACCACTGCCCGTCGATCCACCCCGAGCTGTGCCGGGTAAGCCCGCCGAAGAGCGGCGACAACTACGACATGCCCGGTGCCTGGGTCGGCGGCACCATGGACCTGCGGCCGGGCATGACGACCATGTCTCTGGACGGCACCAGCAACGGCGTGCCGCTGCGCGGGCTGGGCGCGACCGGGTTGCGGACCGTGCTCTACGTGAACGTGTTCCCGAACATCCTGATCAGCCCGCACCCTGACTACGTGATGGTGCACAGGCTGATCCCGCTGGCCGCCGACCGGACCAGGATCGAGTGCACCTGGGCGTTCGCGCCTGAGGCGACTGCCAGGCCTGACTTCGACCCGAGCTACGCGGTCGACTTCTGGGACCTCACCAACCGGCAGGACTGGGCGGCATGCGAGTCCGTCCAGCGCGGCCTGTCCTCGCCGCACGCCAAGCCAGGTCCGCTCAACCCCGCCGAGGACGCGGTGTACCAGTTCGTCACGATGGTGGCGCGCGGCTACCTGGGCCAGTCCGTGTGGTCCTCGCAGGTCACGCACCGCGCCAGCGCCTGACGCCGCGCACCTCGCCAGTCATGTTCGCTGATGACCGGCAGGCGAGCCCGGGGGACGACCCCCGGGCCCCGGCCTTCGCGGTTCTACTTGACTTCGTTCAGGAGCCCGGTCGCCACGTCGAAGACGAAGCCCCGTACCTGGTCCTTGTTCGGGATGAACGGGCTGGCCTGGATCCGCGCGATCGACTGGCGCACGTCGCCGTCCAGGTCGCTGAATGCCTCGGCGGCCCAGGTCGGCTTGATGCCGGTGTCCGCCTCGATGCTCGCCTTGAAGTCGTCGTCGGTGAACGTCAGCATGCCGCAGTCGGTGTGGTGGATGAGGATGATCTCCTTGGTGCCCAGCAGCCGCTGGCTGATCGCGAGCGACCTGATCTCGTCGTCGGTGACGACGCCGCCCGCGTTCCTGATGACGTGGGCCTGCCCCTCCTCGAGACCAAGAATTCCGTAGACGTTGAGCCTGGCGTCCATGCATGCGACCACGGCCACGCCCAGTGCCGGGGGTAGCGGGAGAGGTTCGTTGAACTCCTGGGCATAGGCAGCGTTGTTGGCGAGCAGCTGATCAGTGACAGACATGTGCGCATAGCCTCCTGAATACGTGGCCGACGGTCAGGACAACCAGCGGTGCGGTCGGTGTGTTCCGTCTCAGATGTCACGTTTCCCGGCCATCACTTGTGGTACGCCCGGTTGTGCACTGCGCAGCGGGTAGGAACAGAATGGCGGCGTGCTGGGCAGTCAGGCGGGAGGTGCGGCATGGCTCGCAGCGACGGGACCGGCGGCAAGGGCGAGAAGGCAGCCGGGGCTGCGGTCGCCGAGGTCGGCGATCAGCCAGCCGAGGGCGGCACGCGGCTGAAGCGGTCTGTCTACGAGGCCGAGCTGTTTCGGCTGCAGGCCGAGCTTGTCAAGCTGCAGGAATGGGTCAGGGCACAGCGCGCCAGGATCGTCGTGGTGTTCGAGGGCCGTGACGCCGCGGGCAAGGGCAGCACGATCAAGCGCGTGACCCAGTACCTCAACCCCAGGATCGCCCAGATCGTGGCCCTCCCCGCGCCTACCGAGCGCGAGCAGACCGAGTGGTACTTCCAGCGCTACATCAGGCACCTGCCCGCCGGCGGCCACATCGTGCTGTTCGACCGCAGCTGGTACAACCGCGCCGGGGTCGAGCGGGTAATGGGGTTCTGCACCAAGGAGGAGTACAGCCGGTTCATGCACCAGTGCCCGCTGTTCGAGCGGATGCTGGTTGAGGACGGCATCATGCTGCGCAAGTACTGGTTCTCGGTCAGCGACGCCGAGCAGCAGCGGCGGTTCAAGTCCAGGCTTGAGGACCCCATGCGGCGGTGGAAGCTCTCCACGATGGACCTGGATTCGATCACCAGGTGGGAGGACTACTCGCGCAGCAAGGACGAGATGTTCGTGCACACCGACATTCCCGAGGCGCCCTGGTACGTGGTGGAGAGCGACGACAAGCGCAGCGCGCGGATCAACATGATCGCGCACCTGCTGTCCACGATCCCGTACCAGGACGTCCAGCGGGTACCGCTCACGCTGCCACCGCGTCCGCCGTCCATGGGTTACGTCAGGATGCCCAAGGGCATGCAGACGTTCGTGCCCGACCACGCGGGCGGCCTCAAGGGCGGAAGGCGCAAGCAGTCGCGCGGCTGAATCCGGCCAGCCGGACGGCCATCCCCTCCCGCGGCTGGGCCCGCGGCCGTTGCGCGGCAGGACCGCGCCTAGGAAGATCACAAGAACGCGCACTGTAGCCGGATGCTTACATTCAGTATCATCGAGTGCATGTCGTCAATGCTGTCGCCGGTTCTCGTCGGCCGGGACGCGGAGCTTCGCGCGCTCGATGCCGCCCTGGACGCCGCGGTGGCCGGCGCGGGCGGCGCCGTGTTCCTGACCGGCGACCCCGGCGTCGGCAAGTCCAGGCTCGCGTCCGAGTTGTCCTTGGTCGCGGCCGCGCGCGGCTGCATGAGCTATCGCGGCCGGGCCGTGCAGTCGGCATCACCGACGCCGTTCAGGCCGTTCACCGAGGCGCTCATCCAGGTGGGCAGGACCGGCTCGCTGGCAAGGGCCGCGAGCGAGACCGAGTACAGCCCGGTCCTCGGCGCGCTCGTGCCCGACCTGGGCAAGCCGGGCCGCGCCAATCCCGGGGTCAACCCGCTGACCGTGGCCGAGGCCCTCATCAGGGTTCTCGCGCTGACCGGGACCTGCTCGATCCTGATACTGGAGGACCTGCACTGGGCTGATCCGGAGACCCTCGCCACGGTCGACTACCTGGCCGACAACCTCGCCGGGCACGACGTCCTGTTGGTGGCGACGCTGCGCGACGACGAGCCGTCCGCGGGGCTGGACATCGCGCGGTCGATCCAGGCCAGGCGCTCCGCTGAGCTCATCGAGGTCCAGCGGCTCACCGAGCGCGAGGTCGAGGAGATGGCCGGTGCGTGCCTGGGCGCGGATCCGGCCACCGCCGCGGCGGTGAGCAAGCTGCTCGCGCACTGCGACGGCCTACCCTTCGCGGTCGAGGAGATCCTCGCCGCGGCGCTCGCTTCTGGCGAGCTTGAGCACGGACCTGATGGCTGGCGCGTGCACGAGGACGTCAGCACGGGCATGCCTGACTCAATTGTCGGGTCGGTGCAGAACCGGCTGGCCGCGCTGCAGCCGGCGGCCGCCGAGGTCGTCGTCGCGGCCGCCGTGCTCGGCAGGGAGTTCGACTGGACGCTGCTGCCCGCGATCTGCGGGATGACCGACGGTGCCGTCATCGCGGCGCTCGGCCGCGCCAAGGGCGTTCAGCTCATCGAACCGCACGAGGCGGGCCACGGCTGGCTGAGGTTCCGGCACAGCCTGACCAGGGCGGCCATCATCTCCGGGCTGCTGCCGCCCGACCTGGCACAGCGATCGGCCGACGCTGCCGCGGCAGTGGAGGCCGCGCACCCCGGGCTCTCAGGGCCCTGGTGCGAGCGTGCCGCCGCACTGTACGAGACCGCAGGCCAGCACGGCCGGGCCGCCCGGCTGCTGCTCGAGGCCGGCCGCCGGGCGCTGGTCGCTGGCGCGGTCGGCACCGCAGCGGAGACTCTCGGCGAGGCCAGAACGCAGCTCGCCGAGGCGGACGAGGCTGACCAGGGGCTCGCTGCCGACGTCGACGAGAGCCTCGTCAAGGCGCTGGCGCTGACGGGCGACACCGCGCGGCTGGCGCCGGTCGCCGAAGCGGCCGTCGCGCGGCTCGAGTCCACGGGAGCCGAGCCGCGACGCCAGGCCAGGATCTTGCTGATGGCCGCCAGAACCGAGTCGGAAGCCGATCCGCGAGCGGCGTCGGCCCATCTCGAAGCCGCCCGGGCGATTGCCGACCGGCTGGGCAACCCGATCACTTCGAGCTGGGCGGACGCTGTGGCGGCGCGTTGCGCGATGGACGCAGGTGACGTCCACGGCGCCGAGCAGCTCGCGCAGCGGTCGCTGGCCAGCGCGGAGGCGGCCGGGCTCGAGGGCTGGGCAGCCGAGGTCGCGTTTGAATCGCTCGAGGTCATCGGCAGGCGGGAGCGAGTCCGCGACCTCGGGGCCGCACGGACCGCGTTCGAGCGGGCGGCACAGATCGCCGACGGCGAGGAGTTCGCCGTGCGGCGCATCAACGCCCTGCACGAGCTCGGCACCCTGGACACGATCCAGGGCGGCGACACCACCAAGCTCACCGAGGCAGGCAGCCTGGCCCGCCGGGCCGGCGCGGTCGCCACGGCGACCGCCATCGACCTACAGCTCGCGAACACCTGGTGCCTGGGCACCGACCTGGACCGGGCAATGCTCGCCGCCCGCCGGTGCGAGCAGGGAGCGAGACTGATCAGGGCGCCGCGCATCGAGGCGCTGGCGCTGGCTGCGCAGGCGCTGATCTACGGGATCAGGGGTGACCGTAAGAGCGCGAAGTCAGCCACGGGCCGGGCCGAGAGCCTCATGCCCGGCGACGCCGAGGTGCTGGCCGCCACGTGGGGTCAGGACCGTGTCGTCGCGTCGCTCTTCCGCGACGACATCCGG
>DASUHI010000183.1:0-29083 GCA_036273575.1 Streptosporangiaceae bacterium | reverse complement strand
CCTGGTCAGGGCTGGGCTGCCGGTACGACGCGGCGATGGCGCTCGCCGACTCCGACGACGACGGCGCGCTGCGTGAGGCACTGGCCGTGTTCGACGAGCTGGGGGCCGCGGCCGCGGCGAAGATCGCCAGGCTGAAGATGCGCCGTCTCGGCATTAAGTCCGTGCCGGCCGGGCCGCGGGCGTCGACCAAGGCGCACCCGCGCGGCCTGACCAGGCGCGAGCGGGAAGTGCTCGACCTGATCTGCGCGGGGCGCACCAACGCTCAGATCGCGGACCGCCTGTTCATCTCGGTGCGCACGGTCGATCACCATGTCTCGGCCGTGCTGGCTAAGCTCGGGGTCTCCACCCGCAACGCGGCCGCGTCGGCGGCATCGCGACTCGGCCTGGTGGCTGCGGAAAAGTAGGCGGCCGGACAGCCCAATATGGGGCGTTCTCCCGATGTCCAGCCGGGAGCGGCCGCCCTACCGTCGCGGCAGTAGGTGATTGCCACGACAGGAGGAACAATGCCGCTCTATATGGACGTCCACACGATCGACGGCGGAGTCTCGGCCGACGATGTGGCCAAGGCGCACATGGCTGACCTGCAGACTGAGGGCAAGTACGACGTGCACTACCTGCGCTACTGGGTCGATGAGACGCAGGGCAAGGTCTTCTGCCTGGTGGACGCTCCTTCTGCGGGCGCCGCGTCGAGCGTGCACCGGGAGGCCCACGGCCTGGTCGCTGACCACGTCTACGAAGTCACAGAGGGCTCGTAACAGGACGCGCGCGCGAAACGAGGCGAGCGGCGAGCCTGACGGCCCGCCGCTCGCCTCCGACCTCAGGTCAGCTCTTGACCTGAGAGTCAACCTCGCTATCCGCGCCGAGGCCGGTCGTCGGCTGCCCGTTGCGCGCGGCCTTGGCCTGGTCGGCCGCGCTGGCGATCGCGCCGCCTGGCCGGCTCCGGTTGCGCAAGAAGGCCGCCACGGCGCCCGCGGCCGCTGTCACGGTCGCGGTCAGCGTGGCGAGGCCGACCGGCTTGCGCCAGTTGCGGTACCGCGGCTGGGCCGGGTCGATCCGCCTGGCCGCCTCTGAGAGCACGGCCGACACCTTCGGTGCCACGGTGTCCTGCAGGACCTGCCCTGAGCGCTCGACCTGTGGCGCCGCCCAGGCACGGCCGCGCAAGAACCCTCGCCTGGCCGCCTCGCTCGTGCTCTTGGCGAGCGGCTTAGCGCGCTCGGCGGCGGTAGTCACCTGAGCGGCCGCCTGCCGTGCGCCCTCCTTGATCGCATCGCTTCTGTTCTTCGGGGACATCTGAACCTCCGCGAATGTCCTGCGTGATGTCACGCTTCGGTTCAACCTTCCCCTGGCGGGCGGCGGCAATCGGAAAAGACGCCGCGGATCGCGTGAGGCTTGCCCGGCCAGCACCTGGTGATCCGGACGAGAGGCATCTCGCAGTCAGTGGCGATCTCGGTCTCGTGGATCTTGGCGCTCATGACGATGATCTTGCTCGCTGTGTTCTGTGCCGTCCGGCATTGCGGCCAGGATGTCGTCGAGGCGGCGGTACCGGTCTTCCGCCTCGCGCCGATAGCGCTCAATCCACGTGGTCATCAGGTCGAAGACCTCGGCCTCCAGGTGCACGGGGCGGCGCTGGGCGTCCCGGCCGCGGCTGACCAGCCCGGCGTCTGCGAGCACCTTGAGGTGCTTGGAGATCGCCTGGACGGTCAGGTCGTACGGCCTGGCGAGGTCGCCGACCGTCGCGTCCCCCGCGGCCAGCCGCGCGACCATGTCGCGCCTGGTCGGGTCCGCCAGGGCCGCGAAGACCCTGGAGAGCGGATCAGCGGCCACGGCCACGGTCGCCTCCTTCGCCTGCCGACTCATCAACCATCCGGTTGAATAAACTACGCGGCTCCGGCGCCGTGGTCAACCAGTTGGTTGCAGACGGTCCGGGGCAACGGCGCGTTCTGGTCATGGCTACAGCCGGTTTGGGGTAGCTTGAAGCAATGCCGCTCCCACCGCGCCAATTCCTGCACGACGTCTGGTCTAGGTTCCCTGAGCCGCTACGTCGCTGGGTGGGCGCGCCGGCCGGCCGCCGGATGCTGAGGTTCGCGCCAGCGGCGGCGCTGGCGCTGGCGACGACGCAGATCACGTACTTCATCTGCTTCAGCGTGCTGGCGATGACGGGCCGTACGGCTGGTGCCGCCGGATGGCTCGCAGGCGTGGTGGTCAGCTACGCGGTCAGCCGCTGGGCATGGGAGCGCAAGGGCAAGCCCCGGGTGTTCAGGGAGACGCTGCCCTTCGTCGCCATCTCGCTGGTCGTCGGCATCGTTCTGACCGAGGCTAGCCACTTCGGGTACCGCGAGGCCGCGGTGCTCGGACTGCACGGCGCCGCGCACGACGCGTTCGTGCAGGGCTTCTACCTGGCAGCCAACTGCTTCACGTTCCTGACCAGGTTCGTCATCTTCCACTTCGTGCTGTTCGCCGACAAGGGCGCCAAGGCCGACGCCAAGCTGAGCGTCGAGGAATCCTGACCGCCGCACCGGGTCCAGGCCGCGGCGGCGTGTTCCCGCCTATGGCGGCGTGGTCCGGCCGCGGCGCAACCACTGCCCGCGGCCTGCTGCGGCCAGCACCTCGCCGTCCTCGAACACGACGTCGCCCCGGCTGATCGTGAACCGCGGCCAGCCGCTGACCTCGCGGCCGTCGTAGGCCGAGTAGCCAGCCCTGGAACGCATCGCGGCGCCGTCAATGGTTCGCCGCAACCGCGGGTCAAGCACCACCAGATCGGCGTCGCTGCCGACGGCGATCGTTCCCTTGCGCGGGTACAGGCCGAACAGCCGAGCCGGGCCAGAGGAGATCAGCGAGACGAATCTGTGCAGCGAGATCCTGCCGGTGCCGACGCCCGCGTCGAACAGCATCGGCAGCATCGTCTCGAGATCGGCGACGCCCTGGCGGGCCGTCGTGACGTCCTGGGCAGGATCGAGCTTGTCCGCGAGCGCCCACGGTGCGTGATCGCTGCCGAGCGTGTCCACCGTCCCGTCGGCCAGCCCGGCCCAGAGCGCGTCGATGTCCCCTGGCTCGCGAAGCGGGGGAGCGCCGATGTACTTGCCACCCTCGGGCCCCGCTAGCAGCTCGCTGGTCAGGTACAGGTACAGCGGCCTGGTCTCGACGAACACGGGCAGGCCGCTGGCGCGGCCGCGGCGGGCGGCCGCGAGCGCTGCTCCGGACGACAGGTGCACGATGTAGATCGGCGAGCCGGTCGCCTCGCAGATCGCGACGGCCCGCTCGACGGCGGCGCGCTCGGCCGCCACCGGACGGCTCGGCGACCAGTTGGCGATGCTGCCGCGCCCCTCCGCGAGCAGCTGCGCTCCCGCGAACCTGACGAGCGCCCCGTCCTCGCAGTGGATCAGCGTGAGCATGCCGTGGTGTCCGGCGATCCGCACAGCCTCGATCATCGCGTCCGCCTGTGCCTCGAACTCTTCCACCACCATGAACAGCTTGAGGCTCGTATGCCCGGCCGCCGCGAGGTCGGGAAGCTCCGCGAGGGCGTCCTCGGACGGGTTCATCAGGATGGGATGCAGCACGTAGTCCACAGCGGCCTGGTCCCTGGCCGCCGCCAGGTCGCGCCCCAGCGACTGGTGCAGCGAGTCGCCGTCCGCAGGGAACGTCATGTTGCCGATCGTGGTGATCCCGCCGGCGATCGCGGCGGCCGAGCCGCTGGCGAAGTCGTCAACCCAGGCGGGCTCGCCAGGCTCAGGCTGCTCTGGTTCCGACAGGTGCACGTGCATGTCGATGCCGCCAGGCAGCACCAGAGCGCCCGTCGCGTCAAGCTCGCGGCGACCGCGCGGGGCGCCGCCTAGCTGGGCGATCGTGCCGTCCCGCACCGCGACGTCGCATACGGCCGAGCTGCCGGCCGTTACGACGGTGCCGCCGCGGATTACCAGGTCGAATCCGGGCTCAGGAACCGTCCTCACCTCCGGCTCGTCGCCGCGACCCAGGTGCGGCCCCGCCGAGCAGCACCCTGGTCAGCGCGCTGCGGGTGTCGAGCAGCTGATCGGGCGCGGCCGCTATGTGGGCGTCGGAGACCCGCAGCGGCGCGTCGTCGCGCTCGCGGCCGTTGTCCTCGTCCTCAGCCGCCTGCAAGGCGGCCCGCCTGAGCAGTTCCTTGATGAAGGAAGCCGTCACGCCTTCTGTGCGCCCGATCACCGTGTCCAGGTCGGACATCTCGAGCACCAGGTTGCCCTGATACAGGCGGATCAGCCTGGCACGGGCGCCGGCATCGGGAACGGGCAGCTCGGCCGCGTGATCGACCCGGCCAGGGCGGGCAGCGAGGGCGTCCTCCAGCAGGTCAGCCCTGTTGGTCGTCAGCAGGAACGTCACGTCGTTGTCAGCGGCGAGTCCGTCCATCTCGTTGAGCAGCTCGAACAGCAGCGGGTTCTCCCCGAGGTGATGGTCGCGCTCCTCGGCGATGAGGTCCACGTCCTCAACGACGACCAGCGATGGCTGCAGCGCCCTTGCCACCGAGCACGCCGCGGCGAGCATGCCGAGCGCGCCGCCGGACAGCAGCACGACCGTCGTGCCAGGCAGCTGCCCGAGCAGGTACCTGATCGTGTGCGTCTTGCCCGTGCCCGGCACGCCGTAGAGCAGGACGCCGCGGCGGAGATGCTGACCGCTGGCGCGCAGCCGGCCGGCGTGCCTGGCGACGCCGAGCACCTGCCGCTCGATCCCGTCGAGCAGCTCAGGCGGCAGGATCACTTGCTCGTGGTCGACGGCCGGGCGGTCGGCGAAGCTGAGCAGGGCGCCGCGGTGGTGGCTGAAGACCTCGTCGCCGAACGCGATGACGTGGCCGCGGAACACGTTGTGCCGCAAGGCGAGCTCGCGGATCTGGCCGACGATCTCCGAGGCGCGCCAGGACGGTGACCAGGTGACCTCCAGTTCCACGCCCTCGATCGCGCCGTGTTCCTCCGGCCCGCGCACCAGCAGCGCGGCGATCCCTTCGCTATCGGCGGTCAGGTAGATGCCGCACTGCACGCACTCAGTGGTCGAGCCGTCTGGCCCGGCAGGGAGCGCTTCGGTCGCGACGCTGCCGACGCCGGGGTGCCATGGCTGGCCGCTGCCTTGCAGCAGGTCGGCGAGGCCGAAGTCACTATGCCGGAACCTGGTCAACCCGACGAGCTCGTGGCTGCGGCCCGGCTGGGCCAGCCAGGCGTCGAGGCCGGTCTGGACGTTGACCTGGTCGTAGGCCGGCCAGGAGCCCCTGCCTATCGGCGGCGTGGTATCGGCGGTACCCAGGTGGCTGGCGAGCAGCCGGCCGATGTCGGTGAGTTCGGGGCGGCCCTGGCCGGAACCGGGACCGTAGGCGGCCGATCCGCGCGGCATCCCGCCGCCGCGGCTGAGTATGCCTGCCGAGTGCCTTGACCTCACACCGGCAGCATAGGTGGCGGCCGCGGTCATCTGCCCGGAATATCCGCCTGAGTTGAACGGCAAGGCACCGCGTGCTCAGAATGGCCAAAGGGGCGTGGCCATGCCAGGAGAGGAGCGGCCCGGTGAGCGTTGAGCTGAATCACACGATCGTCGCGTGTCGCGATCAGCAGCGGTCTGCGTCGTTCCTGACGGAGATACTCGGACTCGCCGCGGCGACGAGGTTCGGCCGGTTCCTGGTCGTCGGCACGGACAACGGCGTGTCGCTGGACTACGCGGAGACCGACCGTGAGATCGCGACCCAGCACTACGCGTTCCTCATCGGGGAGGATGACTTCGACGCGATCTTCGGGCGGATAACCAGCCGGCACATCGAGCACTGGGCCGATCCTGGCCGGACCAGGCCAGGGGAGATCAATCACAACGACGGTGGTCGCGGTGTCTACTTCGCTGATCCGGACGGTCACCTGATGGAGATCATCACCCGCCCGTACGGCGGCTGATTAGTTCCTGGGCGGCGAGGGGTGCCGTGGCTGGTAGACGGAGAGCTCGGCGCCGTCCTGCAGCCGGATCGCGGCGAGCAGGCCCCAGCCCTGATCGGTGACTTCCTGAGCGATCTCGACGCCCTTGTCCCGCAGCTCGGCGAGCGTGGCATGGATGTCATCGCACATCAGGAACAGCTGGTGCCGGGTGCCGCCCTCGGCCGGATGGACCGCCAGCTCGGCGGGCGGCAGGGCGAAGATGGGCCATCCGCCACCCGCGTCGACCGATGCCAAGCCGAGCACGTCAGCGAAGAAGGAGCGGACTGCATCGGCCTCTGACGAGAAGACAATCGCGTGCACGCCGTTGATCATCAGGCGATTGTAGTCACTCCGGCTGATCCTCTGCTGTCAGCAGATTGCCTTGGAATGCCGCCTGCGCGTCGCGCAGTGTGGATCGAGGAAGAGGCAGGAACGCAGATCAAGGGAGACCTATGACGACCGCGCTCGATCAGACCGGCACGAATTCAGGCTCGCTCGATGACCAGCTGATCAGCCGCCTGCTGTATCACCGCATCATCGTGCTCGGCTCCGAGGTGAACGACGCCGTGGCCAACAGGCTGTGCGCGCAGCTGCTGCTGCTGGCGGCCGAGGACTCGCGCAGCGACATCTGCCTGTACATCAACTCGCCTGGCGGCTCGGTGACCGCCGGCCTGGCAATCTACGACACCATGCGGCTGATCCCCAACGACGTCAGCACGCTGGCGATGGGCCTAGCCGCCAGCATGGGCCAGTTCCTGCTGTGCGCAGGCACGGCCGGCAAGCGCTTCAGCCTGCCGCACGCCCAGGTGCTGATGCACCAGGGGTCGGCCGGGTTCGGTGGGACGGCGGCCGACGTCGAGATCTATGCGCAGCAGCTGGAGAAGACGGGCGCGACGATGATCAAGCTGACGGCACAGCACACCGGGCAGCCAGCCGACGTTATCGAGCGCGATAGCCTGCGCGACCGGTGGTTCAGTGCCGAGGAGGCACGCGACTACGGGATGATCGACCATATCGTCGAGCGGCTCGACGACGTCCGCCCGGCCGTCGCGGCCAGGATGGCGGGGCTATGACGATGGGTCAGTACACGATCCCTACCGTGATCGAGAAGACGCCGCTTGGGGAGCGTGCGTTCGACATCTACTCGCGGCTGCTCTCCGAGCGAATTGTCTTCCTCGGCACCGAGATCGACGACGGCGTCGCGAACGTGGTGATGGCTCAGCTGCTGCATCTGGAGTCGGTCAGCCCTGACGTGGAGATCAGCCTGTACATCAACTCGCCAGGCGGCTCGTTCAGCGCGCTCACGGCGATCTACGACACCATGGCTTTCATCAGGCCGTCGGTCGCGACCATCTGCATGGGCCAGGCGGCATCGGCGGCCGCTGTGCTGCTCGCCGCCGGCGCACCTGGCAGGCGCGCGGTGCTCCCGCACGCGAAGGTGCTGCTGCATCAGCCATCGAGCCAGGCCCAGGGTGCCTTGCCGGACCTCGCGATCCAGGCCAAGGACCTGGCAAAGGTGCGTGCGGAGGTCGACGAGATCCTGAGCAGGCACACCGGGCATCCGGTCAGCAAGATCAGGGCCGATACGGATAGGAACAGGACGTTCAGCGCCCGCGAAGCGGTCGACTATGGCCTGGCTGATGAGGTGATCGAGAGCCGGAAGGCCGCCGCGGCCGCGGAGCTACTGAGCGCCTGAGCCTCACGCGGCGAGCAAGCAGGTCACGTCGCCAGGACCGCGCTGCGGCCCGGGAGCGCGGGTGCCGCGGATGGAATCGAGCCTGACGATCCTCGCCTGGCGCTCGCCGTCTGCCGTGAGGTCTCTCCCGGTGGCGGCCAGGAGGTCGGCGAGGTCGATGCGCAGCGCATCACAGATGGCGGCGAGCACCTCGGAGGACACCTCTTTGCGGCCGCGCTCGACTTCAGACAGGTACGGCATGGAGACCCGCGCGGCCCTCGCTACGTCCGTCAGCGTCCTGCCCTGCTCGAGCCTGGTGCGCCTGAGGACGTCGCCGAGCATCGTGCGCAGCAGCGGGCGTCGCGGCTGCTTGTCCTGCGGGCGGCCGATCACGACCGGATCGGACATCTGCGTTCCCTTCCTGGCCGCGACGGCATCGGTCGCCGTACCCGTGGGTCACTACGCTACGTTCCGCCGGCCGCCGCGCCGAGTGGCTTTCGCGGCGGGCGTAAGCCGGGCTCAGGCCGGACCGTTGCGCGGCGCGCGCACCCGCTCGGCGGCACGCACGACCTGGACGTCGGACGCGTCGATCGCCGTCGGGCCGCCGGGGATCGGCACGAACCAGACGTGCATCATCGGCGGGGTCACGTGGTTCCTCGATCCCGGCGGGCAGGTCGGGTGCGCGGCCGTCACGACGCCTACCACGCCAAGGCCGCGGCTGAGGCACAGGTTGGTGTGCACATGCCACTGCGTCAGGCAGCCGCCAGGCTGCGGCGTGTCGCCGCCAGGAGTCGTGATGTACATCGCGGCGACCAGCACCGCTCCCTTAGGCGTGTTGGCGTAGACAAGGGACTGGGGCTTGGCGGCGTCGAGCACGTGCCCGCGCATCGCGTCGGACAGGTAGTACGACACGTTCAGGTAGTGCACGACCGGGAGGCCGGACGGCGTGATCGCCCGGTAGCCCGCGGCCTGCGCGGCGGCGAGGCTACGGAAGCTGCTCGCGCCGCGCCAGCTTGACTTCACCAGGTCGACGGCGGCGCGCTGCTGGGCGGGCGTAGGTCTCGCGTCGCACGTCGCTGACCCCGCCATGGCCATGCCCGGCGCCATCTGCATGCCAGGATCGGGCATCGTGATGTCACCGCCCGGTGTGCTGGTCGCCAGCCTGAGCTGAGAACCACGCGCGGCTCGCATGCGCATGTGCGACGAGGCGGCTGACTTGCCCGTGTTCCCAGGCCCCGCTGCCATCACCATCTCCGGGCCGCCAGCTACGAGCGCGACGCTCAGCAGCACGGCGGCTATGCCGCCTGCTGCGGTGGCTGTCGCCGTGAGCTCGCTGCGCCGCACCCGCGAGGTCGTCCTCGTCGTCAGCAGCCAGAAGCAGCCGACCAGGATCAGCGTCTCGAACACGGTGCACAGCACGTCGCCGAATCCGGTGGGCTCGACCTTGCCTGGCGTCGGACCGACCATGTCGCCAATGGTCCTGGTGAGGACGTAGATGGCGATGATGTTGGCGCTGAGCACGGCACCGCCGCACAGCACGGCCCGCGTCGGCCTGGCGATCGCGAGGATCGCCCATGCCAGCTGCAGCCAGCCGGCGGTCAGCATGAAGACGCCGAACACCCAGTACTCCTGGAAGTGGGAGCCCGCGACGGCGAAGTGAATGACCGCGGCCGCGACGCTGGCGATGGCCAGGCAGTACGCCACGAGCCGCTGCGCTGGCACCGCCGGGTCGGCGCTGTTGGTCGGCATGACGTCCATTATCGGCGCAGTTGCCGCGCACCTGGCCGGGAATCTCACTGGGAGTCCACTGAGAACCCCTGACGAGCATCTGCCTGTCGCTTGTGCTCCACCAGCAGGTGAGCGTTTGCCTGGTCACGCTGCGGGAAGCCGGTGCGCGTGACGAACCGGCACCCCACGTCGATCCGCCGCCGCGCCGCCTCGTGGCTCGGCTGGTGGGTCGTGCTGATGGTGTTCTGGGTCATCACGGACGACTCGATCGCGGTTGACGAACTGCTCGCCGGCGCGGGTGCCGCGGCACTCGGCGCGCTGCTGGCGGAGGTTGCGAGTCACCAGGCATCGGTCAGCTTCCGCATCAGGCTGGCGTGGCTGGCCTGCGCGCTCAGGCTGCCCGGGCAGGTCGTCACGGAGACCGGCCTCGTCTTCGCCGCCCTGTGGCGGCGGGTGGTGCACGGAAAGGAACCACGAAGCGGATTCGTGACAGAACCCGTCGCCTATGGTCCCCTCACCCCAGAGGGCAAGATGCGCCGCGCGCTCATCGTCGCAGCACGCTCGGTCGCGCCGAATACGTTCGTGCTCGGCATCGACAGGGATCGCGGCGTGCTGGTCACGCACAAGCTCGTGCTTGACGAGCCGGAGGCCCGGCCGTGAACGGCTTCGTGGTCGCCGCGATAGCCATGCTGCTAGCCCTGATTCCCTGTGGTGTCGTCCTGGTGCGTGGCAGTGCGATGGAGGCCGTGGTGGCCTTCGAGGCGATCAGCGCCGTCGTCGTCATTGTGCTGATCTTGCTGTCCGAGGGGTTCAGGCGCTCGGGCGAGTTCGAGCTTCCCGTCCACCTCGCGGTTCTGGTGTTCGGCAGTGGCCTGGTGTTCGTCAGGTTCCTGGGGAACCGCCTGTGACCGCGCGAACCATCGTCGCCGACGTTCTGCTCGGAGCTGCCGTCCTCGTCGTGCTCGGCGCGTCGGCCGGCATCTTGCTGATGCGGGACGTCTACCAGAAAGTGCACTACGTCACGCTGGCCGGGCTGATCGCGCCGGTCATCGTCGGGGTCGCGATCCTGATTCAGTCCGGGTGGTCGGTCAACAGCATGCAGACCTGGCTCGCGATCGCGCTCATGGTGATCGCGACGCCGTTCCTGAGCCACGCGACCATCAGGGCGGCGCGGATCAGGCAAGCCGGTGACTGGACACACGGGGACGACCGAAACCACACCGATCACGAGGATGCAGAGGCGAAGCGGCGATGACCTTCGCGACAGCGGCCGTCGTGACGCCGTACACCGTTCCCTTGTGGCTGATGGACGTCCTCCAAGTCACCGTCCTCGTGCTTGTCGCCGCCGCCGCGACCGCGGTCGTTCTGGTCAGGGACCCCGTCCGGCAGGTGATCGTGCTGAGCGGCTACGGCCTGCTGCTCGCGGTGCTGTTCCTGGTCTTCCAGGCCCCCGACGTGACGTTGTCTGAGCTGTCCGTCGGCGCGATCGTGCTGCCGATCCTGGTGCTGCTTGCGCTGGCGAAGGTGCGCAGAAGAGAAGAAGGCGACAAGTGAGTTCCCGACAGCGCCTGTGGCTGTTCGCCACCGCGATAGCCGGATTCTCCGCGTTCTACCTGTGGGGCCTGGCCGGCCTGCCCGGCTTCGGCCTTTACCCAGGGCCATACGGAGACGTCATCAACCGGATCGCGGTCGGGCAGACCAACGCGACCGGCGTGGTCTCGGCGGTCAACTTCGCCTACCGCGGCTTTGACACCCTCGGCGAGGAGTTCATCCTCTTCGTCGCCGCGACCGGGGTCAGCCTGGTGCTCAGGCACCTGCGCGGCGAGCGGGAGCGCGCGCCCAGGGACGACGCGATCGACCGTGACGACTCCGTGACTACCGAGGCGATCACGATCGCCGCGCTGATCTTCGTGGGACCGACCGTGGCGCTCGGGTGGTTCCTCGCCTCGCACGCCCAGACCAGCCCGTCCGGAGGGTTCCAGGGCGGGGCGGTGCTCGGCAGCGCCTTCATGCTTATCTACCTGGGCGGTCAGTTCCTGATATTCAAGCGGATCAGCCCCGTCGCGGTGGCCGACGCCGTCGAGGCGGCGGCGGCTGGCTCGTTCGCGGCCGTCGGGGTGGCCGCGCTCGCCCTCGGGCTGCCGTACCTTGCCAACATCCTGCCGCTCGGCGGCACGCCCGGTGCTGTGAGTTCGTCCGGCACCATCGCGCTGATCAGCTTCTTCGTCGGGATCGAGGTCGCCGCGGCCTTCGCGGTCGTTGTCAGCGAGATGCTCGAGCAAACGCTGCTCGTGCCGGCGGGGAGACGCTGATGGAGTTCTTCCCTTACATCGTCGTGGCCTGGATCTTGGCCGTCGGCCTCTACGGCATCGTGACGAGCAGGCACCTCGTGCACCAGATCCTGTGCCTCATCGTCGTGCAGACCTCCACCTATGTGCTCCTTCTCGCGGTCGGGTACCGCCGCGGAGCGGTTGCGCCCTACTTCTACGACATCCCCCGGCACACGCCTGCGGTCGATCCTGTCGTGCAGGCTCTCGCCCTGACCGACGTGGTCGTCGAAGCCGCGGTGACCGCGCTGCTGCTGGCGATCGCGGTGCAGGCGCACAAGCGGTTCGGCACGCTCGACCCGCACGAGCTCGTCGAGCTCCGCGGCTAACGGAGCCACAGGTGCATGCGCTGCTCCCGCTGCCCGTCGTGATCCCGCTGCTGGTCGCGGCCGCGATCTCGGCCGTGCACCCGCTGTTCCGCCGTCACCGCCGGGCGCTGGACAGCGTCGCGATCCTGAGCAGCGCCGCGGTCGCGGTCATACTGGCCGCGCTGGCGGCCGGCGCGGCACGCCGGGATTCGGTCTACTGGTTCGCCGGCTTCCGGCCGTCGCATCACGTCGCGATCGGCATCGACTTCGTCGCCACGCCGCTGGCCGCCTCGCTCGGCTGCCTGGCAGCGGTGCTGGTGACCGCCGCGATGGTGTTCTCCTGGCGGTACTTTGAGCGGGTCGCCACCTACTACCACGCCCTCATGCTGACGTTCCTGGCCGGCATGGCCGGGTTCTGCCTGACCGGGGATCTATTCGACCTGTTCGTCTGGTTCACACTCATGGGCGTGTCGGCCTTCGCGCTCACCGCGTACCGGCCAGAGAAGCGAGGCTCGATGCAGGGCGCGCTCACCTTCGCGATCACCAACAGCGTCGGGAGCTATCTGACGCTGTCCGGCATCGCCGTGATCTACGGCCGCACAGGAGCGCTGAACATGGCCCAGATCGGCCACGATCTCGGCGGTCACCGGCCGGACGGGCTGGTCGTGGTCGCCTTCGTGCTGATCGCTGCCGGGCTTCTGGTCAAGGGCGCCGTCGTACCTTTCCAGTTCTGGCTGGCCGACGCCGTGGCGGTGGCCCCCACCCCGGTCGGCGTCCTGTTCGCCGGCGTCATGATCGAACTCGGCCTTTACGGCGTCGCGAAGGTGTACTGGTCGGTGTTCGGCGACGCGCTCGGCCACCGCGACGCCGTCACCGGCCTCTTCGCTGTTCTCGGCCTCCTGACCGCGGCCGTCGGCGCCCTGTTCTGCGTCTGCGAGCGCCACCTCAAGCGGCTGGTCGCGTTCGCCGCGATGAGTCACGGCGGGGTGGTCCTCGCCGGCGTCGCGCTGCTGACGCCGCTCGGCCTGGCCGGATCCGCCGTCGCCGTGGCCGATAACGCGCTGCTGACTGGCGCCCTGCTACTCTGCGCGGGCATCGTGCTGCACCGCCTCGCCAGCGTCAACGAGACGACCCTGCACGGGCGCGGCAGGCGGCTGCCGGTGACGGGCCTGGTGTTTACGCTCGCGGCGTGCGGGCTGGCCGGCGTGCCGCCCTTCGGCAGCTACCTGGGGACGGGGTGGATCGCCGCCAGCGCGGCCGGCCGCGGGCTGGCCTGGATCGCGGTCATCCTGGTGGTTTGCTCATCGCTGACAGGCGCAGCCATGCTTAGGGCGGCGGGCGGTATCTTCTACGGCCTAGGCGATGCGCCTGCCGAGGACCATCAGATGGCCGTGCAGGCCAGCGAAGAGACGGCCGAGACGACGCAGGCCAGGCGCCGGACGCCGGTGTCCATGATCGTGCCTGCCGCGCTCCTGGTGGCCGCGGCGCTGGCACCGGTCTTCATCCCGCGGCTGGAACCAGCGATGCTGGGCTGGGCCGCTCGGCTTCAGCACGGGCCTGCTCTCCTGCCACCTGACACGTCCCTCGCGGCGGTGACCACGGGAGCCGCGTCGGCGGCGGGCGCGATCGTGTTTGCCTGGCTCGCCCTGTACGGGCAGCGGCGGAGGCCGCTGGCGTGGCGGCCAGAACAAGGCCCGATCCTGGTCAGGCCGCTCGAGCGGGTACAGAGCGGCGTGATCAACGACTACGTGACGTGGATCGTCGTGGGAGTCGCCTGCATCGGCGCGGTGCTGGCCTACGCGATCGGCTGAGCACGGAACGCCGCTGCAGCCACAATCGTTAGCGCAGACGCGACCTCACACCGCCGTCCTGACGGAGCCGACGTGGACCAGATCTCGGCCAGGCCCGCGGGGCGCCATGCCGCCCCGGCAGCCAACAGACGCCGTCTGCCGGCGCTGACGGCACGCGGAGCCCTCAGAGTTCCCGAGATCACCATCTACTTCTGGGCCATCAAGGCCCTGTCGACCGCGATGGGCGAGTCGACGTCTGACTACAGCGTTCACGCGATCGCGCCGGTGGCCGCCGTCGGCCTCGGCTTCGCCGGCTTCGTGGCGGCGCTGACCCTGCAGCTTGCCATGCGCCAGTACGTAGCGTGGGCTTACTGGCTCGCGGTCGTCATGGTCGGCGTCTTCGGGACCATGGCAGCCGACGTCCTGCACGTCGGGTTCGGGGTGCCCTACGTCGTCTCGTCCGCGCTCTACGCGCTCGGGCTCGCGGCGGTGTTCTGGACCTGGCAGCGGACGGAGCGGACGCTGTCCATCCACACTGTCAGCAGCGCCAGGCGGGAACTGTTCTACTGGGCAGCGGTCGTCGCGACGTTCGCGATGGGAACCGCCGTCGGCGACATGACCGCGGTTACCCTGCACATGGGCTACCTGCTGTCGGCGGTCCTGTTCGCCGTCCTGATCGCGATCCCGGCGATCGGCTACCGATGGCTCGGCTGGAACCCGGTCCTGTCCTTCTGGCTGGCGTACGTGCTGACCCGTCCGCTCGGGGCGTCTGTGGCCGACTGGCTCGGCAAGCCGAGGAGCCTCGGCGGTCTCGGCTGGGGCGATGGTCCTGTTGCCTTCGCTCTGGCCGCGATGATCGCCATCCTGGTGACATACCTGGCGGTCACCCGCACGGACGTTCAGCGCGCCGTGCGGACGAGACCGGCCGCGGATACCGGCTAGATCCTGATGCTCAGCAGCCTGCGGCCGCCAACGACGTCGACGTCGACGCGGGCCAGGTTGCCGCGGGCGATCGACGTGCCGCCCGCCAGGAGCAGGTGAGCCGGGTGGCCAGGCACGCCGTAGCCAGCGGCGGGGACCTGCCAGCCGGCGATGACCCTGCGCTCGCCAGAGCGCGACACCGCGACGAGCTGGCAGGTGAGCGGCCCGCGGACGCCAGCGAGGTCCAGGATCACCTGCGTGCCCCACGCGAAGTCGACGAGCCCGACCCGCCCGTGCACCCCGGTGGCCGCGTTCGCCGCTGTGCGCTGTTCGCCCTGCATCGCCAGCACCGGCGCCGGGCCTGGCTGCGAGACAGCCGCGACGCCTGCCGCCACCCCGCCGCCGAGCAGGACCACGGACGCGGCGGCCGCCAGGAACGCCCGCTGCCTTCCCATCCGCCTGCGGGCCGTGGCGCGCCGGCGCATCAGGTCCTCGACCTGGGCGACGCCAGGCTCGTCTTGCTCAGGCTCCACCGGGTCGACGCCCGCGAACAGGCTGGACATCGTCGACAGCTCGGCGACCTCGGCGGTGCACGACTCGCACTCGGCCAGGTGCGCCTCAAACTCGAGCCTGTCCTGGTCCTCGAGCAGGCCGAACGAGTACGCGGCGACGTCCGTGTGCTGCACGCTCACAACGACACCTCCCGTTCGGCCATGACCAGGCGCAGCGCCCTGATCGCGTAGTAGACCCGCGACTTCACGGTTCCGACCGGGATCCCGAGCACCTCGGCCGCTTCATTAACGGTACGGTCACGCAGGATCGTCTCGTTCAGTATCTCCCGGTGCGCGGGCGTGAGCTCGCGCATCGCGTCCGCCACGATCACGCTGCGCAGCAGGTCTTCTGTCCAGTCGGGGGTGGACGCCTTGCTCAGCATCCCCTCGTCCGTCTCCATCGGCCTGGCATTCCTCTTGCGCTGCTCATCGATCACGATACGCCGGGCGACCGTGGCCAGCCAGGGCATCAGCGACCGCCCTGGCTGGTCGAACTGGGCGGACTGGCGCCAGGCCCGCAGCATCGTCTCCTGCACGATGTCCTCGGCGTGCTGGCGGTCACCGGCCGTCAGCCGCATCACGAACCCGAGCAACGGCGTCCTGTACCGCCTGTACAGCTCGGCGACCAGGTCATCGTCACTGGTCGGTTCCGGGACTGCCATCTGCGGCTCCCGTTCGCGGCATGTCGGTTGGCAGATCGGATGTGATCGTACAGCTATTTTCCAGGCTGGCATTTCCGGCGCGGTCATTCGCCTCGAGGAGCGCTCCGCGCGGGAGCAGGAAAGTCCCTGAGCACTCGCTGAACCCCATGGCCACGGCGGCGCGTACCCCTGCCTGACATCCCGGGCCCGGGAAACGCCAGTACCCGGCGGCGCCGAAATGGCCGCCATCGAGACAGGAGATTCCCGATCATGAAGTACGTCACAACCTCGCGCCGTCGCGTGATGACCTTGCTGGCCGCTGCCACGAGCGCCGCCGGCCTCGCCGCTACGGCAGGTCTCACCGCCGGTTCAGCGGGCGCGGCGGTCACGAGCGCGCACGCCAAGTCCTTTACGTTCAGGCTCGTGCCGTCCGCCGGCATCGCCGCCTGCCTGGCGCACGCCGGCGGCAAGGTCACGATCACCCCGGGAAAGCTGAACGACACTATGCAGGTCTCGATCCACGGCATGCCGCGCAACGCGGGGTTCGACTTGTTCGTGATCGAACAGCCGGCCAAGCCCTTCGGCATCTCGTGGTACCAGACTGACATCCAGGCCGGCCGGCGCGGCAACGGGACCGCGACAGTGCGCGGCATCTTCGACAAGGAGACCTTCACGGTGTCGCCGGATCCGGCGCAGACGATCGCGCCCACGCACCAGTACCACCTGGGCCTGTGGTTCAACAACCCGAAGACCCCGTTCAACCTCGGCTGCGAGCCGGGCGCTCAGACCCCGATCGTCACGCCTTTCAACGGCGAGCAGCACGCCGGGATCCAGGTGCTGAACACCGCGCAGTTCCCTGTCAACGCCGGGCCGCTGTCGCACGTGCACCGGTAACCGGGCTGCACGCTCCGTCAGGCCGCTCCTTCCCGCCCCGGGAGGGAGCGGCCATTTCACGCCCCGGACCTGGCAGTCGCCCGCGCCTGCCCGGCCGGCCGGGGTCCAGGGCAGTCCAGGCCGCAGTGCAGGACGGGCCGCTCGGGGCCAGGCGCGGCCGCCTTCGCGGCCGTGCCTGGATTGCGGATCGTGACCGCGGCCAGCGCGCCGCCGAGCACGCACAGGCCGGCCGCGATGAACGACGCCATCTTGAAGCCCGCCGAGAACAGATCGCGATGCAGGTATGCGGCGCCGGTGAGGCCGGCGGCCGCCGGCAGGACCGCGACAGCGATCAGGCTGCCCGCTCTGGCCACGTCGTTGTTGATCGCCGAGGCGGCGCCAGCGTTCTCGGCGGGAGCGGCGGCCAGAACCGTCGAGGTCAGCGGCGCCACGTTGATGGCCAGGCCGAAGCCGAAAACCAGGACGGCAGGCAGCACCTCGGTCAGGTAGTCGCCTGAGTGGCCGATCCTGGCAAACAGCGCGAGCCCGGCGGCGATCACGAGCGGGCCGAGCGTCATCTGCAACCTAGGGCCGATCTTCGCGGCCAGGGCTCCGGACCTGGCAGACAGCAGCAGCATGATGACCGTCACCGGCAACAGTGAAATCCCGGCCTCGAGCGCGGTATACCCGGATACCTGTTCGAGCTGGATGGGCAGCAAGAACAGCGCACCGCCGAGCGCCGCATAGACGATGAACGTGACAACGTTCGCGGCAGAGAACTGCGTAGACGAGAACAGGGGGAGAGGCATGACGGGGTTCCTCGCGCGGCGCTCGCGCAACACGAAGGCCACGAGCAGGACGACGCCTGCGATCACCGAGGCCAGCGGGACGGGCCTGTTCCAGCCCGCTGCGGGGCCGTCGATCAGTCCGTAGGTCAGCCCGATCAATCCCAGCGTGACGAGCGCTCCGCCGCTGACATCGACCCGCCCGGTCTCCGCCATGTCGCGGGACTCGGGCACGTGCCGCCAGGTGACGACTACGACCAGAGCCGCAATCGGCAGGTTGATCGCGAAGATCAGCCGCCACGACACAGCCTGGATCAGCCAGCCGCCGATGAAGGGTCCGATCGCGGTGCCTACGCCGGCGAAGCCCGACCAGGCCCCGATCGCCTTGCCGCGGTCGTCCGGATGGAACGAAGCCTCGATGATGGCCAGGCTGCCCGGCGTGAGGAGGGCGGCGCCGACTCCCTGCAGAGCCCGCGCACCGATCAGCACCGGGGTGTTGGGCGCGAGCCCGCACAGCGCGGATGCGATCGCGAACCAGACCACGCCGATCTGGAAGACCCGCTTGCGCCCGTACCGGTCGCCTAGTGCGCCTGCCACGAGCAGCAGCCCGGCCAGCGTGAGCGTGTAGGCGGTCACCACCCACTGCAGGCCGGCGAGGCTCGCCTTGAACTCCTGGCCGATCGCGGGCAGCGCGATGCCGACGACCGTGGCGTCGATCGACGCCATCGTGGAGCCGAGGATGGTGGCGAAGAGCACCCAGCGTCCTGACGAACTGGCCAGCCTCAGCGCAGGTTCTGTGCCAGTTGCAGGGGCCGTCATGGCTCCAGTCTTGCCAACACCACCAGGGACGTGCCACCGGGGCGCGCCGCCGGCCGCCCCGTTAGGGTGCTCGTGAGGGGAAGTTCTTGCCCGGTGCCGCGAGTCGGGGGTAGGAGGCGACGCACGGATGAGTCCAGTATCGCGTGGTTTTCACGGACGCCGGAGGGATGAGGCAGCACCTGAGCGGGTGCCGCCAGGGCAGTACGTCACGAGCGATTTCCCCGTCCTGTCGGCCGGGCCCACGCCGCACGTCGCCGAAGACGCGTGGACGTTCTCGATCAGGCAGGGCGGCTCGGTGCTCAGGTCGTGGACCTGGCAGGAGATGCGCGCGCTGCCCGCTGAGACGGTCACCGCGGACATCCACTGCGTGACCAGGTGGTCCAAGCTGGACACGCGGTGGGAGGCGGTCTCGCTCGACACCTTGCTCGAGCAGGCGGGTGCGGAGGCGCAGTTTGTCCTGGCCTTCAGCGACGGCGGCTACACGACCGACCTGCCGATCGCCGACGTCACTGGCGGGCAGGCGTGGCTGGCGTTCGGTTACGACGGCGGGCCGCTCGACCCCGAGCACGGCGGGCCAGCGCGGCTGCTGGTCCCGCATCTGTACTTCTGGAAGAGCGCCAAGTGGGTGCGCGGCCTTGACCTGCTGAACCAGGACGAACCGGGTTTCTGGGAGACATACGGATACCATATGTACGGAGACCCATGGCGGGAACAGCGCTACGCAGGCGACTAGCCTGGCAGGTCGCGACCGTCGCTGCGGTCCGCACAGAGACCGCCACGGCCAGCACGATCGAGCTGGTGGCGGACTGGGACGGCCATCGCGCCGGGCAGCATGTCGACGTGAGGGTGACGGCTGAGGATGGCTATTCCGCCGAGCGGTCCTACTCGATCGCGTCCGCGCCAGGCGAGTCGCTCGCCATCACCGTGCAGCGCCTCGATGACGGCGAGGTCTCGCCATACCTGACCACCGAACTCCGTGCCGGTGACCAGCTCGAGGTGCGCGGGCCGATCGGCGGCTATTTCGTCTGGGACGCGGCTGGGGCCCGCAGCCCGCTGCTGCTCGTTGCGGGCGGGTCGGGGATCGTGCCGCTCAGGGCCATCTTGCGGCACCGCGAGCGCGCCGGCTCGGCGGTTCCCGCCAGGCTGGTGTATTCCGCTCGCTCGCTGCCCGACGTGATCTACCTGGACGAGCTTGATCGTTACGCCGGCGACGTCTCGGTCACCTACGCGCTGACCAGGCACCAGCCGCCTGGCTGGACGGGCCATCGCGGCCGGGTCGACGGCGCGCTGCTGGCCAGCCTCGCCTGGCCCGCTGATGATGGCGCAACTGCCTACGTCTGCGGGCCGACCGCGTTCGTGGAGACTATTGCCGACGGCCTCACCAAGCTCGGTTACCCGCCGCAGCGGGTGAAGACCGAGCGCTTCGGCGGGCCAGGAGGGCCGTGATGGACGCGCTGGACGGGAACGCGATCGGCGGCCTGCTGCACGAGGTGTTCGGCACCGAGATGACCGCCGCCACCGGCACGTGCGCCGCGTGCGGAGCCAGGGCGCAGGTCGCCGAGTTCGCGGTTTACCTGCGGACGCCTGGCACCGTCGCGCGGTGCCGCAGGTGCTCAGCGGTCCTGATGGTGATCGTGACCGCGCACGGCATGAACTGCGTCGACCTGCGCGGGCTCGCGGAGCTCGTCGCGACGTGAAAGGGGTGCACCGGTGACCGAGCAGGACACGGCCGACGGGCAGGCCGCACCGCGGCCAGCGATCCTGACGGTCGACGACGACCCTGGTGTGTCCCGTGCGGTCGCCAGGGACCTGCGCCGCAAGTACGGCGAGGACCACCGCATCGTGCGGGCCGAGTCAGGGGCGGACGGGCTGGACGCGCTGCGCCAGATGAAGCTGCGCGGCGACCTGGTCGCGGTGATCATGGCTGACTACCGGATGCCGGAGATGAACGGCATCGAGTTCCTCGAGCGGGCAATGGACGTGTACCCGGCGGCCAGGCGGGCGCTGCTCACCGCGTACGCCGACACCGGCGCGGCCATCGACGCAATCAACGTCGTGGACCTGGACTATTACCTGCTCAAGCCGTGGGAACCGCCGGAGGAGAAGCTGTATCCCGTCGTGGACTCGCTGCTGGAGTCGTGGCGGTCCGCCGACCACCGCCCGGTGGCCGAGACGAAAGTGGTCGGGCACCGGTGGTCGGCGCGGTCTTCGCAGGTACGTGAGTTCCTCGCCCGCAACCAGGTTCCCTACCGCTGGTACAGCTCCGACGACGAGGAAGGCCGGCGGCTGCTCGAGGCCGCCGGTACCGACGGCATGCGGCTGCCACTGGTGATCACCCCGGACGGCGACGCGCTTGTCGAGCCGTCCGACTCTGAGCTCGCGAGCCGGGTGGGGCTCGCGACGACCCCGTCTGAGGCCTTCTACGACCTCATCGTCGTGGGCGGCGGTCCCGCCGGGCTCGGCGCCGCTGTCTACGGCGCGTCGGAGGGGCTCAGGACTGTCCTGGTCGAGCGGACTGCGACCGGCGGCCAGGCCGGCCAGAGCTCCAGGATCGAGAACTACCTGGGCTTTCCCGACGGTGTCTCCGGAGCCCAGCTCACCGACCGGGCGCGCCGGCAGGCCGCGAAGTTCGGCGCGGAGCTGCTGACAACGCGCGAGGTCGTGGGCCTGGAGGTGAACGGGTCGGCACGCCGGGTCGCCTTCGGTGACGGCACGTCGGTGGGAGCGCACACTGTGATCCTCGCAACCGGGGTGACGTACCGTCAGCTCACCGTGCCCGGCATCGCCGACCTGACCGGCCGCGGCGTGTTCTACGGCTCAGCCCTGACCGAGGCGACCAGCTGCGCCGACCACGACATCTACATCGTTGGCGGCGCCAACTCCGCCGGGCAGGCCGCCGTGTACCTAGCCAAGGGCGCGAGGTCCGTGACGCTGCTGGTGCGCGGGTCGTCGCTGGAGCGGTCCATGTCGCACTACCTCGTGCAGCAGGTCGCTGCGACTCCGAGGGTCTCCGTGCGCACCTGCACCGAGGTCGCCGCCGCGCACGGTACCGATCACCTCGAGCGACTGACGTTGCGCGACAGCAGGACGGGTGGCACGGAGACGGTCGACGCTCAGTGGCTGTTCGTGTTCATCGGCGCGGCGCCACTCACCGAGTGGCTGGACGGCGTCGTGCAGCGTGACGAGCGCGGGTTCGTCCTGGCCGGCCCCGACCTCGTCGGCGGCGGTAGCCGGCCGCAAGGATGGCCGTTCGACAGGCCGCCGTACCACCTGGAAACCAGCGTTCCGGGAGTCTTCGTCGCCGGCGACGTGCGGGCCGAGTCGGCCAAGCGCGTGGCCTCGGCCGTAGGGGAGGGCGCCATGGCCGTCATGCTCGTGCACCGGTACCTGGAGATGCTGTGACTGCCCCGGCGGCCCCGAGGGTCCCTCCCGGCGCGGCCCGGTGCAGTGCGGCCGAGCTGCGCGGGCTGTTCTTGTTCGAGAAGCTGACCGATGACCAGCTCGCCTGGCTGTGCGACCACGGCCAGGTCATCACCGTCGGGCCTGGCATGGTCTACACCGAGGGCGACCCAGCGGACAACCTCTACGTGCTGCTCAATGGCACGATCGTGCTGTCGCGCCTGATCGGCGGCGACGAGGTCGAGGTGAGCAGGACGTCGGGCCCCGGTGCGTACGCCGGAGCGTTCTTCGCCTACCTCGGCGACCGGGTGCCGCAGGTCTACAACAACTCACTGCGGGCGACCGAGCCCTCGCGCTTCTACGTGCTGGCGGCGACCAAGTTCGCCCACATGATGACCGACTGGTTCCCCATGGCGGCGCACCTGCTCGAAGGGCTGCTGTTCGGCACCAAGAACACCCAGGAGGCCGTCGGCCAGCGGGAGCGGCTGCTCGCGCTCGGCTCGCTGTCCGCCGGCCTCGCGCACGAGCTGAACAACCCGGCGGCCGCGGCAGTGCGCGCGGCCGAGTCGCTGCGTGAGCGTGTGGCCGGCATGCGCGGCAAGCTCGCCGCGCTCACGTCGGCCGGGCTGGATAGCGCGTTCGTCGCCAGCCTGGTGAGGCTGCAGGAGGACGCGGTCGAGCGGGCGTCGAAGGCCAGGCCGCTCAGCCCGATGGAGACCGCGGACGCGGAGGACGAGGTCACCGACTGGCTCGACGCGCACCGCATCACGGCGGGCTGGGATCTGGCTCCGCTGTTCGTCCAGGCGGGCCTCGACAGCCAGTGGCTCGACCAGGTCGCGCTCGGCCTGCCTGCCGATGCTATGGAGAGCGCGGTCAGGTGGCTCGGCTATACGGTGGAGACCGAACTGCTGATGACCGAGATCACCGACTCGGTGACCAGGATTTCGGCGCTCGTCGGAGCCGCGCGCCAGTACTCGCAGCTCGACCGGGCTCCGTACCAGGTCATCGACGTGCATGACCTGCTCGACAGCACCCTGGTCATGCTCGGCGACAAGCTCGGGCCTGACATCAGGGTGGTCAAGGACTACGACAGGAGCCTGCCGAGAATCCCCGCTTATCCAGCAGAGCTCAACCAGGTCTGGACGAACCTGATCGACAACGCGGTCGCCGCGATGGCCGGCACCGGCACCCTGACGATCCGCACCGCGATGGACAGGGACATGCTGATGGTGGAGTTCGCGGACACCGGTCAGGGCATACCTGAGGAGATCAAGGGCAGGATCTTCGAGCCGTTCTTCACCACCAAGCCGGTCGGCCAGGGTACAGGTCTCGGCCTGGACATATCTTGGCGGATCGTCGTGAGCAGGCACCACGGCGACCTGAAGGTGCGGTCCGCCCCCGGTGACACTAGGTTCGGGGTCTGGCTTCCGGTCTCCACCAGCGACACGACGCAGCACACGGCGCGCGACACAGCGAAGGAGCAGGGGACATGACCGCACTACCGGGCGTTGAGCCGACGGTCCCGCCGAGCGGCACCGGATGCGTCGAGTGTGACGCGGCCGGCGGCTGGTGGGTGCATCTGCGCAGGTGCACGCAGTGCGGGCACATCGGCTGCTGTGACACCTCGCCCTCGCAGCACGCGAGCGCGCACGCGAAGGCGACCGGTCACCCGATCATCCGCAGCTTCGAGCCAGGCGAAGATTGGTTCTTCAGCTACCAGACCAACGAGGTGTACGAGGGCGGGCCCGACCTCGCGCCGCCTCAGCACCACCCGGCCGAGCAGCCGGTGCCGGGCCCGGCCGGCCGGGTGCCAGGCGACTGGCAGGCCCACCTGCACTAGTCCTGCCTGCACGTCGCGGGGCCGGGGCGGGTTACAACGGCACTAGTTGCCGCCTTGGCCGTTGCCATCGTGGCCGTGCCCGTGGTCGTGTCCCCGGCCGCGGCCATGCTCCCTGCTGGCGGCTGTGACCTGCACCGTCGTGCCGGGCAGCACCTTGCCTGCTGGCTGCACCGCGAGCACCGTTCCCGGCCTGGCATCGCGCGCCGGCTGCCACGTGACCGCGACCCGCAGGCCGCGATCGCGCAGGTCGCGCACGACGACGCGGACGGGCCGGCCTAGCAGCGCCGCCGCGTTGACGGTGACCGTGCGGGCGGTGTGCGCGCTCGCGTGCGAGCGCGGCGGCTGTGCGCGCGGGGTCGCCGGCGCGCTCGCCAGGCCTGCTATCAGCCAGCCGGCCAGGCTGGCTGCGACCGCGATTGCCGCCGCCATCACCGCGATCCGGCCCCGGCCAGTGCGTGATCGACCGCGCTGCCACGGCTGGCCGGACGACGCGCCGTACGCGTCGGCCGGGGGAACGGGCCCGTAGCTGTCCGGCTCCGCCTGCTGCCATGCGGCTGTAACCGGCAATTCGGCGGTCACGTCCGGCGAGCCGAGCCCCCCGGCACGGGCATCGTCGCGCAGCGCTCGGGCACGCGTCGCGACGTCGGAGGCCGCTGCGGGCCGGTCGCCGGGATCCTTCGCGGTCAGGTCGGCTACCAGGCCGGCGACCTCGGCGGGCACGGACGCCGGAAGCGGCGGGAGCCACTGCGTCTTGTGCGCGAGCGCGACCTCCATGGCGGTGCCGCTGAACGGCACCGCACCTGACAGGCACTCATAGGCGACCATGCCGAGCGAGTACAGGTCGCTGGCTGGCCCGGCCGCCTGGCCGGCGACCCGTTCCGGCGCCAGGTACGCGGGCGTGCCGAGGAGCGTGCCAGTCCTGGTGAGCGGGGCGGATCCGGCCGCGTAGGCGACGCCGAAGTCGGTGATCTTGACGATTCCGCTGCTGTCGAGCAGCAGGTTGCCCGGCTTGATGTCGCGGTGAACCACGCCGGCGGCGTGCGCGACCGCGAGGCCGGAGGCCACCTGGGCAACAATGTCCATGACCTGGTCAGGCGGCAGCGGGCCGGTCCGGATCAGGTCTGTGAGCGGCGGGCCGTCGACGAGTTCGAGCACGAGGAACGCGGGCTCGTCGGTACCTGCCTCGCCGAAGTCGTACACCTGGGCGATGGAGGGGTGCGAAAGGCCGGCGGCGTGGCGCGCCTCGGCACGGAATCTCGCAATCGTCTCCGGGTGCTGCGCGAACTCGGCGCGCAGCAGCTTTACGGCCACCGGGCGGTCAAGGACCAGATCCACGGCCCGCCACACCGAACCCATGCCGCCGGAGGCGATCTGGTGATCCAGGCGGTAACGGGAGGCGAGGACCTCGGCGCTGAGCGAGCGGGACATCTCGGCCAGGCTACCCGCAATCGGATCGGCTATCCGTGAACTTGGGCCGCATCCACCTGGCACCGGCCGCCAGGTACATGGGACCTGGCTGAGACAATCGTGCGGACACGTGAGCGGCGGAGGGCTATGCATCTGGGGCAGCGGCTCGGCCGGCTGTGGCAGTGGCTTGGCGGACGCGACCGTGATTACGCCGCGCTGCGCAGGGCGTGCCGGAGCGCGATCGTGATGCCGGGCATGTTCGCCCTGGGCGACAACGTCCTCCGCAGCCCTGATGTCGCCACGTTCGGCGCGTTCGGCGCGTTCGCGATGCTGCTGCTTGTCGACTTCAGCGGCCCGATGACGCAGCGGTTGCAGGCTCAGGTCTCGCTCGCCGTCGTCGGCGCCGTCTTCATCTGCGCGGGAACCGCGGCGTCGGCGAGCCCGTGGCTCGCCGCGGGCTCGATGGCCGTCGTCGGCTTCTGCGTCTTGTTCTCCGGCGTCGTCAGCTCGACGCTGGCGACCGCGTCGACCGCCCTGCTGCTCGCCTTCATCCTGCCGGTCTCGCTGCAGGCGCCGGTCTCGGCGATCCCGCAGCGGCTGGCCGGCTGGGGGCTCGCTGCGGTCGCCGGGCTGGTCGCGATCGCGGTGCTCTGGCCCGCTCCCGCCAGGGAGCCGCTGCGGCCGGCCGCGGCAGCCGCGTGCGAGGCGCTGGCCGGGCGGCTGCGGGCCGAGGTGGCCTTCGTGCTCGGCGGGTGTGACCCGGCGTTCGCCGCCGACCGGGAGGCGGCCGTCGCCATGGCCCAGGACGCCGACGACGCGCTGCGCAGGACGTTCCTGGCCACGCCGTACCGGCCTGGCGGGCTGCGGACGTCGGCGCGCGCGGTGACCAGGCTCGTGGCCGAGGTCGGCTGGCTGAGCCTGATCATCAAGAAGTCAGGCCAGCTTCCGGCGTCAGCCCGGCTCAGCCGTCCGGCCTGCTCCGTGAAGCTCGCCGCCGCAGGGGTGCTCGAGCGCGGCGCCGAGCTGCTGAAGCTCACCGGCGGGAGCGACGAGGAGCTCAAGCGAGCCATGTCCTGGCTGGACGAGGCGCTGACGGAACTGGAGAACCACGCGGCGGCAGAGCTGCCAGGCGGTGCTGGTCTCGACGGCGACGGCGACACCCACAAAGTGCTCGTCAGCGCACTCGACCCGTCGTTCCGCGCTCAGGAGGCCGGCTACGCGGTAAGGCTGATCGGGCGCACCATCGCGCTGACCGCCGCCGCTGAGCGGCGCAGCTGGCTGCAGCGCATGCTGGGCCGCAGGCCCGCTGGCGTGGCCGGCACGCTGTCAGCCGCGGAGAGCAGGGCCGCCGCCCACGTGCAGCCGCACTCGGTGTGGCTGCGGAACAGCATCCGCGGCGCGGCAGGGCTCGGCGTCGCCGTGCTCGTAGCCAGGCTGACCGGGGTGCAGCACGCGTTCTGGGTGGTGCTCGGCACGCTGTCGGTGCTCAGGTCTAACGCGCTCAGCACGGGCCAGGACGCGCTGCGCGCGCTCGCCGGGACGGTGGTGGGCCTGCTGATCGGGGCGGGCATCCTCGCCGCGATCGGAACCAACCCGACGGCGCTGTGGATCCTGCTGCCGTTCGCCGTGCTGCTGGCTGGCGTGGCGCCCGCCGCGATCTCGTTCACCGCTGGTCAGGCCGCGTTCACGCTGACGCTGGTGATCTTGTTCAACCTGGTCAGCCCGGCCGGCTGGGTAGTCGGCCTGCTGCGCCTCGAGGACATCACGCTCGGGTGCGCCGTGAGCATCGTGGTCGGGCTGATGTTCTGGCCGCGCGGTGCGGGCGCCGCGCTCAGGCAGGCGCTCGCCGACGCCTACACCGACAGCGCCGCGTACCTGGCCAGCGCCGTGCAGTACGGCATTCTGCGGTGTACCAGCCAGGGCGCGCGTCCTGGGCTGCCCGACACGCAGGCCAGCCGCGCCGACGCCGCCGACCGGCGGCTCGACGACGCGTTCCGCGCGTACCTGGCCGAGCACGGCCCCAAGCCGTCGCCGCTCGCCGAGGTGACCAGGCTGGTAACAGGGGTATCCGCGCTCCGCCTGGCCGCGGGCGCGGTGCTCGACCTGTGGCGCTGCGATCCTGGCGAGCCGGCGGCTGACCGGTCCGAGGCGCGCGGCGAGATACTCCAGTCGCTGACCAGGGTCCGCGGCTGGTACGACGACCTCGCAGCCAGCCTCACCGACGGGCAGCAGGCCGATGACCCGCTCGGTTACGACCAGGCCGCGGACGACCGGCTGATCAGGGCCGTCCGTCGCGACCTCGACAGCGGCGACGACGAGGCCGCGGCGACCGCGGTGCGGATCGTCTGGACGGGAGACCACCTGGACGCGACCAGGCGGCTACAGGAGACGATCGCGCCCGCCGCGCACGCGACGGCCCGTCAGAGCGCCAGCAGCCTCGCGGCGGCCAGGGTCCGGTGGTCTTCCCACGGCCGGCCCACCACCTGAACGGCCAGCGGCAGGCCGCGGGCATCGGCGCCGGCGGGAACGGTGAGCGCCGGAGACCCGGTCAGGCTGGCGGGCAACGTGAAGATGAAGTCCTCGCCAGTGATCGCTCGGTGCGTCGGCCAGAGCCCGCTGGTCGCAGAACGCGGCGACCGCGCCCGTCCGCTCCTGTACCGCGTGCAGCGCCGCCAGGTGGGCCGCGACGACCTCAGTCGCCGACGCCTGCCCCGCCTTGATCGCCGCGAGGATCTCGCCGCCCGATGCGCCGGGTTCCGCCGTCATGCGGTCCATCCTGATGACTCTGGCCGGTACGGCAACTGGATTCCTCCCTGCAGCGGCTCCTCGACCTGGCTTGCGCCGGCCGGCGTGTCGGGTTGGCGCTGCGCTAGCCACACAAGTCACATAACGCTCAGAGGTCACGCACGCCCCGCTGATGTGCCGCGCGGCGGCGGGGTCGGGGTGCGCTGTGTATCGGTGGGACACCCATCGCACGTGCAGGTGCTGGGTGACTCACGGATACACGGTTCCAACTGGGCTGGCGGGAATCCCTAATACCGCAGATCCCTCATGAGTCAGTAGCGAGGTGCGGTCATGGCGGCGTAGTAGTCGCTGGACGCCTTCGTCCACAGCAGCACGATCGTCAGGAGGCCGAGAACCCAGACACCGATGCCGGCCAGCAAAGCGGAGTGAGTATTCGCCGTAATCGCCGTCGCGGAGACCCCGACCCTGGCGGCCATATGCGAGAGCTGGTGGCTCACGAGCACCAGCAATCCGATGCCCAGGGTATTGATTCCGAAGAACACGGTCGCAGTGGTCCGTGCCGACCTCTTTCCTGCCCTGTTGGCCAAGGCCATCCACGACCACAAACCCGTGCCGATCGCTGAGCCGACGATGCCGTACCCGCCGTTCAGGCCGTGGCCACCAAAGCTCATGAGGCTGAGGATGACACTAAGCCCGTCGAGCCCCGCTCCCACGCTCATGAGCACGACCGCTATCTGAAGTGACCGGGGGCGCCGAGGCGCGAAGTTCTGCCAGCCGTAGGAATAGGTCGGCGACGGCCCAGTAGCGTAGGCCGAGTACGGATCCTGACTCCAAGACTGATTCCAGACATCGTACGAACCACCGGGTGGCCATCGCGCCGGAGGCGGATCCCAAGGGCTAGGAGGATACGAGTCCTTCATCGAGTGCTCCCTCCCGGGCGAAGCGCGATAGCACCACTGTGAGAGGTATTGACGTCGTACCGGCACGTCGGCGTATCTGGCGGAACCCGCGTACCTGACCGGCGTCACCAAGCCACGGTGAGGGAAAGCTATCGCGATCGGCGAGCGCCGGAAAGGTGTCGAAGTGACGGCATCGGCGGATCGCCGGGATCAAGCTGGCGGGTGCGGCGGGCGGCGGGTCACATGCACCTCAGAGGTCACTCGGGCCCCGGCAGCTGTCCAGCGCGCCGGTCGGCCGGCGCTTCGCCGCGTATGAATGTCGCACCCACTGCGGAAATCCCGTATGGGTGTCACATTCATACACGGAGTGCGTGGGATGGCGATGCGGCCGGGCGGGGCACGGCCGGGCGGGGCACGGCCGGGCTGGCGGTGCCGGCTGGCGGTGCCGGCTGGGCTGGGG